>NZ_CP097484.1:6600000-6894209 GCF_023546765.1 Methylobacterium tardum
GCGGGCCGCGATGATCCGGTCGAGGAACGGGATCCACCGGCGGCGGAAGCGTGACCGCGACCAGTCGAGGGGTACCGGCCAGCCCGGCGGCGTCACGATGTCGAGGAGATGCGGCCGCCCCATCCGCTCGGCGTACTCGGCGATGAAGCGGCGCAGCTCCGCGCCGTGCTCGTCCATGCCCACCGAGAACATGGCGCGCCCGGCAACCTCGAGCGCGAGCCGGTAGAACGCGTTGAACAGGTCGACCGGCCCCGCGGCCGCCTCTTCGGCGATGCGGTCCAAGCCCTCGTCCACGGCGGCCGAGATGTGCGGGACCAGCCCGTCGATCGCCCGCGGCGTGAAGGCCGGGGCGAGCGTGCGCCGCTGATGGCGCCAGGCGGAGCCCTCGCTGATCAGGAGCCCGTCGCCGAGGATCGGGCGCAGGATGCGGGTGGTGCCGGTGGTTCGGGCGTAGTTGGCCTGATTCTCGACCAGAACCCGCCGGATCGCCTCGGGGTCGTTGAGGATGAAGCTCGAGCGCCCCAGCAGGCCGCGGCGGGTCACCGGCTCCTCGTAGGCCCGCTTGGGGAACCCCCGCAGGCTGTTGTCGCGGATCGAGCGCAGATAGGCCGGGATCGGCAATTCGCGCTCCGGCGGGGCGCGGTGCGGCGGCACCACGCGCGGCAGGCCGGCGAGGCTCGCGGTCGACCGGGCCGGGGTTGCGGTCGCGTCCATTGATGTGGGCATGGGGCGCCATCCTGTGCCGGACACGCGATGATCTGTAAACCGCCGCCGGCGCGCCGGGTGCGCCGCTCACGCCTCCGTCATTCGGCGGCGCTGCGCAGGCGCGTGTCGGCATCGCGGAGCGGCAGACGCGCGGGGAAGCGGGCGAGATCCGCGTCCGGCGAGAGGCTGGCCACCAGGCTGGCGCGGGGCAGCGTGGCGCCCGCGACGTCGAGCAGCGTCTCGACGCCGCGCTCAAGGTGCTCGTCGACCCGATCGACCACCAGGATCTCGGGTTCACGCAGGATCGCCCGGGCGAGGCCGATCCGCACGCGGACGCGCTCGGCCAGCAATTGCCCGCGGTTGCCGACGTCCTTCTCGAGACCGCGCCGCTGGATCGGCCGCTCCAGGTCGAATTCCCGGAACACCGCCCGCGCCTCCTGCTGGATGAGTGCCTCGCCGTGCATCCGTGCCGTGTCGATGCGGCCGAACAGGAGGTTGTCGAGGACGGTGCTGCGTGGGTTGATCCGGTTCGGATCGTAGGATTCGACGTCGCAGCCGTCGTCGCCGTGCATGAAGCCCTGCACGATCCCGCGGGCGCCGACCATCCGTTTGGCGAGCGCCTCGTCGAGCAGGCCGAAACGCATCCGGGGCTCGACATAGGCGAGGGCCAGCGCCAGGAAGGCGACGCTGTCGGCCTCGCTCAGGCGCCCTTCGGCCGGCAGGCGGGCGAGCCGGCGCAGGTAATCCGGCAGCGCGTCGGGCGTGATCAGCGAGAACCGCCGGAACAGCGGGTGGCCGGGCGGCACGTCGGCGAAGATGTCCTTGAGGTTGCTGGCGATCGCGACGCCCATGCGATCGAGTTCGTCGAGCAGCTTCACCTTCTCAAGGGCTTGGCGGAACAGGGGGGTCGCCGCCAGGCGCTGCGGCTCCTTCAAGCTCGGGTCGCGCGGGACGCCGAACAGCAGGTTCTCGCCGACGGTCGCCTGATCGTTGTAGCGCCCGCGGGCGAAGGGGATCACCAGGTCGGCCAGGCCCTTGCGAGCGAAGTGCTCGCGCAGATGCTCCCGGGCCGCGATCATGCGCTGGCCCACCGGCGTGTCGTGCGCCACCGAGCTGAGCGCCCCGAGACCGAACCGGTACAGGTCGTCGCCGAGGTCGAGCCGTCCGAGCAGATCGACGAGCCGCTCGTCCAGCTCCCCGGCATCGCGGACGCCGAGACGCCGATAATCGACCCAGGGATCCTCGACGCTGTCGCACGGATTGCCGGTCTTCACCGCCTCGTTGATCCGGGTCTTGCTGAGATCGAGGCCGTTCGTCCGCAGCGGCCGGACCCGCAGGCCGTAGAGGATGTTGTCGCGCAACGTTCCGGGGAACAGGACCGGTTCGACGCCGGCATACGCGATGCGGTGCGCGTGGACCGGGCGCGCCAGGGTGAACAGGTCGTGCTCGCCGATCCGGATCGAGCCGCTCGGCGCCGTTTGAAGGCCCGCCAGGACGCGCGTGAATTCCTGCGCGACCGGGCCGGATGGCACCAGCGCGAGGCTCTGTGGCAGGCTCACCTCGGCATCGCGCACCTCGACCGACGCGCCGCCCTGCGGATCGCGCAAGGTCAGGCCTTCCACCCGGAGCGGACTGCCGAGCCGGGGCGGCGGCCCCTGTGATTCGTGCTCGGCCGGCCGCAGGCGCTGCGGCCCGAAATGCGCCGCCACGGTCTCGTACTTGACCTCGACGTCGAGACGCTGCTGGTCCCAGTCGATCAGCTCCTTCAGGGGCGGGGGCAGATCGCGATAGGCGGCGAGGACCGCCACCAGCTGGCCGATATCGAGTTCGCCCTTCAGCGCGAAGTAGCCGCCGATCGCGTAGAACAGGAACGGCGTCACCTGGGCGAGCAGGTTGTTCAGGTACTTGACCGCGAACTTGCGCCGATAGATCCGCAGGCGCAGGTCGTAGAGGCTGTAGAGCCGGCCGCCGATCTCCGCCCGCTCCCAGCGCCCGGTATCGTTGAGCAGGACCGCCGGCAGCCCGTCCAGCACCTCGGCGACGCGGCCCGCGAGGTTGCGCGAGGCGATCTGACGCCGCCGGCTGAGGCGGATGATCTCGCGCCGCAACCGCGGGATCACGACCATCTGCACGCCCACCATGCCGCCGGCCGCAAGGCCGAGCCACAGGTTCTGCATCATGATGAAGGCGAGCGCGGTGGCGGCCTGCGTGCCGAGGAACACCGGAACCACGATGGCGTCGCCGATGAAGGAGCCGATCGGCTCGACCTCGTCGCGGATGATCGTTGCGGTCTCGGAGGATTTCACCTCCCGCTGCGCCTCGGGCGAGAAGCGCAGCATCAGCGAAAAGAGCTGGAACCGGAGCCGCCGCAGCATCCGCTCGCCGAGGATGCCTTTCTGGAGGTTGATCCAGAACTTGAAGGCGCCGTTGATCAGGACGAGCGTCAGGAACAGCGTCGAGAGCCCGAGCAGCAGCTCCAGCCGGTCCAGCTGGAAGCCCTCGAACAGCCGGGTTGTGCCGCCGCCGAGCGCGTCGGGCCACTGGACCGTCAATTCCAGGAAGGGTGCGGTTCCCTCGCCGTGAGAGAAGGCCTTCCCGGTGATCGCGTCGTTGACGATCCGCTTCGGCAGGTCGAGCGACGCGAAGTAGAACGGCAGCGACGCGAACACCACGGCGCAGATCTTGAGCTGATCGGCCTTGGAGTAGCGCCAGATGTACGGGAACAGCCGCGGCTCAAGCGCGCGCATCGTGTCCTTCCGACGTAAGTCCGTTCTGGTGGGGCGAAAGCCGAATCACGGCGGCCGGACACAGTGCCGCCGCCGTCACGGTACCCGAGCGGTCCGATTCCATCCAAATCAACCCGAAGCGGCCGCGGCAGCCGCCGCCGAGGCGCATGCACGTCCTGATATAGGGCGGTGATCTCCGCAGCGGGCACGCGTGCAGGGCAGCCCTGCACGAGAGCGGCGATGTCCCGCCGTTCCGGCCGACGCGCGATCGAGGACCGCGCCTGCCCCCAGCGATTCGGGCTGTGCGCCCCCGCCATGTCCTCGGTGGCCTTGCCGACGGGCGCGTGTCCTTATATTGCGACGCAACCACCACGACTCCGTACCTGAACCGGCGCGGACGGCCGCGCCGCGCGGCCGCCAGGGAGCCGGCACAACCCGTTTCGGGCCGCCATGAATCTGCGCAACATCGCCATCATCGCTCACGTCGACCACGGCAAGACGACCCTCGTCGACAAGCTGCTGGCCCAGTCCGGCACCTTCCGCGAGAATCAGCGGGTCGAGGAGCGGGCGATGGACTCGAACGACCTCGAGAAGGAGCGTGGCATCACGATCCTGGCCAAGGCGACCTCGGTCGTCTGGAAGGACACCCGCGTCAACATCGTCGATACCCCCGGCCACGCCGATTTCGGCGGTGAGGTCGAGCGCATCCTGTCGATGGTCGACGGCGTGATCGTGCTGGTCGACGCGGCCGAGGGCCCGATGCCGCAGACCAAGTTCGTGGTCGGCAAGGCGCTCAAGATCGGCCTGCGCCCGATCGTGGCGATCAACAAGGTCGACCGGCCGGACGCCCGCATCAACGAGGTCGTGAACGAGGTGTTCGACCTGTTCGCCGCCCTCGACGCCACCGACGAGCAGCTCGACTTCCCGATCCTCTACGGCTCGGGCCGCAACGGCTGGATGGCCGACAGCCCGGAGGCCGACCCGTCGGTGGGTCTCGAGCCGCTGTTCGACCTCGTCCTCAAGCACGTGCCGCCGGCCCGGACCGAGGAGGGGCCGTTCCGGATGCTCGGCACCCTGCTGGAGGCCAACCCGTTCCTCGGCCGCATCATCACCGGCCGCATCGCCGCGGGCTCGGTGAAGCCGAACCAGTCGATCAAGGTGCTCGATCGCACCGGCAAGGTCGTGGAGACCGGCCGCGTCTCGAAGATCCTCGCCTTCCGCGGCCTGGAGCGCGCGCCGATCGACATCGGCGAGGCGGGTGACATCGTGTCGATCGCCGGCCTGATGAAGGGCACCGTCGCCGACACGTTCTGCGACCCGCAGGTCGAGACCCCGATCCAGGCGCAGCCGATCGACCCGCCGACCGTGACGATGTCGTTCATCGTCAACGACAGCCCGCTCGCCGGCACCGAGGGCGACAAGGTCACGAGCCGCATGATCCGCGACCGCCTGTTCAAGGAGGCCGAGGGCAACGTCACGCTCAAGATCGAGGAGGCGGCCGACAAGGACAGCTTCTACGTCTCGGGCCGCGGCGAGCTGCAGCTCTCGATCCTGATCGAGACCATGCGCCGCGAGGGTTTTGAGATCGCCGTGTCGCGGCCGCGCGTCGTGTACGAGCGGGACGAGAACGGCGGGCTGCTGGAGCCGATCGAGGAGGTCGTGATCGACGTCGGCGAGGAGCATTCCGGCGTCGTCGTCCAGAAGATGTCCGAGCGGAAGGCCGAGATGCTGGAGATGCGGCCGTCCGGCGGCAATCGCCTGCGCCTCGTGTTCCACGCGCCGACCCGCGGCCTGATCGGCTACCAGGGCGAGCTGCTCACCGACACCCGCGGCACGGCCATCATGAACCGGCTGTTCAAGGCCTACGAGCCCTACAAGGGCGAGATGCCGGGCCGGCGCAACGGCGTGCTGATCTCCAACGACCAGGGCGAGGCCGTGGCCTACGCCATGTGGAACTTGGAAGACCGCGGCCCGATGATGATCGA
Organism: Methylobacterium tardum; assembly: GCF_023546765.1. Lineage (NCBI taxonomy): Bacteria > Pseudomonadati > Pseudomonadota > Alphaproteobacteria > Hyphomicrobiales > Methylobacteriaceae > Methylobacterium > Methylobacterium tardum. The sequence goes on from NZ_CP097484.1 coordinate 6,605,417, forward strand.
GCCGGGCTGGAAGGTGTACCAGGGCATGATCGTCGGCGAGCACAACCGCGAGAACGACCTCGAGGTGAACGTGCTCAAGGGCAAGAAGCTCACCAACATCCGCACGACCTCGAAGGACGAGGCCGTCCGCCTGACGCCGCCGATCCGCATGACCCTGGAGCGCTCGCTGGCCTGGATCCAGGACGACGAGCTCGTCGAGGTGACCCCGAAGTCGATCCGCCTGCGCAAGGCGGTCCTCGACCCGAACGACCGGAAGCGTGCCGAGCGTGCCAAGGAGAACGCGGCCTGAGCCGAACGGCCGGGGCACCCGGACGTGAACGGACGGCAACCGGGCGCTCAGGCCCGGTTGCTGATGCGGTCCTTATGGTGGGCCGCACTCGAGTCCATCGAACACTTATGCCGTGTCGCGTAACGCGGCATGGCGGACCCGAGAGGTCCGCGTGAACCCCGTAAGCTCCATGCCCGTCGCGTTGAACTCGCTCCCGCCGGTCCGGTCGCTCGGTGCCCCGGCGCCGCTTTCCTACCTCGTCGGCCAGGATGGCGACGGCCACTGGGTCGCCGTTGAGACCGGAGGACGGGCAGGGGGCATCTTCCGGACCCGCCAGGACGCGATCCGCTACGCCTGTATCGAAACGGGTTGCCGGCCGGACGACGTCCGGCTCTCCGCCGAGCCGATCCCGTTCCGGCTCGTCTGAGCGGCGCCGGGCGCGGCGGCGATCGCCGCGTCCGCGTCACCCCCGGCTCAGCTGCTGCCAGGATCGGTCTCGTCGCGCTGGGTCCCGCCAGCCGGCGGCCCCATCCCGGGCTTGCCGTCTGTCTTCTCGTTCGGATCCTTCACCGCGTCGGGCGCGACGTTCTTCGGCTTCTCCGGCTTCGCGCCGGTCTCCTCGCGCTCGCTCATTCCCGATTCTCCCGCTCAGCCCGGTAGCGCCCGCCCGCGACCTTCTCGTCCTCGGCCGGGCCGCGCGACGCCTTCTGATCGGAGTGCCCACCCGATGAGCCCCCGACGGCCGGCGGCGACCGCCCAGGCTCGCCCGCGTTTCCCCAACCCTCTTTCGGCTCGGTGCGCGGCGTTCCGCCGGTGCCCATCTCGGTGATGGCGGCCTGATCGGCGGTCTGCCGACCGCCACCGGCGGGGGCATCCCCGCGTGTGCCGACTGCGTCGTCGGGCTTGCGGGTGACGGTGCCGGAATCGCTCGTCGGCCTGACCATCAGCGCTTCCCGTCGTCCTGGCCGACCGCCGCCGTGGCGCGATCGATCGCTTCACTCAGCTGCGGGTTGGCCTGGCCCGTCGGTTTATCGCGGTCCTCGCGCGGCGAACCCGCTTGGGAACCGATCTCGCCGGATCCCGATGCGTTCGTGCCGCCGGCAGGTGCGACGTTGTCCTTCGGCGACGATCGGTCTGCGTGATTCGTCATCATCCGCCTCTCTGCGTCTTCGCGGGACAACGGAGGCGGAGACGGTCGGTTGCGCGATCGGTGCCGACCCGGACGTCAGGGGCCGACGATCCGCGGCATGATCGTCTGCACCAGCCGCTGGACCGTATCCTCGGCGCTCCCGCGGCTCGTCGCCCGGGCGTCGATCGACAACAGGTCGCCGTCGCGCAGGATCACCGCGGTGGCGCCTCCGCCGTTTCCGAGCGCGTAGACGGTGATCCAGCCGATGGCGGGGCCGGCGGGAAGGCCAGACAGCCGGCAATCCGGATTTCGCTTGATGCAGAGCGCTTCCAGGGCGCCGAAGGAGGTCTTTCCGGACCGGACCCGCTGCTCGGTGCCGTCGCTCAGCCGCCCGAGCTGCAATTCGGCCAAGGGTGCGCCCGCGCAGCCCGTGCAGGTCAGGATGAGATGCTCCGGCTCCGCCTGTGCCGATGTTCCGCTGCCGAGGCTCGCGCGGGCCGCTTCGGTGACCTGCGTCAGGTCGTGGACGGCGAAGCCCTGGGCTGATCCCGCCTGTGCCCAGAGGCAGCAGAGAAGGCAGAGCAGGCCGCGCATGTGAGAATCTCCTTCCGGTCGCCCGATCGGCGATAGCGGAAGGATGAACGAAGATCCAGATCGACTTCGCGCAGGTTTCGTCTCGATCTCCGCCGGCCCGAGGCCATCCTATGCGAGAACTGATGCGCAGTATCGAAGCTTATTTTCAGTAGAGGTGATCGGCTTTGGCTGGAAAATGGTAATCACGGGTCGAAAATATCGGTTATCGACAACAAGGCAAACTCATTAATGGCCAATCACGTCTGGATTGGCATTCTTTGTGGGCGGCGAGCCATGCACCGGACCGTCGCCTCACGGCCATCAGTTCGAGTCACCAGAGGCGAGCCGGGACTCGAAAAGGTATGCCGGCGGCAGCCCATCCAGAGACCCGCTCGGTCTCGATCCTTGACGCGCCTGTGGGTCTGGATCCCGGGATCCGCGATGCGGCCCCGGGATGACAGATTTAAGTTTCGGCGCGAGGGCGATGTTCGGGCGCCAGGCCGCTCAGCCGATTCCGTCGAACAGCGCCGACGAGATGTAGCGCTCGGCGAACGAGCAGGCGACGGTGACGATCCGCTTGCCCTGGAAGTCCGGCCGTTTGGCCAGTTCAAGCGCCGCGGCCACGTTGCCGCCGGTCGAGATGCCGCCCGGGATGCCCTCGAGACGGGCGAGGGCCCGCGCGGTCTCGAAGGCAGTCTGGTTGGAAACCTTCAGCACGCCGTCGAGGATGTCGGTGTGGAGGTTGTCGGGGATGAACCCGGCCCCGATGCCCTGGATCTTGTGCGGGCCCGGCTGGCCGCCGGAGATCACCGGCGAATCCTCCGGCTCCACCGCGAAGACCTTCAGGTTCGGCAGGCGCGGCTTCAGCACCTCGCCGACGCCGGTCACGGTGCCCCCGGTGCCGACGCCGGCCACGAAGGCGTCCAGCTGGCCGCCAGTATCGGTCCAGATCTCCTCGGCGGTGGTCTTCCGATGGATCTCAGGGTTCGCCGGGTTCGAGAATTGCTGCGGCATCACCGAACCCGGAATCTCCTTCAGGAGCTCCTCGGCCTTGGCGATCGCACCCTTCATGCCCTGTGCGCCGGGGGTGAGCGCCAGCTCGGCGCCCAGGAAGGCGAGCATCTTGCGCCGCTCCAGCGACATCGTCTCCGGCATGACCAGGATCAGCCGGTAGCCCCGGGCCGCCGCCGTAAAGGCCAGGGCGATGCCGGTGTTGCCCGAGGTCGGCTCGACCAGGGTGCCGCCGGGCTGAAGCTTGCCGGACGCCTCGAGCGCGTCGATCATGTTGACGCCGATGCGATCCTTGACGCTGGCGATCGGGTTGAAGAACTCAAGCTTCAGCAGGATCTCGGCATCGACACCCTGTTCCTTCGGCAAGCGGTTCAGCCGGACCAGCGGCGTGTTGCCGATCGTCTCGGTGATCGAGCCGTAGACACGGCCATGGCCGACCTTCTGCGGCGCGTTGAGGGTATCGGCCATCGCGGAACTCCTGCTCGTGGAAATGGGACGAACGGACGTCGGGTCCGGACCGCCCGCGCGGGATAGGTTCGATCGGGCGCTGCCGTGTCCGGCGCCGGACAGGAGGGTGCGATATCGCGTTGCCGCCGCGGGGGCAATCGGGCTAAGTCCCGTTGCCGAAAGTTCTTTCCGCTTTAGCAAGTCAGGAGCGCCGGAGGTGGAACGGCTATGCTGAATTTCCCGGCCGCGATAGAAATTCGTTCTCCAGCTAGTCGGCGCACAAAGGTCCGGGCCCGATGACGCGCGGGCGCGCCGGTGCCCCGCCAAGCCGACGTCCGACTCGCCGGGCGGCGCTCCTGTCGGGCCTCGGGCTGATGCTGGCTCGCCCCGGCCACGCGGCCGAGGCGCGGGTCGTCCTCGCCACCGCGACGCCCGGCGGCGGCTTCCCCGCCTTCGGCGAGGCGTTCGCGGCGGCGATCCACACGGCCGACGCCACACTGACGATCGAGACGCGGAACTCGGGCGGATCGGCGCAGAATATCGGACTCCTGCGCGACGGGCAGGTCGACCTGGCCCTCGTGCAGGGCGAGTACGCCTATCCGGCCCTCGCCGCGGCTGACGGCCTGACCATCCTGGCGCCGATGTACCCGACGCCCGGCCTGTTCGCGGTTCCTGCCGGCAGTCAGATCCGAACGGTGGCGGATCTGCGTGGGCGCGCCGTGGTGCTCGGCACCCACAATTCCGGACTGACGGTCATGGGGCGCAGCGCGCTGGACGCCTCGGGCCTCGATCCCGCGCGGGACATCCGTCCGATCCTGCTGGATCGGGCCGGCGACGGGCCCGCCCTGGTGCGGGCGGGACAAGCCGACGCGCTCTGGGGCGGTGGCCTGGACTGGCCGGGATTTCAGGCCCTGGCGCGGGAGCCGGGTGGCGCCCGCTTCTTCGGACCTTCGGAGGCGGGCATCGCGCGGCTGGCCCAGCCGGGGGCGGCGATGCGGCGGCTCACGGTGCCGGCGGGCAGCTTCCCCGGGCAATCGGCGCCGATCGAGACGGTGGGCTCGTGGAGCTTCGTCCTGGCGCGGCCGAACCTCGACACTGCGCTGGCCGACCAGATCGTCCGCGCCATCGCGCGCGCCGATCTCGGGGCAACCCAGCCCAAGAACCTCGTCGGCCTCGTTCCAGCGGCCTGGATCAACCCCGCCACCGCCCGACTTCTGACCGAGGCGGGAATCAGCCTGCGCTGATGCGCCGGACGCTCAGCGGAACGACGCCACCCGGCGGTCGCGCTTCCGCTCCGTGGCGGGCTGGTAGGCGATCTCCGCGTGATGGGTGCAGTAGGGCAGCCCGGTAATCGAGCGCGCGCCGCAGAAGCGGAATTCCGGCGTGGTCGGATCCCCGAGCGGCCAGCGGCACATGGATTCCCGCAGGTCCATGATGGTGACCCGCTGAGACACCGGAATCGCGACCGGCTCCTTGGCGGGCGCGGCGGCCGGAAATTCGGGCGCCGGCCGATGCGACAGGATCGCCACCGGCTCCGGCGCCTGGGTCTCCACCACCGCGATGGCGGTCTCGATCTCCACGATCTTCGAGGGCGTTGCGGCGGCCGGGGCTTCATCGGCGCCGCGGGCGCGACCGGCCAGACCCAGGCGGTGGACTTTGCCGATCACCGCGTTCCGGGTGACGCCGCCGAGCTGCGCGGCGATCTTGCTCGCGCTCTGCCCGTCCTCCCAGAGTCGCCGCAGCAGAGCTACGCGATCATCCGTCCAGCCAAGGCCCGCTTCCATAATCCCCTCCGCCCCCTGCGACCTGCCTTGCGCCACGCGTGCGGTGTGCATCCCGGGTCCATGACCCGTCATCCGGCTATGCAAGCCGTCGGACAGACCGCGCGCCGACGAAATGGCTGCCGCATCAGGTGCGACACCCTGTCTTGTCAGGCCACGACCGAACCCTAGCGCGGCGTTCGCGAGCGTTGCAAGGGCATCGCCCTGCCCAGCGCCGGCCCTGTCCACCGGCAATGGGCGACGCGTGCGGGCTCGCTGATCCGGCGCGGCCACGCTCGCGCCGCGATCCCGTCCGATCGTGACCGCGGGGCAACAGCGCGGCCATATCGTGCCTCTGAGCCAGCGAAGGCGGAACGCCGGATACGGCCAAGCTCGTTCCGTATGGCACAGTGGCTCGGGTTTCACGGATTGAGGTCAGGACGATGGGTTTCCGTCAGAGACGCCTGCGCGCGCTGCTCGCGCTCGGGCTGGCGGCTCAGGTCGCGGCCTGCGGGAGCGTTCCGCGCGCGCCCTACACGGCCGAGCAGGCCGCCTTCGCCAGCGTGCCCGGCATCCCGGGCGCGCGCGTCTTCGCCGACGCCTCGGTTCAGACGATCGCGGAACTCGCGGCCAATCCGCAGCGGCGCTCCGCCGGCTTCACCTATCTCGCGCTCTCGGGCGGCGGCGGCGACGGCGCCTACGGGGCGGGCGTGCTGAACGGCTGGACCGCCTCCGGCAAGCGGCCGGAATTCACCCTGGTCTCGGGCGTCTCGACCGGCGCGCTGATCGCGCCCTTCGCGTTCCTGGGCTCGGCCTACGACCCGTACCTGACCGAGTTCTATACGAGCGGGGTCGCCGGCGAGCTCGTGGCCTCGCCCAATCTCGCCAACGTGCTGTTCGGCTCGGGCCTGTTCGGCGACGGGCGGCTGCGCAACCTGATCGACCGCTACGTGACGCCCGACCTGATCCGGGCGGTCGCCGAGGAGCACGCCAAGGGCCGGCGCCTGCTCGTCGTGACGACCAATCTCGACTCGCAGCGCGCGGTGATCTGGAACATGGGCGCGATCGCGGCGAGCGGCGTGCCCAATGCTCGGGAGCTGTTCCGCGACGTGCTGGCCGCCTCGGCCAGCATCCCCGCGGTCTTCCCGCCCCAATTCATCGACGTCTCGGCCGGCGATGCCCGCTTCCAGGAGATGCATGTCGATGGATCGGTGGTCACGCCGGTCTTCACGCTGCCGCAGACGCTGCTGCTGCGCGACGGCCGCATCCGCACCGGCGGCAAGGCCGAGATCTACGTCGTGATCAACGGCCGCCTGGAGCCGGATTTCGAGGTCACGAAGGACAACACGCTCTCGATCGTCGAGCGCTCCTTCACCACGGCGAGCCGGGCGCGCTCGCGGGCGACGCTCACGGCGACCTACGCCCTGGCGCGCAACAACGGCATCGGCTTCAACCTGACCTACATTGACGAGAACGGCCCGAAGGTGCCGGCCGCCAAGGGCTTCGACACCGCCTACATGCGCGCCCTCTACGAGGAGGGGTTGGAGAAGGGCCGCACCGGCACCTTCTGGCAGCATACGGTGCCGGCGGCGCCGGTCGTGAAGGCGACCACCAGCGCGCTCGCGAACTGACCGCGCCAATCGCGCGCCGCGCGCCTCCCGGCGCGCGGCGACGGATTGGGTTTACTTGCCCAGGATCTTCGTGACGAGGCGGCCGATCGGCGTCGCCGTGCTGGCGTTCCGGTCGTCGCGATCGATGGGGCGGTTCTCGTTGCCGAGAAGCTTGGTGACGAGACGTCCGATCAGGTTCATGGGTCGGCCCTCCGGTTTCGCGCCAAAACGGCGCAGCTTTCGATTCAACGGGCGACCCGGCGACCGCGTTCCACCGGCGGCCGTACCGATGCGGGCCTCGTGAGATGGCCCGGTGAAGCCTCGGAGCGGGTCCTCGCCGTCATCACGAGCGCAGCGAAGTGACCCGGTGCGGCGCGACCCTTTGGGTTTGGCGCTGGCGGAGTGCTTCGCTCCGCTCGCAAGGACGGTAAGGCCGAGGTGATCACCCGGACACCGGATCAGATCTGCATCAGGCGGATGTTGTTGGTGTTGCCGGCGGTGTGGAACGGGATGCCGGCGGTGACCACGATGACGTCGTTCGGCTTGGCGAAACCCTCGTCCTGCGCGTGGTGGCAGGCCTTGGTGGTCATCTCCTCGTAGGAATCGACATCCTCCGTCAGCACGCTGTGCGCGCCCCAGAGAAGGCTCAACCGGCGCGAGGTGGCGAGGTTCGGGGTCAAGGCCAGGATCGAGGCGGCCGGGCGCTTGCGCGCGACCCGCGCGGCCGTCGTCCCGCTCGCCGTGTAGGCGACGATGGCGGCCGCGTGCACGGCCTCCGCGAGGTCGGCCGTGGCGGTCGCCACGGCGTGGGGCGGGGTCTCCTCCTCGCCGGGCTCGGACGCCGCCACGATCGAGTGGTAGAGCTTGTGCCCCTCCACGCTGCGGATGATCCGGTCCATCATCGACACGGCCTCCACCGGGTAGCGGCCGGTGGCCGATTCCGCCGACAGCATCACGGCATCCGCGCCGTCGTAGATGGCGGTGGCGACGTCGGACGCCTCGGCTCGGGTCGGCGCCGGCGCGCTGACCATGGAATCCAGCATCTGGGTGGCGACGATTACCGGCTTCACGGCGAGCCGGCAGGCGCGGATCAGTTCCTTTTGCCGCCCCGGGACGTCCTCGTGCGGGATTTCGACGCCGAGATCGCCGCGGGCGACCATCACGGCATCCGAGAGGCGGATGATGTCGCCGATCCGCTCGAGCGCCTGCGGCTTCTCGATCTTCGACATGATGCCGGCGCGCTCGCCGATGATCCCCCGCGCCTCGATGACGTCCGAGGGTTTCTGGACGAAGGACAGCGCCACCCAGTCGACGCCGAGATCGAGGCCGAAGGCGAGGTCGGCCCGGTCCTTCTCGGTGAGCGGTGACAGGTCCAGCAGCGTGCCCGGCAGGTTGACGCCCTTCCGGTTCGAGATCGGCCCGCCGGTGAGGACCTCAGCGGTGATGGTGGTCCGATCCGGTCCGGTCACCCGGACCCGCACCCGTCCGTCGCCGATCAGCAGTTCCTGGCCCGGCACCACAGCGTCGAAGATCTCGGGGTGGTGCAGCGGGATCGCCTGCTTGTCGCCCTCGGCGCCCTCCAGGACGAAGCGCACCGTCTCGCCGGCCTCAAGATCCAGGCGGCCGCCCTGCAGCGTGCCGATCCGGATCTTCGGACCCTGGAGGTCCTGCAGGATGCCGATCGGCCGGCCGACCTCCTTCTCGAGGGCGCGGATCGCCGCATGGACCTTGGCGTGATCCTCCTGGACGCCGTGGCTGAAGTTGAGCCGGAAGGTGTCGACCCCGGCGAGGAACAGGGCGTGCAACCGGTCCGGCGACGAGCTGGCCGGGCCCACGGTGGCGACGATCTTGGCGTGACGGTGACGGCGCATGCGGTCTCGGGCTCCTGAGGCTGCCTCGGGGGTGTCGCGCCGGCCGAGCGGTCGCGCCGACGCCGCTCACATCGGTCCTCGACGATGCTGCGGCGAGGGCGGGGGCGGCATTTTTCACGCCAGGCGGCGATCCGGCCGGAACTCACCGTGCTGTCTCGCGAGCGATCCCGGCAAGCCCGGCATCGAAGACGCCGGTGATGTCGGCGACGGCCTCGGCATCGCTCATGCCGTCCGCATCGAAGGTCGCGCTCCAGATCACCGTCGCGCCGGTCCCGTTCGGGCGAACCGCCAGCGTCGCGTTGTAGGCGCGCACCGGCAGGGGGCCTTGGATGAAGCTGTAGCTGTAGCTCATGCCGGCCTCGTCCCGGGCGGTCTCGACCTCGACGATCGTGCCCAGGCCGCCCTTCACCACGAGGCCGCGGATCTGCACGCGGATGCCGTCATCGTCGTCGTTCGACAGGACGCAGCGCTGCACCTGCGGGTGCCAGAGCTGGATGGCGCAGAAATCCCCGATGAGGGCCCAGACCGCGTCCGGCCGCACCGGGATGTCGCGGCTCCGGGAGACTTCCAGGGCATGGGCGGGCTCGGCGACGAGCAGCGTCGCGCCGAGCACCGTGCAGGCAATGCGCTTCACGGTTTCCCTCTCCGTCGGGCCACGCCGGTTCGATGTAGGGCGCCTGGCGCGTCCGTCGCGGGGCAGGCGCGCGCCTGGAAGTCGCTCGGCCTTGGCGGCTATGCTGGCAGACAGACACGGCTTGGGCCACCGGAGACCCCATGGATCACGGCAATGCGCAGATCCGGCACGCGAAGCGGCGCGGCTCAATCTGCCTCGCGGTCTCCGCCTGCGTGCTCGCGCCGGCTCTCGCCATCGCGCAGACCGGGTCGCCTCCGACCGCCTCACCGCAACCCTTCGAGAACTGCCGGACCGAGCTGATCGCCTGGGCGACGGCACGGGCCGTGCCGCAGAATCTCGCGGAGGCGCAACTCGGCAACCTCACCCCCGATCCGGACGTGCTCGCCGCGACCGGAAGCCAGGGCGAGTTCGTCAGGCCGATCTGGGATTACATCGAAGCCAGCGTGACGCCGGCCCGCATCGAGGCCGGCCAGCGCAAGCTCGCCGAGCATGCCGACACCCTGGCGGCCATCGAGGCGAAGTACGGCGTCGACCGCCATATCCTCGTGGCCTTCTGGGGCGTCGAGTCGAGCTACGGAGCCGTGCTCGACAACCCGGCGATCGTGAAGCCCGTGGTCCGTTCCCTCGCGACGCTCGGGTGCGGCGATCCCGCCCGCGCTCCGTACTGGCGCGACGAGCTCGCGGCTGCGCTTCAGATCCTGGCCTGGAACCGGGCGCCCCTGGACCGGATGCCCGGCGGGCTGACCGGATCCTGGGCCGGCGCCATGGGCCACACCCAGTTCATGCCTTCCGTCTACCAGCGTGACGCGGTCGATTTCGACGGCGACGGCAAGCGCGACATCTGGACGTCGGTGCCCGATGCCCTGGCGTCCACGGCCAACTACCTCCGGGTCCACGGCTGGAAACCCGGAGACGGCTGGGGCACCGAGGCGGTGCTGCAGGAACGCTTCGACGCCGCGCTCGCCGACGAGACCACCGCCCGCAGCGTCGCGGCGTGGCGGGCGCTGGGGGTGACGCCGGCCCACGGCCGGCCGGTGCCGGACGACGCCCAGGCGACCCTGATCCTGCCCGCGGGGATCCGCGGCCCGGCCTTCCTGATTCAGCCGAACTTCGCGGTAATCCTGCGCTACAACACCGCCCTGTCCTACGCGCTGACGGTGGCGCTCCTGTCGGACCGCCTCCGCGGCGATCCGGCGCTCACCCGCGACTGGCCAAGGGGCGACCGGGCCCTCACCGCGGACGAGCGCCGCGACCTCCAGACCCGCCTGATCGAGCGCGGCTTCGCCACCGGCGGTGTCGACGGCAAGATCGGGCCGAAGACCCGGGCGGCGCTCCGCGCCTTCCAGGGCTCGGTCGGCCTGCCGCCGGACGGCTATGCCGACGCGCCGCTGCTCGACCGGATCCGTGCGGCGCCCTGAGCCAATCAGGCGAGGAAGGCCGGCTCGTCCCGGGCGAGGACGCGCTTGACGCTCTCCAGGTGCAGCCGCGCGCTCTCGGCGCGCCCGGCCGCCTCCTGGGCCGCCACGTGTCGGACGATCGCCTCGGGAACGACCTTCAGAGTGCGCCCGGTGCTCATGGCCAGAATCTGGGCCTGCGCGGCCCGCTCCAGGTAGTAGAGGTCGTCCCAGGCCTCCGCGATGGTCTCGCCGAGCACCATCACGCCGTGGTTCTTCAGGAACACCACGTCCGCCTCGCCGGCGCTCATCGCGATCCGCTGGCCCTCGGACGAGTCCAGCGCCAGCCCGTTGTAATCCTCGTCCACCGCGATGCGGCCGTAGAAGCGCAGGGCCGTCTGGCCGGCCCACATCAGGGGTTCGCCCTCGAGCATGGCGAGCGCCGTGGCGTAAGGCATGTGCGTGTGGAAGGCCGCCCGGGCGCGCGGCTTCAGAGAGAGAGAGAGAGAGAGAGAGAGAGAGAGAGAGAGAGAGAGAGAGAGAGAGAGAGAGAGAGAGAGAGAGAGAGAGAGAGAGAGAGAGAGAGAGAGAGAGAGAGAGAGAGAGAGAGAGAGAGAGAGAGAGAGAGAGAGAGAGAGAGAGAGAGAGAGAGAGAGAGAGAGAGAGAGAGAGAGAGAGAGAGAGAGAGAGAGAGAGAGAGCCGGTGCAGTTCGGCATGGATGTGGAAGGCGGTCGCCTCCGGCTGGCCGTCCCCTTCGGCGACATTGCCGTGAAAGTCGCACAGCAGCAGGCTCGACGCCGTCACCTCCGCGAAGGCGAGCCCGTAGGGATTGACCAGGAACAGGTCCGGCCGCTCCGGCAGCACCGCCGAGAAGTGGTTGCAGATGCCTTCCTCAAGACCGTTGCGCGCGGCCCAGCGCAGGCACGCGGCGAGGTCGATGCGGGCGCGGCGCACGCTGTCGGCGTTCAGGGGCTCGTTGCTGCGCGCGGGCGGCGTGCCCGAGGCGGTGACGGCGTGAGCCATGCGTGACGACCTTCCTGCTCTCTCGGATCTGCGGCCGGCGAGCCGGCCGGCGCGGTCTCTTACGCTCCTGATCGCGGTGGAGCACGCGGTGTGCGGCTCTTTCGCGTTCAGGGGCGTCCGTCGGTGACGCCGCCGACGAGGTTCAGCCCCAGCAGGAAGTCGGACGCGAAATCCGTCCGCACCACCGGCTCCCGGCGCACCGGTTCGGCGAGGACGTCGCGCTCGGCCCGCCGGGCCGCCACCGCCTCGGCCACCGAGACGCGCCGGAACGACAGCCGCGCCCCGCCGCGGATCTGCGCAAGCCGCCCGAGATCGGGGCCGATGACGGTGGCGATCTTCGGATAGCCGCCCGTCGACTGGCGGTCGGCCATCAGGATGATCGGCAGGCCGTTGCCGGGCACCTGGATCGCCCCCATGGCCACCCCGTCGGAGACGATGTCGTGACCCTTGGCGTGTCGCAGGGGCGTGCCGTCCAGGAAGCAGGCCATGCGGTCGCCCCGCGGCGAGACCGTCCAGGGGCCGGCCAGGAAGGCCTCGATCTGGTCGGGGGCGAAGTAGTCGTCCTGCGGCCCGAGCACGACTCGGATCTCCCGCGGATCCCGGTCGAGCCAGGGCGCGACGAGCCGCTGGGGCGCACCGTCGCCGGGCACGGCTTCGCGGATCGGCAGCCGGTCGCCGGCGGCCAGCGCGCGGCCGTCGAGACCGCCGAGGCCCGAGCGTGTGTGGGTCGCCACCGAGCCGAGGACCGGCGCCACGTCGAGGCGACCGCTCACCGCCAGATAGCCCCAGGCGCCCGCGTCGCCCGCCCGGACGACGAGCCTCTGTCCGGGTTCGAGGGTCAGCGCGACGGCGTCGGGGAGCGCCGCGCCGTCCAGCGTGACCCGGAAGCCCGGGACGATCAGCGCGAGCCCAAGGGCGCCGTCCGCGGCGGTGACGGCCAGGCCACCGGTCGAGATCTCGATCGCGGCGGCGTCCAGGGGATTGCCCGCCGCCCGGTTGGCGGTGGCGTAGATCAGCGGATCCATCGGCCCCGCCGCCGTGATCCCGTAGCGCAGGTAGCCGTGCCGGCCGCCATCCTGCAGCGTGATCCCGGGCCCGGCGGCCTCGGCGACGAGAGCGGCCATCAGCGGGCCTCCCCGCGCCGCGCCACCGGCTCGCCCGCCGCCTCGCGGGCGGTCAGGGCCTCGAAGGCCGCGGCATCCACCGCCTCGAAGCGGATCAGGTCGCCGGCGCCGACGAAGAAGCTCGGATCGCGCTCCGGCGCGTAGAGGCGGGCCGGCGTGGCGCCGATCACGTACCATCCGGTCGGCATCGGCACCGTCGCCACCGCGGCGAGACCGCCGCCGATCACCACGGCGTTCGCCGGATGCGGCGGCCGCGGGCTCGCCCGCCGCGGCACCGCCAGGGTCTTCGGCAGGCCGCCGAGATACGCGAAGCCCGGCGCGAACCCGTACATGTAGACCCGATAGGTCGCGCCCGCATGGGTCGAGACGACCGCCTCCGCCGACAGGCCGGTGCGTTCGGCCACCTGGGCGATGTCCTCGCCGTGCGGGGCGTCGTAGCAGCAGGGCAGCGTCCACAGGGTCGGGGTCGCCGCCCGCGCGGCAGCGCCCGCCGCGAGCGTCCGCACCCGGGCGGCGAGGGTGTCGCGGTCGAGCACCAAAGGGTCGTAGTGCAGCATCAGCGAGCGGTAGGTCGGCACGCGCTCCCGCAGCCCCACCGGCGGATCCGCGCCGAGGGCGTCGTCGAGCGCGAGCACGCGGTCGCTGATCGCGGGATCGACGGTGGTGCCGAACTCGACCACCAGGGCCGCCTCGCCGGCATCGAGGAGCCGGGGTTCGTCCGAGACCGCGCTCACGGCCGGAACGGCGCCAGCGTCACCCCTGCGCCCTCCAGCCGGGCGCGCACCGCCCGGGCGGTGGCGACGGCATGGTCGGAATCGCCGTGGACGCAGATCGAGCGGATCGGTGTCGGCAGAGGCGTGCCCGCCGCCGTGATGATCGCGCCGGCCTCGACCATGCGCACGACCCGGTCGGCGGCCGCGTCGGCCTCCGTGATCAGCGCGCCGGGGTGGCCGCGCGGGATCAGCAGGCCGGCCTCCGTGTAGCCGCGGTCGGCGAAGATCTCCTGATGGACCTCCAGCCCGCAGGCCTCGCCCGCCGGCACCTGGGCGGTCAGCGCGATGGCCAGCAACGCGAGGTCGCGGTCCACCGCCCGGACCGCGCGGGCGATGGCGTCGGCCACCGGCCGCTCCTCGGCGGCGATGTTGGCGAGCGCCCCGTGCGCCTTCACGTAGGTGATGCGGTGACCGGCATAGGCCGCGAGCGCCTGCGCGGCGCCGACCTGATAGGCGACCAGCCGCTCGATCTCGGGCGGGCTGAACGGCATCCGCCGCCGACCGAAGCCCCAGAGGTCCGGGAAGCCCGGATGGGCGCCCACCGCGACGCCGCGCTCCCTCGCCAGCGCGAAGGTCCGGGCCATGATCTCGGGGTCGCCCGCATGCAGCCCGCAGGCGACGTTGGCCGAGGTGACGATCCCGAGGATCGCCGCGTCGTCGCCGCAGGCATAGGCGCCGAAGCCCTCGCCGAGGTCGGAGTTCAGGTCCACGCGCGTCACCGGACTTGCTCCCTCACCGTTCTCGCTCCGACATCGGAGCGCGATCCGACCCCACCCGCCAATGTGCTCTAGCAGAAGTCGCGCGCTGGCCTCCACCGCCTGCAAGGCCGATGCCTGGTCATTCTCTGGCCGACGTCCAGCTCCGACGTCGGATCGGCCCGTAACGTGCTGCCAGAGGTCGGCATGACCCCGGTCGTGTATCGCGGCCCGTCGGCGTGATGCCGCAAGCCTACGCACCGCTCCGCGTCGCACAGTTTCGGTTTCGCAAAGCGCACCCACCGATCGGCGCCTCGACGACATGAGCTTTCGACCGTCCATCATCGAAATACCGATACTATTGACGGAACTCCCGGGTCGATCTGGCAATTACGTCCACGGAAAAACTCTGGAGGAACGTTTTGATGAAGGTCTCACGCCTGGCCAGCGCGGTTGCGCTTTTCGCCCTCGCGGCCGGTCCCGCCCTCGCCGCGCCCTGCAACACCGGGACGACGAAGTCGAAGACGCCGGACCAGCAGTCATCCAACCCCAGCAGCTCGGACGTCGACAAGTCGAGCAAGAACCTCGCCGGTGGTCAGCAGCCCGCCTCGCCCGGAACCGTTGGCGCCATGAACAACGCCGGTGCCACGCAGACGGCTGACAGTTCCAAGACAAGCCCGGGTGCCAAGTCGAACTCGACTGATCCGGCTGCCGCCAACCTTGCGGGCGGCCAGCAGCCGGCGTCGCCCGGCACTGTCGGCGCGATGAACAACGCCGCCGCCGACCGTCAGACGGCCCCGGTCTCGGGCAACGACTGCTAAAGCCGAGCCAAGACGCTCGAAAACCGGTGAAGGCCCGCCTCGCAAGCACGAGGCGGGCCTTTTGCTGTCGCGGCATCGTCAACGAGGGTCCGCGACGCTGTGCGCGCGGCGCGATAGCGCTGGCGCGATCACCCGAAGGCGCTACAAACAGGTCCCGACCACATCGCGCAGGCGGGCAGAGACCCGCGACATTCCTCTGGATCCTTGCCCCGCCGCGACGCGGCGCGGTTTGAGCCCAGCGCATCCGGGTGTATTCGGCATCTGAGCCGGGTAAATTCGGCAATGGCACAGGGGAGGGACGTGACGTGGGTGAGCGGCGGACGCTTCTGCTCGCCGGAGGCATGCTGCTCGCGGCCGCGTGCGTCGCTTTCACGGAGCCCGGTGCGCTGCTCCGCGCACGCGCGGCTCCGATCCTGTCGGACCTGCGGCAGCATCTTGAACCGCTTGTCCCCGGCCTGCGTGGAGACGCCGTTGCCGAGGCGCGGCTTCCCGCGCCGCGTACCGCGATCGAGGACGGGCGCACCGTCGTGCGGCTCTCCACCGCCGAGCGCGAGCGGATCGGCCTCGTCACCGAGACGCGGCCCTCCGTGAGCCACGAGCAGGAGCTGACCGCGTATGGCAGCGTCCTCGACCTCGCCCGCATCACCGAGCTCGCCAACAACTACGCGGGGGCGGTCGCGGCGCTTCAGACCGCCCAGGCGCGGGTCGAGGTGTCCGCCAGCGCCGCGCGACGCGCGCGCAGCCTCGGGGCCGGGGTCGTGGCGGTGGCGCAGATCGAGACCGCCGAGGGCACGCTTCTGACCGACCGGGCCGCCGTGACCGCGGCCGAATCGCAGGTGCGCACCCTCGCGGCCACCGCCCGGCAGGAATGGGGCTCGGTGCTCGGCAAGGCGATCATCGAGCGCTCGCCCCTGGTCACGCGCCTGATCGAGCGCGCGGATTTCCTGGTTCAGGTGACGCTGCCGCCGGGCGAGAGCCTCCCGGAGCCGCCGAAGCAAGCGTCCGCCGAGGTGCCCCCGCAGAGCGAGCGGGTGCCCCTGCGGCTGGTCTCGCCCGCGACCCGCACGGACCCGCGCATCCAGGGCCAGAGCTTCTTCTACCTCGTCTCGGGCGAGAGCGGGCTCCTGCCCGGAACGAGCACGATGGCCTTCCTGCCGGCCGCGCGCCCGGTGCGCGGCGTCCTCGTCCCGGAGGATGCCGTCGTGCACGGGGAGGGGGGCACCTGGGTGTATCGAGGCACCGGCGAGGGGGCCTATGTGCGGCATCCGATCCGTCCGGACGCGCCCATGTCGGCCGACGCCTTCGTGGTGGAGGATCTGCCCGAGGCGAGCGAGATCGTCCTGAAGGGCGGCCGTGCCCTGCTCTCCGAAGAGATGAAGAGCCGCATCCGGGTCGTGGGCGACGACGATGACTGAGCCGCCCGCCGCTGCCGGTCGCGGCGGCCCCCAGGCGTTCCTCGTCGGCTTCGCGGTCCGGCTGCCGCGGGTGGTGCTGGCGCTGGCCTGCGCGGTGATCGTCTTCGGCCTCTACGCCCTTGCCGGCGCCCGCTACGACGTCTTCCCGGAATTCGCGCCGCCGATCGTGACGATCCAGACCGAGGCGCCCGGCCTCGATTCGGAGCAGGTCGAGGTGCTGGTGACCCAGCCGGTCGAGGTCGCGGTCGGCGGCCTGCCCGGCCTGGAGACCCTGCGCTCGACGTCGATCCAGGGCCTCTCGGTGATCACCGCCGCGTTCCGATCCGGCAGCGATGTCGACCGGGTGCGCCAGCGCGTCAACGAGCGTCTGGCGGCCCTTGCCGGCCGCATGCCGGACGGGGTCGCGGCGCCCGCCATGACCCCGCTGACCTCCTCGACGCTCACGGTGCTCCTCGTCGGGCTGACCTCGAAGACGCGCGATGCCATGGACCTGCGCCATGTCGCGGAATGGACCGTGCGCCGCCGCCTGCAGGCTGTCCCGGGCATCGCCCAGGTGTCGATCTACGGCGGTTCGGTCCGATCGCTCCAGGTCCAGATCCGTCCGGACGACCTGATCCGCTACCAGATCGGCCTCAACGATGTCCTGGCGGCGGCCCGCAAGGCGACCGGTGTCCGGGGCGCGGGTTTCGTCGACACGCCGAACCAGCGGGTGCTGCTGCGGACCGAGGGGCAGTCGCTGACGCCCGAGGCGTTGGGACGGACCGTCCTCCACAATGACGGCGGGGCGAGCGTGGTCCTGTCGGACGTCGCGACCGTCACGGCCGCGCCCGAGCCCGCGATCAGCGGCGCCCTCGTGGACGGGACGCCCGGTGTGCTGCTGATGGTCGGCGCACAGATCGGGGTCGACACCCGCGCGGTGACCGCCCGCCTGGAGGCGGCGCTGGACGAGCTGCGCCCGGTTCTCGACCGCGAGGGCGTGAGCCTGCGCCCCGACCTGTTCCGGCCGGCGAACTTCGTGGACGTCGCCACCGGCAACGTCCTCCAGGCCCTGGCGCTCGGCGGGGTGCTGGTGGTGCTCGTGCTCCTCGTCTTCCTGGCGGATTGGCGGGCCGCCCTGATCAGCGCGGCGGCGATCCCGCTCTCGCTCATCGCCGCCGCCCTGGCCCTCCAGGCCTGGGGCGAGAGCCTCAACACCATGACGCTGGGCGGGCTGGCGCTGGCCATCGGCGAAGTGGTGGACGACGCGGTGATCGGCGTCGAGAACGTCGCCCGCCGGCTGCGAGCGGCCCGCGGCACCGGCCGCGGGGCGGCGCGCGTGGTGTTCTCCGCGATGCTGGAGGTGCGCACCTCGGTGGCCTACGCCACCCTGGCGGTGCTCCTGATGTTCATGCCGGTGCTGGCGCTCAACGGGGTCGCCGGACGCCTGTTCGGCCCTCTGGCGCTCGCCTACATCGCGGCGGTCGTCGCCTCGCTCCTCGTGGCGCTCACCGTCACCCCCGCGCTGGCGCTGCTGCTGCTGGCCGGCCGGCTGAAGGGTGGCGACGCCGTGCCGTTCCGGGAGCCGCCGGTCGTGCGCTGGAGCCGCGCGGCCTATCTCCGGCTGCTCGCCCTGGTCGGCCGGGTGCCGCGGCTCGCGATGCTCGGCAGCCTTCTGGTGACGCTCGTCGGTGCCGCCATCCTCCCGACCCTCGGGGCGGTGTTCCTCCCCGATCTCCGGGAGGGGCACATGATCCTGCACATGGTGGCCATTCCCGGGACCTCGCTGCAGGAATCGCAGCGGCTCGGCACCCTCATCACCGCGGACCTGAAGCAGATCCCGGGCGTGCGGGCGGTGGCGTCGCAGATCGGCCGGGCCGAGGCGGGCGAGGACACGGCTGGGCCGCATTACAGCGAGATTCACATCGACCTGCAGCCCGGCCTCGACGGCTCTGCCCAGCGCTCCGTCGAGACCGCGATCCGGGCGCTGATCGCGGGATTTCCCGGTGCGGCCTTCTCGCTCAAGACCTTCCTGACCGAGCGGATCGAGGAGACGGTCTCGGGCTTCACCGCACCGGTCGTGATCAACGTGGTCGGCAGCGACCTCGACCGGATCGAGGCCGCCGCCCGCTCGGTGGCCCGGGAGCTGTCGGAGGTGAAGGGTGCCCGCGACGTCCAGCAGGCCTCGCCCGCCGGGCTGCCGCAGGTCACCGTCGCCCTGCGCCCGGTGGACCTGCGCCATTGGGGGCTCGACCCGGTCGAGGTCCTGGAGGCGGTCCGCACCGCCTATCAGGGCGATGTCGTCGGCCAGACCTACCGCGGCAACGCCGTATTCAACGTGCTGGTGATCCTCGACGCCCCGGCGCGGGGCGCCTCAGCGCGGTGGGCGACCTGCCGCTGCGCGCGCCCGGCGGCCGCTACGTCCGCCTGTCGCAGGTGGCCGACGTCTACGAAAGCGCCGGCCGGTACCAAGTGCAGCACCTGGGCGCGCAGCGGGTCCAGGCGGTGACCGCCAACGTCGTCGGGCGCGATATCGCGAGCTTCGTGGCGGCGGCCAAGCGCAAGATCGCCAAGGAGGTGCGGCTGCCCGAAGGCGTCTACGTCACCTTCTCGGGGGCTGCCGAAGCCCAGGCGGCCGCCCGCCGCGACCTGCTGCTCCATGCGGCGCTCGCCGGCTTCGGCATCGTGGTACTGCTCGCTATCGTCACGGGCTCGGCGGCGAACCTGCTGCTGGTGCTGATCAACCTACCCTTCGCCTTCGTGGGCGGCGTGGCGGCGGCGGCGCTCACGGGCGGTGTGCTGTCGCTGGGCTCGGTCGTGGGTTTCGTGACCCTGTCGGGGATCTCGCTGCGCAACAGCGTGATGATGATCGCCCATTACGAGCAGATGGTGACGCGCGACCGCCGTCCCTGGAACGCCGCCACCGCCGCCGAGGGCGCGGCCGACCGGATGGTGCCGATCCTGATGACCTCGCTGGTCACCGGCCTCGGCCTGCTGCCGCTGGCGCTGGGCGCCGGGGAGCCCGGGCGCGAGATCGAGGGGCCGATGGCGCTGGTGATCCTCGGCGGCCTCGTCACCTCGACGGTGCTGAACCTGCTGATCCTGCCTTTGATGGCCCTGCGCTTCGCGCGGTTCCGGCAGGTCGAGCCGGAGGATCGGGAGCTGTCACCGGCCCTCGGCGCCTGAGCCCGGCGCCCGATCCCGTCAGGCGGTGGCCCGGGCCTCCCGATAACGGGGCTGCGCGGCGGCGAAATGCTCCGGCGTGAAGTGGTCCCGGCGCAGGGCGTCCTCGACCTCCTCCAGGCTGCGGCCCTTCAGCTCGGGCAGGTAGCGCCAGACGAACAGGAACGCGAGCGCGTTGAGCCCCGCATAGACCCACATCGCGCCGCCTGCGCCGAGATGGTGGATCAGCGACAGGGCCGTGCCGGTCAGGAGCAGGTTCGAGCCCCAGACGGTCGCCGCCTGGGCGCTCGTGCCTGCCGCCCGCACCCGGAGCGGGTAGACCTCGGAACCCGTCAGCCAGCCGATCACCTGCAGGCCGCCCGCCTGAAAGACCATGAACAGGAACAGGCATCCGACCACGAACGGCGCGTCGTCCGGGCCCGTCCGGCCCAGCACGAACAGGGCGCCCAGGGCGGCGAGCGACAGGGCCGCGCCCGGCAGGGTCACCAGCGAGAGCCGCCGCCGCCCGACGCGGTCGACGATGGCGAGACCGGTCGCGGTCATGACGAGATAGATGGCGGCGATGCCGACATTGGTCAGCAGCGCGCTGCCCTCGCCGAAGCCGACGCCCTTCAGCAGGGTCGGCGCGTAGTAGATCATCATCTCGATGCCGACGAGCTGGGTGAAGGCCGCGGTGCCGCAGCCGGCGATCACGGCGGGGCGCACCCAGTGCTCCGCGAGGCCGCGCCAGCCCGGGGTGGACCGGTCGCTCTGCGCGATCGCCTGGGTGATGCCGTCGAGCTCGCCGTCGAGATCCGCGTTCGCGGGCCGGACCCGGGCGAGCGCCGCGCGCGCCGCGTCGCGCCGTCCCTGCGCCACGAGCCAGCGCGGGCTCTCCGGCAGAGCGAACATGGCGGAAAACAGCACGACGGCCGGGGCCGCGCCCGCGGCGATCATCAGCCGCCACGACAGCGTGTCGTGGAGGCCGTAGCCGACGAGGCTGGCGGACAGGATGCCGAGGCCGATCGCGACGCTGAACGCCACGACGAGACGTCCCCGGTGCTCCGCCGGGGCGAGTTCGGCCACGTAGGCGGGGATCGACTGCGAGGAGGCGCCGACCGCGATCCCGAGCACCACCCGCGACAGCGCGAGGAGCGTGGCGTTGGGGGCGAGGCTCGCCGCCACGGCGCCGGCGGTGAACAGCGCGGCGATCGCGATGATCGTGTGCCGCCGCCCGAACCGGTCCGAGACGGCGCCGGTGCCGAGGCCGCCGAGGGTCGCGCCGAACAGGATCGCGGCGGCCACGACCTCCTGCATGGCGTGGGGCAGCGCGAACTCCTCGGTGATGGAGAGGAGGGCGCCCGCGATGATGCCGGTGTCGTAACCGTAGAGAAACCCGCCGATCGCGGCCGTCGCGGCCGCCAGCCACATGAAGGGAGTCATGCCGCGCTCCTGTTCTGCCCACGATCCCCGGTCTCACCACGGACCCGACGGCTTCGGCCGCGGCCTTCGCGATGCCTCTGCTGCGCCGCAATAAGCCGCCGAAACTCCTTAATCGCGCCACCGCGACAGCCGACCAGAGGGAGGTCCCGCCAACCCCGTCTCCAAGACCTCGAACCATGCTCAGTCCCGAAGCCTGGCTGGCCTTTGCGCGCGCCGCCGCCGGCCATCTCGATCTGTTCGGCCTCCTCGGCCTCGCCTTCGGCTTCGCCACCGGGCTGATGCCGCAACGTCGGCTGATCCTGCTGAGCTCGGCCGCCTGCGGCCTGTGCTTCAGCGTGCACTTCTTCCGCCTTGGCTCGTCCACCGGCACGGCGATGAACCTGATCGCAGTCGCCCAGAGCCTGCTCGCGGCGCGCTTCGTCACCGTGCGCGGACGCCCCGCCTGGCTCGATGCGGTGTTTGCCGGGACCTTCGTGCTCGCCGCAATCCTGACCCTGGCGACGTGGAACGGCCTGCCGTCGGTCTTCGCCGGCCTCGCCGCGCTGGTGGCCACCACCGCGCGCCTTCAGGCCGCGCCGCAGACCATGCGGCTGCTCCTGATCGGCGCGGCGCTCAGCTGGGCGAGCCACAACATCCTGATGGGGTCGGTGTATGGCCTGACCTGCGATTGCCTGGGCCTCCTCGGCTTCACGACATCCTATCTGCGCACCCGGGCGGCCATCCGGCCTGCCCTAGGCACGCTCGATCCCGTCCCGTCCCACTGACCCGCGTCATGCCGCCAGCGGCTCCGCGAAGGCCGCCGGCACGAGCCGCTCCAGCGCGCGCATGTCGCTGAAGACCTGTTCCGCCCCCGCCGCCCGGAGCCGCGCCTCCAGATCCGGTGGGCAATGGCCGCCGCCGGTGAAGCCGAAGGTGCGGATGCCGGCGGCGCGGGCCGCCGTGACGCCCGGGACGCTGTCCTCGGCGACGATGCAGCTCTGGACCGTGCTGCGCATCCATCCGACTGCGTAGAGAAAGACGTCCGGGGCCGGCTTGCCGCGGGCCACCGCGGCGGCGCTGATGACGTTGCCACCGAAATGCCTGAGGAGGCCGGTCGTCTCCAGTCCCTGACGCAGCTTACCCGGCGCGCTGCTCGACGCGACGCAGGCCGGCACCTGAAGGCGCTCCAGCATCTCGGCCACGCCGGACACCGCCCGCAACTCGGTCTCGTAGCTGGTGGCGGTCCTGGCCCGGGTGCGCGTGAGAAAGCTGTCCGGCAGCGGCGCGCCCCGGTCCGCCTCGATCTCGGCCAGCATCTCGGCCTCCGGCCGGCCGGCGAACCGGGCGATCACGTCCGCGACGCTGATCGGGTAGCCCAGCGCCGTGAGCTCCTCGCTGACGAGACGGCAGACGAGGATCTCGCTGTCGATCAGGACGCCGTCGCAGTCGAAGATGAGCGTCGGTCCCGACGACGGATTACTGGGCACGGGCATCGATGAAGGTTCCGGATTGCACGAGGTGGAGGAGGCTGAGGAGGCCGCGGCTGGCGGCCGGCGGCAGCACGCCCTTGGCCGTCTCGTAGGCGCTCAGCGGTGCGTTGATGCGGTCGGCGAAGCGGGTGCTGAACGCCTCGATCGGCGTCGGGTCTCCGGGCGGCGGCGCCTGGAACCGGGCGAGGATGCGGGTGATCGGGTCCTCGGTGGAGAGGAACCGCTGCAGGATCGCCGTGGCGGCCCCGGCCAGGTAGGCGTCGACATCGACGTCGCGCACGAAATCCGCGTAGGCCGGATCCTGCCGGAGCAGCAGGGCGACCCCCTCGCGCATCTCGTCCATCACCGCGATGGCGTGGCGCCGCTCGTCGGGCGAGGCCGCGATAAATTCGTTGAGCTTCATCGCGCGGTCGCCACCGCTCGCCTGGAAGGCGCGGAGCGCGATCAGCCAGTGGCTGCCGTTGAGCAGCCAGCCCTTGATCTGCTTCTCGACGTCGAGATGGCGGCCGAACGTGATCAGGCTCCCCGCACAGAGGTCCTGCAGGATCTCGGTATCGGGGCCGAGGGCGAGCTTCAGCGACGCGTAGGGCTCGGTGCGCACGCAGACCGTCGGAGCGGTGCCCGACGCGTCCTCCTCCAGGTCGACGCACATCCGGTCGACCAGAGCGGCGACCGGCGTCACGTGGCGGCGCAGAATTGCGGGATCGGGCCCGACCAGGTCGGGATCGCCGAGGACCTCCTGGGCGGAGACCATGTTCTCGCAGGCGACCAGGAAGATGGGGCCGACCGGCGCGCCGGCCTCGCGCATCGCCGCGAGGGTGGTCAGCGCCTCGACGACCGGCCCGTAATTCTCGCGCTTGAGAACCGAGGCCGTGACCATGACGCCCCGGCGCGACCCCTCCGACGCTTCGGCGATCGCGCGGGTGCACGCGGCTACGTCGCCACCCGCGTAGGTGTGGAACCCGGCATAGCGGATCCGCTCGGTCCGGGCCTCGGTGCCGTCGAGGATCTGCAGATGGTAGGCGCTCTCCGGGTGATCCCGCAGCAGGGCGTTGCGCCGCTCGGCGCCGAGCGCGGTGGACCCGGTGGCGTTGGCGGCCGGGACGGCACGATTCAGGATGACGCTCGCGGTGGTCGGTGCCTGGAACGCGGGCACGACGAGGCCCAGGCCGAGGCGGCCTGCGCCAAAATGCATGTGCAGCATGAGGATTGGGTCCGGTCCGAATGAGACACGATTGGCCAGGCTCGACCGGAAGGTCGAGCCCGGCCGGAACGCGGGTCAGGAGGCCTTGCGGAGCAGCGCCTCGGTCCGGACGCGGAGGCCGCTCGTTTCCGCCACGCGGCGGGCTGCGGGAATACTGCGGCAGATCGCGAGTATAAGAGCGTCTGCCTCACCGTTGTTATTCGATGCGTGCTTAACTTGTGTCATTATTGGCCATTCTACGATGATGATGTGTTTGGCCAACCCTCGAAATGAGGCGACGGATCCCGTTCGAATTCACACGCATGTGCGGCGCACAAAATCCGTCGCGCTGGGCGCGGCGCGATGCGGATCAGCGCGCCGGCGGCGTCCAGATGGCCAGAGCGCTGGCATCGACGGCACGGGGCAGCAATCCCTCGGCGCGGAACGCGTCGGCGATCTTCTGCTGTTCCGAGAGGCCGGCGCGGGTGACCGGCTCGACCCGGTAGCTCCGCTGGGCGTTGGCGCGCACGATCACCTCGGGCTCGATCTTCCAGAGGGGCGCCAGACGGGAGGCGGCCTCGGCCGGGTTCGCCTTGACCCAGGCGCCGGTCTCGGCGAGCCGGTCGAACAGGGCGGCGAGCACCGGGCCGTTGGCGGCCACGTAGGGATCGGCCGCGAGGTAGTAGCGCTTGTAGAGCGACAATCCGGCCCCGTCGCGCAACACCCGGGCGCCCGATTGCTGCCGGGCCGCGGACAGGAAGGGATCCCAGGCGACCCAGGCCTCGACGCCGCCGCTGGCGAGCGCGGCGCGCCCGTCGGCCGGCGTCAGATAGGCCGGCGTGATGTCCTTGAAGGTGAGCTTGGCTTCCGCGAGCGCCGCGAGGAGCAGGTAGTGGCTGCCCGCCCCCTTGGTCACGGCGACCCGCCGGCCCTTGAGGTCGGCCACCGTTTTCGCCGGTGAATCGGCGGGCACCAGGATCGCCTGGGCCTCGGGGGAGGGCGCCTCCTGGGCGATGTAGGTGATCCGGGCGGCAGCGGCCTGGGCGAAGATCGGGACGGTGTCGGCGACATCGGCCGAGACGTCGATCTGCCCGGCGTTCAGCGCCTCCATAATCGGCAATCCGCTGGTGAATTCGTGCCAGGACAGGCCGGTGCCGAGGGGCGCCAGGGCGCGCTCCAGGGCGCCGTCCTGGCGCAGCAGCGCGATCAGGGTCGAGGAGCGCTGATAGCCGATGCGCAGCGTGGCGGCGGCCCGGGCCGGGCGGTTCAGCCCGGCGAGGGCGGCGGCCGAGAAGCCGGCGAGCAGGGTACGGCGCGTGACGGGCATCGAAGCATCCATGGATCGGGTCGCCGAGCGGCGGTGGCTCACCACCAGCTGGCGCGGGTCTCGGGGGTGGGGCGGGGGCCGGTCTGGGCCGGTCGCAGGGAGCGGTCGAGGGCGGCCAGCACCCGGCGCACCGCCTCCTCGTAGGTGGGCGCCACGGGATCGCGCGGGCGGCTGAGCCCGATCGCCACGGTCTCGTCCGAGCCGGCCCGGCCGCGGGCGCATCACCACGACCCGGTCGGCGAGCGTGACGGCCTCGCCGACATCGTGCGTGACGATCAGGATCGTCGGCTTCGACTCGGTCCAGAGGTCGAGAAGCTGCTCGTGCAGCCCCTTCCGGGTGAAGGCGTCGAGCGCCGAGAACGGCTCGTCGAGGAGCAGCACCCGGGGCTGGGCCACGAAGGCCCGGGCGATCGCGACGCGCTGCTGCTGGCCCCCGGAGAGCTCGCGCGGCCAGCGATGGCCGTACTCGGCGAGGCCGACGCGTTCGAGGGCGTGGGCGACGCGGCTCCGGCGCTCGGCGCGGGGGAGGGCGGCGAGCCCGAAGCCGACATTCCCCGCGACGTCGAGCCAGGGGAGGAGCCGCGGCTCCTGGAAGACGACGCCGACGCTCGGATGGGGCGCGCGGATCGCCTCACCGTCGACCTGCACGGACCCGCGGCTCGCCTGATCGAGGCCCGCGATCAGCCGGAGCAGCGTCGTCTTCCCGCAGCCCGAGCCGCCGATCAGCGCGACGATCTCCCCCTGCCGGACCGACAGGCCGATGCCCGACAGCGCCTCGGTGCCGTCGGCATAGGTCTTCGAGAGGTCGTCGACGATGAGCACGGGTAACCTTGGTCCGTCGGGATCGGTGCGCGGAGCCGGCGCGAATGGCGTGGGTCTCGGATCGGCCGTCACAGGTTCTCCCGCACGGTATCCTGCCAGCGCGTCAAGGGGTGTGTCAGCGTGATCAGGACCATGTCGGCGACCTTGCCGACCACCGCGAAGGCGATGATCGCCGCCACGATCTGATCCGGCTTGCTGAATTGCTGGCCGTCGACCAGCAGGTAGCCCAGGCCCTCGGAGGCGCCCATCAGCTCCGCCGCGACGACGAACAGGAAGCCGAGCCCGAGGCCGGTGCGCAGGCCGATGAGCGTGGCCGGCAGGACGGCCGGCAGCAGGATGCGGCGCGCGAGGGCGAGGCGCGACAGCCGGAAGATCCGCCCCACCTCGACGAGCTTCCGATCCACCGAGGCGATCGCCCCGGACACGCCGACATAGACCGGGAAGAACACGCCCACGGCGATCAGCAGCACCTTCGGCGTCTCGAGGATGCCGAACCACAGGATGAACAGCGGCACCCAGGCCAGCGATGGGACGGCGCGCAGCGCCTGGAGGCTCGGATCGACCAGCCAGCGCAGGACCGGAACCGTGGCGACCAGCGCGCCGGCCAGGATCCCGGCCGCGGCCCCGCACAGGAAGCCGAGGCCGACCCGGACCAGGGTCGCCTCGACATGCATCCAGAGATCCCCCGACGCCGCGAGGTCCCACAGCGTCGCGCCGATCCGGCTCGGCGGCGGGAGCAGGCGCCCGGATGCGAGCCCCGTATCGACCGCGATCTCCCAGCCGATCGCGAGGAGGAGCGGCAGAACCAGCCCGAGACCGGCCCGACCGCCCCGCTGCAGCAGCGGCACGCCGAACCTCACCGTCCGGCGACGGGATTGAAGCTCGCGTCGAGCAGGCCGTCGACCGCGGCCGTCACGTCGGTGCCGGCGGGGATCACGCCGGCCTGCTGCAGCGCGAGGCCGGCGGCCTTGATCGACTCGGCCTGGGCCGGCCCGATCGCCGGCTGGGACAGATCGTTGCGCTCGAGCTGGCGGGCGATCACCGGCTCTGGCAGCTTGGTGGCGGTAATCAGGGCGGCGGAGAGCGCCTGCGGGTTGGCCAGCGCGAAGGCCCGCGCCCGCTCGTAGGCGGCGATCACCACCCGCACGAGGTCGGGATTCTCCTTGGCGAAGGCCTCTCGGACGTCGAGCAGGCCCCAGGTATTCGCGGCGGCGTCGCGGTAGAACAGGACGTCGCCGTTCTCGATCTCGGCCGCCGCCATCATCGGGTCGAGGCCCGCCCAGGCGTCCACGTCGCCCCGGTCGAGGGCGGTGCGCCCGTCGGGGTGCTGCAGCAGGACGAGCTTGGCATCGCGCTCGGTCAGGCCGGCGCCCTGGAGCGCGCGGATCAGGAAGATGTGCGGATCGGTGCCGCGGGTGACCGCGACGCGCTTGCCCTTGAGATCGGCCGGCTTGGTGATGCCGGTCTCCTTGCGGGTGACGAGCGCCGTCCATTCGGGACGCGAATAGGCGTAGATCGCCTTGATCGGGTTGCCGTTGATCCGCGCAACGAGAGCCGCCGCGCCTGCCGCCGAGCCGAAATCGATCGCCCCGGCATTGAGGAATTCGAGGGCCTTGTTGGAGCCGAGCGACTGGACCCACCGGACCTTGATCCCGCGCGGGGCCAGCGCTTCCTCCAGGAAGCCCTTCTCCTTCAGGAGCAGGCCGACCGGATTGTAGGTGGCCCAGTCGAGCCGGATCTCCTTGGGTTCCTCGGCCCTGGCCACTTGCCCGAACGGGCTTGCCAGACCGGCCAGAGCAAGGCCGGCGGCCAGGAGGGATCGGCGGAGCAAGGACATGGGCATAACCTAGGGCTTGGAAGGTTGGCGATGCGCGGGGTTCTGGCGCCCCGCCCGGGACGCGGAGGCTGCGCCCGGCGCGGGGTTTTGGCTGGTCTGGTTGAGGGAAAAGGCCGCTCAGTGCTGCGCGGTCGGCGGGACGCGGCTTGCCGATGCCGGACATCGCGGCAGGCGCGTGCATCCGCCGTGACGCGGCGCGCCGCCTCGATCGCGGGCGCGCGTGCGGCCTTCGCGCAAAGTCGCTCCGGGGCCACGGCCGGACGGCTTTTGCGTCTTCATCGTTGCCGCGGGGTCCCTGGTGCAGACAGTGTATACAAGATCCTGTCGGAGCATGCCCGAGTCAACGAAAGTGCGTTCTCTACTTTGGAGTTTGAAGACAATAATCTTCGGCATTCGGCCGCGCCGCGAGAAGAATTCAATCACATGGCCTTGTCCG
This sequence comes from Methylobacterium tardum, assembly GCF_023546765.1. NCBI lineage: Bacteria > Pseudomonadati > Pseudomonadota > Alphaproteobacteria > Hyphomicrobiales > Methylobacteriaceae > Methylobacterium > Methylobacterium tardum. The sequence continues at coordinate 6,633,621 of NZ_CP097484.1, forward strand.
CGAGGCCGCCGCTGGAGGTCGCGGTCGTTGCAGGCGCTCGAGATTTTCACCGCGTCCGCAACCGGCGGTTCGCGGCCGGGGCTCGGTCGGCTACACTCCGTCCCGTGACGCGGCCCGGAGCGGGCCGTCCTCCAAGCCGGTCGGATCGATGAGACAGGACACCCTGCGCCTCGGCGCGTTCTTCTACGCGACGGGTCACCATGTGGCCGGCTGGCGTCATCCCTCCAGCGAGGCCGACGGCGGGCTGGTGCTGGAACGCTATGTCGGCTGGGCCCGCCGGGCTGAAGCCGCGAAGTTCGACCTGATCTTTCTGGAGGACGGCACCGGAATCCGTGATCTGGACCTTCGCTCGAGCGAGCGCACGGCGCGCTCGACCCATTTCGAGCCGCTGACCCTTCTCTCGGCCCTCGCGGCCGTGACGAGCCGGATCGGCCTCGTCGCCACGACGTCGACGAGCTTCAACGAGCCCTACAACGTGGCGCGGCGGTTCGCGTCGCTCGATCATCTCAGTGGCGGACGCGCCGGCTGGAACCTCGTCACATCCGCCACCGATGCGGAGGCGGCGAATTTCGGCGGCGACCGGATCGCCCGCCACGCCGACCGGTACGAGCGCGCCGAGGAGTTCGTGGACGTGGTCCTCGGCCTCTGGAACACCTGGGAAGACGGCGCGGTGATCATCGACCGCGCCAGCGGCCAGTTCTCGAAGCCGGACGGCTTCCGGCCCCTCGATCATCACGGCAAGCATTTCGAGGTGCGCGGTCCGCTCAACATCTCGCGGACGCCGCAGGGCCAGCCGGTGCTGGTGCAGGCCGGCGCCTCCGGGCCCGGCAAGGACCTCGCGGCGCGGACCGCCGAGATCGTCTTCACCGCCAACCAGACGCTGGACGAGGCGGTCGAGTTCTACGGCGATCTCAAGGGGCGCATGGCCGGGTTCGGTCGTGCGCCGGATGATCTGAAGATCATGCCCGGCCTGTTCCCGGTCGTCGGGCGCAGCGAGGCCGAGGCGCGGGCGAAGTTCGAGGCGCTTCAGGACCTGATCGACCCGGTTGTCGGGCTGGCGCTGCTCGGCCGCATGATCGGCGGCCACGACCTGTCGGGCTACGATCCCGAGGGGCCCGTGCCGGAGCTGCCCGAGACCGAGGGCATCAAGTCCCGTCAGCAACTCATGTTCGATCTGGCCCGCCGCGAGGGTCTGACCCTGCGCCAGCTCTACCTGCGCATCGCGGGCGCCCGCGGCCATTCGCAGATCGTCGGGACGGCGGCGCAGATCGTCGACGAGATGGAGGCGCGCTTCCAGGCCGGCGGCGCCGACGGCTTCAACATCATGCCGCCGACCCTTCCCGGCGGCCTCGGCGACTTCATCGAGCTGGTGCTGCCCGAGCTGCGGCGGCGCGGCCTCTTCCGCAGCGAATACGAGAGCCGGACCCTGCGGGGCCATCTCGGCTCGCGCCCGCCCACGGGCTTCGGTCCCGGAGCGGCCCCGGCACGCTGACCGCCATCGGCGGCGCGAGCTCTCCCGGAGCCGCGGGGCAGGATCGAGCGGCGGGAGCTCAGGTCCCGCCGGTTTCGGCCGCCTTGGTCTCGGGTGCCCCGTCCTCGGCGAACCGGGTCGCGTAGGCGTTCAGGATCGCGGCGAGCATGCCGGGAAAGCGGGCATCGACTTCGGCGAAGCGTGAATGGTTGCGCATCTCCACGCCGTGGCGCTCGGACCGGATCAGGCCCGCCTCGCGCAGCACCTTGAAGTGGCTGGACAGCGACGATTTCGGGATCACCCGTTCGCCGAGCGCGGAGACGGCCGAGCAGGCCTCGACACAGCCCGCCCGCGTGATGCGGGCGAAGATCGCTGCCCGGTCGGGATCGGCCAGCGCGTGCAGGATCGCTTCGGGCTGAACGTCTTCAATCGCAGGGTGAACCAGGGGCCTCATGTTTCATCCATGTGGGGCCTTGAACTCCGTTTCGTTAGTTCCAAAATTCGGAACTATGGGATGACGGCTTCCATCCCGGATCCGGCCCATGTCGAAGGTTAGCACACATGTCGAAGCTCGACGGCAAGGTCGCAGTGGTGACCGGGGCATCGAAGGGGATCGGCGCCGCGATCGCGAAGGCGCTGGCGAAGGATGGAGCCGCGGTCGTGGTCAATTACGCGTCGAGCCGGACGGGCGCGGACGCCGTCGTGGCAGCGATCACCGCGGCGGGGGGCCGTGCGATGGCGGTCCAGGCCGACGTCTCCAACGCCGCACAGGCGCGCGGGCTGATCGAGGCGGCAGTGAAGGAGTTCGGCCGGCTGGACATCCTGGTCAACAATTCCGGCGTCTATGAATTCGCCGCGCTCGCCGAGGTGACCGAGGCGCACTATCGCCGGATCTTCGACGTCAACGTGCTGGGGGTGCTGCTGGCGACCCAGGCCGCCTCGGAGCATCTCGGCGAGGGCGGCAGCATCATCACCATCTCGTCGGTGGCTGCGAGCATCCATCCGGCTACCACGGCGGTCTACAGCGGCACCAAGGGGGCCGTGAACGCGATCTCGGGCGTCCTCGCCAACGAGCTGGCCCCGCGCAAGATCCGGGTCAACGTGGTCAGCCCCGGCTACGTGGTGACCGAGGGCACGCATACGGCGGGCATTTCCGGTTCGGAGATGGAGGCCGGGATGGTCGCGCAGACACCCCTCGGCCGCGCCGGCCAGCCCGATGACATCGCGAGCGTCGTGGCGTTCCTCGCGTCCGACGACGCCCGCTGGGTGACGGGTGAGGACATCAACGTCGGCGGCGGGGTGCGCTGACGCGCGGCGGCGATCGGCGCGCGGGCCGCCTGGAGCGCCGGCGCGCCGAGCATGATCGGGTTGCCAATCCAGTGTTCGCTGTCACTGGAAGTTTATTTCGCGCTTGAATTCCCAGTCTGTTTATCCTCCATTTGGGGGAGGCAGCTGAATTGACCGACGTCTAATCAATTTTCGAAGCAACCTGAGAGGCGGCAGGTCCAGGCCATGCCCGAGATGCGATCGTGACTCGATCCAGGATCGCAGGCGTTGCGTTCGCTGCGCTGCTCGTGCTGACGGCACGACCGGCGACACCGGTGGGCGCGGAGCAGCCGGGGCCGGCGCCGCACTTCCTCAATCAGTCCTGGAGCGCCTCGGATCGGGCGTGGTTCTACACGGCGAGCCAGGGCTCGCAGATCATGCCCTACGCGTGGTTCATGTCCCTGGAGAGTGCGGAGGGCGGCCGCCTGTTCGTGGCCGACAGTCTCGCGCGCTTCGGATACCTGCCGAATCCCTATGACGGTGCGCCCGGCTCCGTCCGCACCGGCCTCCCCATCGGCTTCGTGAAGGATGTCGACGACCGCGGCGAGTGGGTCGGCATGACCTGCGCCGCCTGTCACGTGAACCGCGTCCAGTTGCGCGGGCAGACGATCCAGATCGATGGCGGGCCGACGAACGCGGACATGTTCGCCTTCATCGAGGAACTCGGCCGGGCTCTAACCCTGACCGCGAGCGAGCCGGACCGATTCGAGCGCTTCGCAGGCCGCGTCCTGCCGCCAGAGCTGTCCGCACGCGACCCGGGCGCCGCGGAGGCCGACCGCGTCCGCCTGCGCAAGAGCCTCGACAGCTTCGCCAAGGAATTCTCGGATTATGTGGAGACGAGCCGCGCGTCCGTGCCCTGGGGGCCGGCGCGCCTGGACGCGTTCGGGATGATCTTCAACCGGGCGACAGGCCTGGATCTGCACGACCGGCGCAACATCGCCAAGCCCGATGCACCCGTCAGCTATCCGTTCCTGTGGGACACGTCCTGGCACGATAAGGTGCAGTGGAACGGCTCCGCGCCGAACAAGCTCGCCGTCGAGCGCCTCGGCCGCAACGTCGGCGAAGTGCTCGGCGTCTTCGCCTACGCCGATATCCGCGAGCCAACCCTGCCGCCGCTCTGGTTCGAGACCTCGGCGGACCGGCTCAACCTGCTGCGGATCGAGAACCAGCTGGGCGCTCTGACGGCGCCTGCCTGGCCGGACCGGATCGCGCCGCGCACCGAGGCCCAGAAACGCGACGCCGTCGCCGGCAAGACCCTTTACGATCGGCTCTGCCTGTCCTGCCATGCGATTGCCGCGAAGGGGTCCAACCGCGCTCAAACCGTAATTATGACGCCGCTCGCCGAAATCGGCACCGATCCGAAGATGGCGGAGAATGCCGCGAACCGGCGGGCCAAGACCGGCATTCTTGAGGGTGTCCGCATGCCGTTTCTGGCGACCACGCCGCCGCTACCCGCCGAAACGCGCAGCCTCGACCTTGTCGCCGCGATCGTCGCCGGCGCGATCCTGGCGCCGATCGATAAGGCTCCGGATCTGACCCGGATCCGCGCCGATCAGGGCGTTGTCATCAACCGCTTACTCAAGCGGGGTGCCTCCACGATCAAGTCCGGCAACCCTCTTCTCAACGACGTCTCGACAGCCGGCGGTAAAGGCGCGGTTGCTGATTTCCTCGACAGGCGCAAGGACCGCGATCTCCTCGCCTACAAGGCGCGCCCGCTCGACGGGATCTGGGCGACGGGACCGTTCCTGCACAACGGCTCGGTGCCGAACCTGTACGAACTTCTGCTCCCCTCGGAACAACGTTCCAAAACCTTCCATGTCGGAAGCCGGGAAGTGGACGAGGCCCGCCTCGGCTTCCGCTCGGATGTCGGCCCGTTCCTGTTCGACACGACGTTTACCGGGGAACTCGAACCGTGGGCACGAGGGGCCCGCGTATGGGACGGACCGGCTCGATGATGCGCAGCGACGGCAGCTTCTAGAGTATATGCGGACCTTGTAAGTCGTGAACACGTCTAAATCGCTGTTGAAACTGAATTTTTGATCGACGTATGACGGAAATCACCTAGTACCGGGTGCCGATCATGCCCCATGGATGCTGATCGAAAAAGGAAACGTCGCGCACGCACGCCCGCTGCCAACTTTGGAGCCCCACGATGCAGGACGTTGAGGCCTACTCGCACCTGGTCGGATCCATCTACGACCGTGTCGGCCAGCCTGAGGAATGGTCGGCCCTCCTGGGAGATCTCACGAACTTCGTCGGCGGGCGCGTCGGCCAGCTCGCGGTGTTCAGTCTCGACGGGAGCCGCAAGCCGATGTGGGCGGTGTCGGGTTTCGACCGCACGCAGTACCGCACGTTCCTCTACCGGCACGCCACGGAGGATCCCCGGCTGCCCTACATCCTGTCGAACCAGGGCAAGGTCATCCGGGCGGAGGAGGGTGTCGACCCGGTCCAGTTCCGCGAGACGGCTCTCTTCAAGGAGGTCGTGCGGCCCTTCGGCATTGAGCACAGCCTCGTGAGCTACTTCGCCAAGGAGGCCGACGTCATGGCGACGCTCGCCGCCATGCGCGACGAGGAGGCGGGGCCTTTCCGATCCGTTGAGGCGCGGCGCCTGGCGATGCTGGTGCCGCACCTGCGCCGGGCCTTCGAGTTCTATGCCCTGATGCGCCAGGCCTCCGAGCGCTCCTCCGATCTCGCCGCCGCGCTCGACCTCCTCGACGCTGCCGTGATCCTGACCGATTCGCGCCTGCGGGTCGCGCACGCCAACCGCGCCGCCGAGGAGCTCGCGAAGTCACGCACCGGCCTGTCCCTCGACAGGGGCAGCCTCGCCCTCAGGGACGGCCAGTGCTCCCGGCGCATCGCGCAAGCGGCCAGCGAGGCCCTCGCGGCCGCGACCGGCCACGTGAAGATCACACAGGCCGAACACATCGCGATCACCTGTGCCGAGAGCGGCACCCCGTTCCGCGTGTCGCTGCATCCGCTGTCGAAGCGGCCGTCCGGAACGGGAACGCGGGTCAAGGCCGAACTGGCCGTCGTGATCCGCAGCGGCGGCAACAAGAGCCAGGATGGTGCGGTCCGTCTTCAGAGCTTGTTTGGCTTGACCTCTGCCGAGGCGATCCTCGCCCACGCGGTCGCGTCGGGTCGCTCGCTCGATGACCATGCCCGGGAGCGCGGCATCGCGATCTCGACCGTGCGCACGCAGCTGCGCGCCCTCTTCGCCAAAACGGAAACGCACCGGCAGGGTGAACTCGTCGCGCGCCTGCGCGAAGGCCTGGACATCTCGCTCAACTGACGGCCCGCGCCGCATCGCGTGGCCGTCCGGGCCGGATCGCAACAGATTGGGAGAGGTCCATGCGCCCAGCCGACCATGATGCCCCCTGCCTCGACAGACTCGAAGCGCTGCCCGTCGCCGAGCGCTGGCCGCTCGCCCGGGACTGGATCCGACGCGCACCGCGGCCGTTCTTCGCGCAGTTGCGTCAGCGACGGCCGGTGCTGGACTGCGGCGAAGTCGTCCTTGTCGCCCGCCGCGCGGAGATCGCGGAGATCCTGTCCCTGCCGACAGTCTTCTCGGTGGCGCTCTACAAGCCCAAGATGGGCCAGTTCATGCTGGCCCTCGACGGCACGGACGTGAATTATCGCGACAAGGCGGTGATGCGCGCCATGCTGTCGTGGGAGGATCTTCCGGCCATCCGCGAGCAGTCCGGCGCGATCACCGATGCCGCCCTCGACGCGGGCGGCGGGTCGCTCGACGTGGTCGCCTCGATCTCGCGCCTGGTCCCCTTGCGGATCGTGCAGAGCTATTTCGGCTTCCCGTCCCCGGACGACGACCTGCTGCGCTGGTCCTACGCGAACCAGCTGGATCAGTTCAACAATCTTCCCTTCGACGGTCGGCCCGATGCCGAGGCCGTCCAGGGCGCCGCGCAACGGGCCCGCGAGGAGATGCGCGCCGCTTTCGCGTCACTGATCCCGTCAAGGCTCGCCGCCCTCAAGGCGGGCACTCCCGTACCCGACGATATCCTCATCCGGCTCCTCCGGCTGAATCTTCCGGCGGCGAGCGGTTTCGGCATGGACCGGGTGGTCATCAATGTGGGTGGCCTTCTCATCGGCGCGATCGAGACGACCGCGGAGGCGGTGGTGAACGCCCTCGCGGAGATCCTCCGGCGCCCCGACATTCACGCGGCCGCGCGCGCGGCTGCCGCCAATCCCGCCACCTTCGATGGCTACGTGTGGGAAGCCCTGCGCTTCGCGCCGATCGTCGCCTTCATGTTCCGTCAGGCCGAGGCCGATCACGTGCTCGGGCGCGACGGCGCATGCGAGACCCGTATCCGGAAGGGCCAGGTCGTGCTGCCTTTGAGCCTGTCGGCGATGTTCGACCCGGACTGGGTGCCCGATCCCGAGCGGTTCGATTCGACCCGGCCCGATCATGCATTCCTGCATTTCGGTTTCGGGCATCACGAATGCCTGGGCCGCTACGTGGCGGGAGCGATGATTCCGGAAATCGTCCGCCGAATCCTTCTCCGGGATGGCCTGCGGGCGGAGGGCGCGGTCGAGGACGGCGGCACGCCGTTCCCGACAGCCTACAAGATCACCTACGCGCAGACGCCGGCAGGCGCTCCCAAAGCCGCTTGAACCGAGCGGTACGGAGGTCCCCCGGCGTTCGCAGCCGACGGCACCAGACGGGCTGTAATCCTACCGGAAAGGTATGCTGGAGCGGGCGATCGGGATCGAACCGACGACATTCAGCTTGGGAAGCTGACACGAATCGCTCCAGGCGCCGCGGCCGCCCTTAACCACAGCTGCACAAACCCCTCCCACGCCTACGAATTCCGGTTCCCTGCGTAGCCACGCGGGTTGACCCGGCGCGTGCCGCCTGTGTGGTATCGCGGTGGTATCGCGCCCACGGAGGCTGAGTGTCGACCTACACACGCGAGCGGTCGCGGCTGACGGCCGCCGACGTCAAGCGGGCCCTGGCCCTCGTTAACGGCGGCAAGGTGACGGGCCGTGGCATCGACCACGCCGACGTCGCCGTCCCGGGGCTGATCCTGCGTACGACGCCCCTGGCGGTGACCTGGCTGCTCAAGACCCGGACGTCGACCATCCGGCTCGGCGCCGGGGCGGACGTGACGGTGGCGGCCGCCCGCGAGGCGGCGACGCGGGCGCGCCTCGATCTCAAGGGAGGGGTCGACCCCCGCCCGGACCTGCGGGTGTTTGAGCACGCGATGAAGACAGGGGCGAGCGTCGAGGATGCCGTCGACGCGGCGTTCCCGGAGAGCGTCGAGGCGCAGTCGGACGAGGACCGGCGCCGCCGCGGCCCGTGGCAGTGGCAAGACCTGGTAGAGGAGTTCCTGGCCCACAAGCTGCCCCAGCTCCGGCCGCGCTGGGCCCGGCAATTCGAGGGTCACCTGCGCCGGTCGCTCGACCCGCGCCTGACCCGGGCGCCCGTCTCCGCCGTCCGGCCCGACGACCTGCTGGCGCTGCGCGACCGGGTGGCGGAGGAGCGGACGCAGAGCGCGGCCGCCGACACCGTGGAGGCCTGCAAGGCCGCCTTGGACTGGGCGCTGAGCCTGCACTCGCACCGCGCCGGGTTCAGCCACAGCACATACCCGTGGTGGCGGGACAAGGTCAGGGTCGACTACCAGGCGAAGGCCCGCAAGCACACGCCGCGGCTCGACGAGCTCGCCCGCACGCTCTTCGTGGCGGAGCGGCACCGGGCCCTGGGCGGCACCGGCAAGCGGACCTCGGACGCGGTCCTTGGCGCCCTGTGGGCGACGGTCCTCACCGGCCAGCGCGTCACGGCCCTGACCGGCACCCGGCGCGCCTCCGTCGTGCCGTGGGAGGGCGGCCCGCCCGGCTGGGTCGTGTGGTCGTGGTCGGGCGAGGAAATGAAGAAGTCGGGCGGGGAGGAGGTGCCGCACGGCCTGCCCATCCCCCCGGCGGCCGCCGCCGCCATCGCACGGTGGGACACGTCCCCGGGGAGCGAGTTCCTGTTCCCCTCGACCGTCGCCGGGCAGCCTCTCGCCGGCAACGCCCTGACGCAGCTGGCCGCCCGGCTGCAGGGCAAGTCGAAGGCCGGCCGGGACGGGAACGTGACGCTGAGACCCGAGGCCGACCTGTTCGCCCTGCACCGGATCCGCCCCTGGGTCCGGCACGACGTCCGGCGCACGCTGTCGGCCTATCTGGACATGGAGCGGCTGGGCGGGTCCGCCTCGGCCATCCTCGGGCACCGCAAGCAACGGACGCCCGGGGAGCACGCCCAGGAGCGCGAGCTCGCGGAGGCGATCACCCTACGGCACTACCTGCACGGCCAGCGGCTGGAGATGAAGGCCGCTGGCATGGAGGCCTGGACGAAGGCGGTGCTCGACGCCTACGAGGCCGAGCGCAGCCGGCTCGCCTGAGGCCTCCGGCGTCCCCGGCCGAGCGCCCGCGCGACGTCCGCCGGCCGCTCCGCGCGCACGAAATCCGGCCCGTCCCGGCGGGCGGCAGCCTCGGCCATCATGTCCTCGGCAGGGCCCTCCACAGGGCGTCGCGCTCCTCGCCGGCGGCGGCCGTGGCGACGTCGTCATAGCTCAGCATGCTGCCCTCCATCTCTAAGAACAGATAGTGAACAAGCGTCTGGGGTCAACCGCGGCCAGGGGTTCGTTCACCCTGTCTTGAGGGCGCGCTGGACCGCCCCGGCGCGAGCTGCGATCGTGACGATTCCTCCCGCCACCGAGGCCTCCCCGGATGTCCCTGAAACGCGCGGCCGCGCTGCCCTTCCCGACATCCCGGAGGACCTGAGCGCGCGCGCCGGCCTCCTACCCATGGAGGCCTCGATGGCCATCTTCTTCACGGCAGACACGCACTTCGGCCACGGCGGGATCCTGCACGCCTGCAAGCGTCCCTTCGCCTCCATCGGAGCACGACGAGCTCGTGGCCGAGGCCTGGAACGCGACCGTCCGGCCCGGCGACACCGTCTACCACCTGGGCGACTTCGCGCTGTCCCGGGACGCGGCCGCCATCGAACGGGCGTTCCGCAGGCTCAACGGGCGCAAGATCCTGATCGTGGGCAACCACGACCGCCGGGGCCGGCGCCTGCCTTGGGCGGAGCAGCACGAGGGGATCCGGGAAATCTCGGTCGAGGGCCGGCACCTCGTGCTGTGCCACTACCCCTTGCGTAGCTGGGCTCGTGCCTTCCGCGGCAGCCTGCACCTGTTCGGCCACACGCACGGCCGGCTGCCCGGCACGACGCAGTCATGCGACGTCGGCGTCGACGTCTGGGGGTACAGGCCCGTGTCGCTGAGCGCCGTCATAGACGCGATGGCACTCAGCGACACGAGGCCCGAGGAGCTCAGAACAGCCTGAGCTGGTCAGTCGGAGGCGGGGGTGGCGGCGGGGGCGGAGGCATCGGGATGCCGGGGTTCTCCCGTTCCCAAAGCTTCCTCGCCCGCAGCCTCTCCCGGTAGCGGGCGTCGCGCGGCCTCCTGGCCTCACGCTCCCGCTCGACCCTGGCCCGGGCGCTCTCGGCGCCCAGCCTCCGCCTCACCCTCTTCCGGATCGCCCCGGTGGGATCGAGGAAGTCGGGCCGTCTGTCGAAGAGCTTCTGGCCCTCCGTCAGCCTGACCTTCCGGACCTTCTTGAGCTCCTTCTCACCCTTCTTACGTGGCACGACACGCCCCCAACGAACGACAGGGCACAGGCGCCCTGCATCAGCGTCGGGTGGGGTTGACGATGCTGGCGGGACGCTACCTCCGCCTGCCGGTGTTCGCCGTCCTGGGGACTGACTGAACCATAGCAGCGCCGGGTTACGATGATTCATTCTGGGACAGGCAGAATCCTCGCGGTCGGACTCAGCTCCCGGTAACCCTGGGCGCCGTCAGAGACCCGCGCACAGGTCCGCCAGCGCGTCGAGGTCCTCGCCCTCGATGTCGGCGAACTCGACCGTCGGCGGCTCCCACGCGAGCTCCCGGTCCGCCGGCGTCACGCGGCGGCCGGCGAACGTGCCCCGCGCCGCGTCGTATGCCTGCCAGAACCGGTCTACGGCGGCGGCCGCCGTCGCGCCGCGGACGAGGACCTCGACCTCCCCGGGGCGACCGGGGGCGTAGGACCAGGCGAGCCAGCCGAGAGCCGCCGGCCGGTCGTAGGTCTTCTTCGTGAGCCATGACCCCTCGGCCAGCCAGACCCCGTCGCCTGCATCCCGGGGCGCGGTCGCGGACACCGGGAAGATCTCCGACGCCGGCGGCGGTCGGTGCAGCCCGCGGGGCACGATGACCGACAGGAAGCCAGTCCGGGGGCCAGGCCGACGCTGTCCTTCCAGACGAACTGGTGCCTGTCCTCATAACCGCAGTCGACCCGGCGGATCGGGCGGCCGAGCCACCGTTCCAGGCCTGACAGAGCCGATTTCTCCACTGCGTCATGGTAACGCCAGCGCCAGTGCCGCTGCCATCCGTGGCCCATCTGCAGCCACTTGCAGACCGACACGCGCCCCTGGTCGGCCTTCATGTAGAGGGTATTGTAGGCCGCCCATAGGACCGCGGCGCGGCCGCGCAGGCGCTCGAACCGCGGGACGAACGGACCCTCGTTCCAGCACCCGCCCGACATGATCCGGAGCCCGGCGGTCCGATTGTAGTAGTAGGTGGATCCGATGCCGGTGCCCTTCTCGAACGCCAGCGCCCGCACGTACTCCCGGTCGCCGACGTCGAGTCCCTCGTAGGCGTGCTGGCATGCGTACTGCCAGAGCTCCTGCGCCACCTCCCGGTCATCGAGTCTCCGGTCGAGGCCCCGGTAGAACGCCAGGGCCTCCGCGTCCGCCATGCGGGCGAAGGCCATCAGGGTGCCTCCTCCTCGATCTCCGCGTGCATGCCGTCGATAGCTGCCGCCAGCCGGCGCAGGTCGCTGCGCATGGGCTGCACCTCCGCCAGCTCGGATGCCCCCACCGCCCGGCAGGCGCCCTTCACGACCGCGCGGGCCTCCTCCTCGGGCAGCTTGGGCTCGTGCCGGACGACGCCGTTCACGACGACGTCGCCGGGCTGGAGCGGGGCGGCCGCCTCGACGCCGGCGTCAGGCTCCGGGGCGGCGCAGGCGGTGCGGAGGCCGTCGGCGAGCCAGCCGCAGCCCTCCTCGCAGGGGTCGTTGTGACTGCACCGGCACTGCCGGCAGACCATGCCGACACAGGACGGGACGGAGAACGTGCCGCCGTCAGCGGCGAGGTGGTCGTTCAACCAATCGCGGTCGGAGACGCCGTCGTAGCCGAGGACGGCCTCCTGCAGGAGCTGGCTGGAGAAGTCGAAGGCCTGTTCTGCCGCGCGCAGGGCGGGACCCCGGCGTGAGCCATGATGCCCATGGCGACCCCGCATTCCAGCGCGAAGGCCCCGGTGCGGGCCTCGACGTGCGCGGGCAAGGCGGCCCACGCCGCGGCCCCGTCGAACGCGTGCTCGCTGATGTTGGAGCGCTCACACATCGGAGGCCTCCTTGGCGGCCGGGGCGGTGGGCTCCAGCACGCCGGTCGCGACGCCGACGAGCGAGACCACGAGGAAGGCGAACCCGAACCCGAGGGTCCAGCAGGCCAGGGTTATGGCCGACCGGCCCAGGTCGCCGGCGTGGCCCATGCACGCGAACAGCACCGTCACGATGCCGGCGGCGGTGATCATCGTCCCGCCGACGGTGCCGCACATGAGGACGAGGAGTGCGCGCATTCAGGCGGCCTCCTCGGTGGCAGTAGCAGGGGCCGGGGACAGGGCCTTGATGAAGGCGGCCGCCGCCGTGCGCGCCCTCTCAATCGCGTACCTGACAGCCTGCTCGACCGCGTCGCGGATCCGCTCCAGGTCCCTGTCACAGGGGCTGGAAGCGTCGACGTGGATCTCCCGCTCGACGCCGGAGAACGTGTTCAACATGACCGCCGTGGCGGACGTCGAGACCTTGTAATCTCAGACTCCATTCCCTTCCGAGACCTTCGTCTGCCCGGGCAGGACAGCCGTCAGGATCCAGGGGCACGGCTGCACCGTGACCGCAGGGGTGTCCTCGTCGGTGAACGGGCGACGGGTGTGCACTGTCGCCGTCACGCCCGGGAATGCCTCGGCGAGCTTCTCACGCAGGGCCCCGGTGACGGGATGGACGGTCGGCTGCTCCGGCTCCTCCCCGGCGGGCGGCTCGGCCGAGTTGAGGAGCTCGCTGACGGCCGCGTGCCCGATGACCTCGGCGGCCGCGTACGTCAGTTGGCTGGCCTCCATGCAGTCGCGGACCGCCTAGTCGTGGCGGGCCCGGTACGCGGCGTCGTTCCGGTAGCACCATGCCGGGTCGACGCGGCGGGCGAGGTCGGCGGGGCTCTCCTGCCCCACCTCAGCCTTCCCCGGCTCCAGCTTGCCGGTGAAATCCTCGGGCGCCAGGGGGCACTCGACTGCCTTGAGCAACTCGCTCCATGACTCGAACACCACGGGCTGCAGGCCACCGATGAACGGCTTGGGCTTCGTCTTCCGGACGACCTCGTAGCCGGCTAGGTCGGGGCCGGTGAGGAGCGCGGCCCGGGCGTTGTTGAGGTTGAAGCGCGCCTTGAGCGCGGGCGTGCTGCCGAGCTCGTGCGCCTCTTCCAGGGCCTCGGTGATGATCTTGTAGGCGGTGACGGCGATACCCATTCGGATGGTCCCTTCGTTTCGGGCTGCTGCGGGGATTGCAGCGCCACTCCCCCGGCGCCGGGGGGATTCGTCAGCAGGGGATCTCGTCGTCCTGGGGATCCCAGGCAGGGAGCGACCAGTCGGGCTCGCCGTTCGGCCGGATGAACGGCAGGAGGCGGGGGTTCCGGTACTTCGCCCGGAGCGCCCTCAGCTTGTCCTGATCCAGGCTCGCCTCGCTGACCCTCGGCTTCCGGATCGGCGGCACGGGATGCGTGACGGCCGGTGCGGCCGCCGCCGGCGTCGAGGCCTCCGGCTTTGGCGGGGCGTTCTCGAAGGGGGCGCGGCGCAGGTTCGCCAGCCCGCGGGGCCGGGGCGCCGGGACGGGCGGCGGGGGAGCGGCCGCCTCGACCTTGGGGACGCCGGCGTCGGCCACGGGCTCCTCCGCGGGGCGCACGGGCGCCGGGATGGGGCGCATCGGGGACGCGGCCCGGGCGGCGTTGCGGGCGGCCCCGGCCCGCGCGGCAGCCGCGAAGTCCGCCGGCGTCGGGCACCTGATCGGGGGCGGGACCGGCAGGGGCTGAGCATTCAGCGCCGCGGCGACGGCGGCGGCCATCCCCTCGATGCCGGCGCGCGTAGCGGCCTGGAGCGCGGCCATCGCTGCCTCGACCTCGGCGTTGGCGCCGGCGGCCAGGGCGGCCCGCCGGGCGTCGGCGAACCGGGTCTTCAGGTCCGCGCCGTCGAGCGTGTCGAGGCCGGCGAGCAGGGCGGCGGCGGTGTTCATAGGTCCTCTTCGGGGGCGTAGTCGTCGCGGTCGATCAGGTGCTCGCCCTCGGGGCCGGCACGGAGGCAGTCGAGCTCGTAGGAGCCCTCGCCGGGCAGCACGACGGCCCAGCGGTAGGCCTTCGTCGTGGGGCTCCCGGGGACCGGGAACTCGCGCATGTGGCGGCCGCCGGCGCCGCCGATCTCGATGGCGGTCTGCAGACGCATGGCCTCGCCGAGGAACATGCGGGCCGCCTTGCCGCTGACCTGTCGCCCGGGGAGCTTGCCTGCCCGGAGCTCGGCCTCGACACGCGAGACGGGCCAGCCCAGCAGGGCGGCCGCGCCGTGCGTGTCGGTGACGATGGCGTCCCGGAAGCTCACGCCGCGGCCTTACCGTGGATGTGGCGGACGAGGGCCTCCACCAGCCCGGGCAGGCACCGAGCGAGCAGGCGGGCGTCGGCCAGCGCGTCGTGGCCGGCGTCACGGTCGCCGCGGTCGACGCCGAGGCGCGTGGCCAGGGCGTCGAGGCTGCCCGGCTCCCCCGGCCAGAGGAGCTTGCAGAGCAGCCGGGTGTCGGCGACCTGCCCCTCGTCGGGCCGCCAGCCCATGCCGAGGCGCTCGCATTCCGACTGGACGAAGCCGGCGTCGAACGGAGTGTTGTGGGCGACCACCGTGCTGCCGCCGATGAACCGCACGACCTGGCTCGCCATCGCGCGGGATAACGCCGGCTTGGTCGCGAGCTCGGCCTCAGTCAGCCCGTGGACCGCCAGGGCCTGGGGGCTCGACGGGCGGCCGGGGTTCACGGTCAGCCGGTACGCGGCGAACGTCACCCGCTCCTCCCCGGGCCCGCGGTCGCGGTCCAGCGGGAGGACCGCGAGGCTGATGAGGCGGTCCCCGTTGTGGCGGTGCAGGCCGGTCGTCTCCGTGTCCAGGACGACGAGCGGGCCGACGAGCCGGCCGAGGACCTCCGTCAGGTCAGGGAGCGGCTCGATGATGACGTGGTCGCGGTCGTCGACGCGCTCGACGGTCGCGTGGTGGGTGCTGCCAACGCGGACTTCGCGGTCGGCGGCTATCAGCGCCGGAGCTTCGCGACGCGGGTCTCCAGCGCGGCGAGCTCGTCGGCGGGGTGCAGGGGGCGACCGCCTTTCTCGCCATCTCGACGAGATACCGTTCGATGTCCGCGTCCATCTGATTTCCCTGCTGGGTGTCGGTTGTCGTTCTGGGTGAGTGCCGGGAGTTGGACCCGACGGCCGCTCAGGCGGCTGTGTTCGCGGCCCGCTCGATGGTGTGGATCTCGCCGGCTTCGTCCCGGTGCAGGCCGATGGCGGCGAGGATCCGGGCCGAGATCCGCTGCGGGCCGCGGACCGACCGGCTGACCGCGGTGGCGTGGCTGCGCGTCCCGACCGGCAGCCCGATGGACTGCGCGAAGGCCGCTTGCCCGCCGGCGGCGGCAACCGCGGCTGCGAGGCGGATGCGCGCTTGCCTCTCGGTCAGCCTCATGCCTGCCTCCCGACGATGGCCCGGCGGGCGCCGAGGGCTGCGAGGATGGCGTCCCCCGGCGGGCGGCGGCCTGAGAGGACCTCGCAGACACGCGACCTCGACGTGCCGGCGCGGCGAGCGAACTCGGCCTGGCTGCCGGCGTCCGTAACGGCGAGCTTGAGGCGGGTGATCACGGCCTCGGGCGTGAGGACCTCAGCGGCCTCCTCACGCTGCAGCGCGGCGTCGTCATAGGCCTCGTCCGGGTGCCAGCTCATGTCCCCTCCGCCGAATCTGGCGCTCCCAATTCGCGAACCGAATTCAAGCACTCCCGTTCCAAACCACAAGCAAAATCGAAAGTTGACGCCAGGACAGCCAAAGTTGACGGCAGGAAGGAAGGGACGCTGCAGCGATTTGCACCCACTAAGTGGGGGTCTGGGTGCAAATCGCTGCACTCATGAATTCACCATCCAATCCTTCGAACACTTGCGCGCGGTGACGCGAGTGCTACGTTCCCAATGTGCGAACGGCACGGAGGAGGATCGGATGAGGGACTACGGGATCGACGAGCTGGAGCTGCTGCACCGCGTGACGGGCGTGTGCCGGGCGCCCGGCGGCGGGGCCTGGACGGCCGCGTACGACGAGAGCGTGATGTACCCGGAGCCCGTCGAGGGCGGTGTCTACGCGGTCATCGAGGACGGGTCGCAAGGGTGCCCGCGGTTCGCCGTCATGCGCGACGGCCGCCTCGTCCCGCTGCGCGAGACGGAGGTTATGGACATCGTGGATCCCGCCGGCATCGCGACGCGCCGGGCGGCCACCGACGCCTACTCGTACCGCGAGCGCGAGTGGAAGGGCCCGGCGGAAGTCGGGTTCACCCGCACCGCCGCCGGCGGCCGCGTCGTGACCCATTCGGCGAGCACGCGGCACTTCTGGCGGCAGGCCCGCCCCGAGGAGGTGGCCGCCTGGGACGCGGAGCACGGCGCCCCGGCCCCATGACGCCGACCCGTGCCGGCGTCACGCCACGCCGGCCCGCCCACCCCCTCGTTGTCGCTTGCTACGCCCAGGGGGACGATCAGGACGTCGAAACACCGACAAGGAAGGGGTTCCAAGATGTCTCTCAGGTCCGTTCTCAAGGCTGCCCTCTCTGCCGCCTCCAAGGCCCTCCGCGCCGCCGGCCGGGTCGCCCGCATCGCCGCCGCGCCCGCCATCATGGTCACGGAGGCCGTCGTCGACGCCGCGACGGGCGCCGTCCGATTAGTCAGCCGCCTCGTCTCGCCCCAGCCGGCCGTCTCCGCGGCGGAGGCGCAGGCGGACGCCTACCTCGATGCCGCCGGCGCCGAGACCACCGATGAGGCCCGCCTCTCCGCCTTCGCGGACGCCCACATCGCCCAGATGAAGCATGAGAACCCGGAAGGGTTCGAGGAGGTGCTGAGGGTCCAGTACCCGGAGGCGGCCGCCCTTCAGGACCACGTCCGCCACTTCGCCTGGAATGCCCACCGGTACGAGGCCCTGGACCTCGCGACGCTGCCGGAGCACGTGCGGATGTGGCTCGAAGCCCTGACGGACGACGAGCTCTACCGCGTCGCCGCGTGCCCCATTCAGCGCCTCGACCAGCACCTGCGCGCCAAGTCGGAGCGCGATCTCCTCGTAAACCTCGCCCCCTGCTACCGCCTGCCGGAGGCCAGGGTGGAGGCGGAAGCCAAGAGGGAGCGCGAGATCGCCCGGCTCGCCCGCGACGCCGGCGCCGACCGCGCGGCATCGTCCGTCGACGAGTTCCTCGACGACCTCCACGCGCACGCGATGTCGGAGGCCGGGCCCCGCCCGGTGCCCTTTCGCTGAACGAAGGCGGCGGGAACGCCGCGACGAACGCCAGGACGCCGAATGAAAGAGGGCCCCGGAGTGATCCGGGGCCCTTTCTCTTTGACTTCTGTGCGCCCGACGTCGGGCTACGTGCGCCCCACGGTGGTCTCTCTGCGTCCCGATTCGGACGCACAGGGAAAGGCGCAATGGGGAAAATGCGTGCCGCGTACGATTTCTCAGGCGCGCCGGGCGTAGCCGGTGCCCCAGTCCGCAGCCCGGGGCCGGGCACGCTCGCTCCGCAGGCTGGCCTCAAGCTCCGCGACGCGGCGAGCCAGCGCGGCCTCCCGGCGGCGGCTGGCGAGGAGCTCGCGGCCCAGGCGGTCGACCGACGCAACCGCGTTGTCCGAGCTCGCCTGCCGAAGGGCGGACTGCCGGGCCTGGCCCTGAAGGTGAGCCTCGAACAGGATCGCGGTGAGCCCGGTCTCGCAGGCCTTGATGTCGCGCTCGATGTTCATGAAGGTCTCCCGACGTCTGCCCGCATATAGATCCAGAGCTCGGACTCCTCGTCCAGCTGGGACCTCGATCACGGTTACCGGATCCCTGGCCTCCCTGGGGATAACCACCGTGACGCCGACACGCAGGACATCCTGAAGCTGTGAATCAGTGCCCCCGTTACTTCTATAAAGAAGAACGCTCGTCGGAAGAACGCCGACACGCCTCCGCCGGGGCGGGTAACGCGGATCCGATCAGACCAGGACCAGCGCCACGACCACCGCGTCGGTCGC
Source organism: Methylobacterium tardum (assembly GCF_023546765.1). Classification (NCBI taxonomy): domain Bacteria; kingdom Pseudomonadati; phylum Pseudomonadota; class Alphaproteobacteria; order Hyphomicrobiales; family Methylobacteriaceae; genus Methylobacterium; species Methylobacterium tardum. The sequence goes on from NZ_CP097484.1 coordinate 6,651,821, forward strand.
GCTGCCGGTGGTCACGCCGACCGTGTCCTTGACGGCGTACTGGAGCTTCGCGGTCACGACGTCCCCGGGCTTGAGGAGCTAGCCGCCGGAGAGGCCCGTCCACGTGGCGGTCTGGATGGCGTTGCCGGCGCCGACGGTGGCCGACGTCGCGACGAGCGTCCCGTTGACGTAGACCTGCACGTTCACCGCCCGCACGCCCGAGGCGTAGACCCGGCTCCCGGCGCGCCGCCTGGAGATACGTGTTCTACGTGACGACCCCGCCGCCCAGGATCGCGCCGTCCAGCATCGGCCCGGCGTGGTGGAACCGGATGTCGTTCGTCGCCTCCACGCTGACGCGGCCCCAGCGCGGGTCCGCCCCCGGCGCCACGCCCGGCGGGATCCCGTCAGCGAACGCCCGCCACAGCGCGCTGTTCGTCCTCGAGACGACCTGGACCATAGCGCCGTGGACGTAGGTCTGCATCTGGGATGGGCGCCACTTCGACGAGGCGGTGACGTTGCGCTGGTAGCCGGCGGCGAACTGCTGCGCGAGCGCCTTAACCCGGCGGCCGCTGTAGTTCCCGAACGCGTTGGGGCGGATGCCGGCGCCCCTCTCCAGGCCCGACTGCACGGGTAGGTAGATCTGGGACAGATTTTCGAACCAGCCCTCGATGCCGACGCCGCCGGCGGGCCTGTGACCCTCGCCGAAGCCGTACTTCATGACGGCCGACCGGTCGGGCAGGACGCGCACGACGGCGACGGCCTGGTCGACGGTCTGGATGGACGCGAGGCGCGACTTGTCGACGTCGTAGCGGACGCCGTTGAGGATCCACGGCGTCGGGTGGTCCATGACGCCCGGCGCGGCGCGGCGCCAGCGGTTGACCGCGTCGATGCCCACGCCGGTGAGGCTGAACTGGAGCGCGCGGGCGAAGTCGCGCTCGGTGAACTCGGTCCAACCCTCTGCGATGGCGTTGACCTTGGAGGCGAGGTCGAGGTTGACGTTCAGGCCGGCCATGGGCGCCTCGTCAGACAGAAAAAAACCCGAGCGGCCTGTGGGCACGCTCGGGTGACAACACCATGGGGCGCGAACCCCACGGAGGATGCTGCCATTGTAGGTCGCGACCGATTCGGCCGCAAGAGTCCCCGACGGCGTCAAGCGGCAAGCCGGGCCTGCAAGACCGCGGCCACCTCGCCCGGCGCGAACCGGGCGGCGAGCGCCTCCGTGGCGGCCGACACGATGGCGGCGAGGTCGGGATGGGCCTGGAGCGCGGCGACGCCGGCGACGCGGCCGGCGGGGGTGACGACGCCGCGTCGGACGAGGACCTCGGCGACAGCGTCGCCCAACGCGAGCGCGACGTCACGCCCCTCGGGGCGCTGCAGCGCGGCACGGCGGCTGCGGGCGCGGGCCGACCGGATGGCGGCGTTGGCGCGCACTTGGCGAAGGGTCAGGCGGTGCTGGGCCATGGCATGTCTCTCCTCGCCCGCGAGCGTGCCTGCCGGCCTGGCAAGGCACAACGCCGACCCGGCACGGCGACCCTGGAACCTTGGCAGGGCCGTAGGCTGACACCGGCAGGGTCAGGACTGGGCCTGTCTCCAGGTTGGCTACGCAGGTCCTCAGACCCACCACCACCGACCTACCCACCGCCCCGAGTCGGAGGCCACAGGCTCGCCCCGGAGCCGGAGGCAGGCAGGTCTCCCGACCCCGCCGGGAGCAGGGATCCTGGAGCCCGGAGGGCTTCAAGAAAGCCTATATATCTTTAGCTCTTTATCGAGATCGCGTCGGATCGCATTTAAATGAATAACTTGAATAACTTAGCACCGTCCGGTTTTGTGATACGCGGGTGACATAGCGCGCATTCTCTTGCGCCTCGCCGGGCCGGGCGTAACATGACAGCGACAGGAGTCGCCATGACCACGCCGACCGCCCCCGCCACCGTCTCGCGCTGCCTCGCCACGGGCGCCGTCATCGTCGCCGGCGACGCCACCGCGAGCGACCTCGCCGTGTGGCTGGCGGGCGTGTCTAGGGCCGTCGCGGCCAACCCCGTCGCCGAGGGACTGGCGAACCCGGTCGACATGCTCATGACCCGCCAGCAGGCCGCGGCGGACGTCCCCGTGCGGTCCCTGATGGGCCTGGTGGGCGTGCGCCGCATGGCCCTGCTCCGTCCCATGGTCGGTCGCCTGCAGGGCACGCAGGTGCGCCTCATGGGCCTCGCGGACACCGTCGTGCCGGCGATGCTCGGGTGGGAGACCGTGGCCGTCATGTCGCCCGGCCCGGGCCTGCCGGAGCGCCGGGGCACGCTCCAGCGCGAGCCCGAGCGCACCAGCGAGACCGCCGCGCTGTGGCTGCCGGCGCGCCTCGTCGCCGAGGCCCACGTCGCCAACGACACCGGCGCCCTGCCGCCGACCAAGCCCGTCGAGTTCGACCTGGCGGCCGTCGGGCGCATGCGGTCGCGGTACTCGCCCCTGCTGTACCTGCGGGTCCTGGCGTGGCTCTCCGGGCAGGTCCCGCTGCGATCTGGATGGAGCAAGCGATTCGTCGGGTCGGGGCGCGCGCAGATCCGCGTGCCGGTGCCCGACGCCGGGCTCCTGATCGGCGTCGATGCGCTGCGCCGCAAGGCCGACCTCGACCGGCTGGCGCTGGCCCCGGCCAAGGCCGACCTGGCGGCCGCCGGCGTCAACCTCCACGTCGAGTGGATCCGGCTCGCCGGGTACGAGCAGGTGTTCACCCACCTGGCGCTCACGGTGTCCCTGCGCGAGGCGCGGCCGGAGGCCAAGCCCCGGACCGGGATCCGCAAGCTGCGCCTGAAGCCCCGCGTCCCGGCCGGGGCGGCCGCCTAGTCCTCGTCCCCGCCGCCGTCGACCCACTCGCCCGCGTCGACCAGCATGCGGGTCGTGAGGCTGCCCTTGGCCATGGCCCGGGGCACGTCGGGCAGCATGGGCAGGCCCTGCCAGTCGGCGCCCTGGGGCGCGCGCCCGAGCTCCCTAGTGACCCGCTTCAGGGCACGGGCGCGCCGTGCCTCCTCGCGCTCGCGGTCGAGCTGCATGACGTACAGCCTCAGGCCCTCGACGCCGCGTTCCTCGACGATGTCGTCGGCCTGACCCATCGTCAGCCCGGCGCGCTCGATGTCCTGGCGGTCGGGGCGCTTGTGGCCGATGGCGATCCGGGACGGGCGCTGGCCGACGACCTCGAACGAGCCCGGGACCATGCGCCAGCCGGCCTGCCGGCAGAACTCGTAGACCGCCTCTTCCAGGTCTTCGACGTAGTTGAGCATGAGGCGCTCGACCGGCTCGGCCGTGCCCTGGATCGACCAGCGGACCTTGACCAGGCCCTCGGTCTCGCGCGGCACGAGGCGCTTGAGCGGCGACGTCTGGCCGACGCGGTACAGCGCCAGGTCGGGCTGCAGCGTGCGCGCGCCCTGGGGCGACAGCACCCCGTGCGACCGGCGCGCGGCCTCGAAGATATGGTCCACCTTGCCGGGGCGGACGAGGTCGACCAGCGAGACGATCTCGCCGACCACGATGCCTGCCGGGACGCACCGGCCGACATTGACCCAGACCGCGTCGCTGTCGATCCTGTAGACCGGCCGCAGCCGCCCCAGGGTCTGGCGCAGCTCCTCCTCGCGGAGCTGCTCCTGCACCTCCCTGGCCCATGAGCCCTCGGGGAACATCATGTCCGAGTAGACCCGCTGGCTGCCGTCGCGCATCGTGATCGTGCGCTCTCCCTGCGGCGCCTGGATGGGCTTGCCGGACTTGTCCAACCCGGTGCCCAGGGCGTCCCAGGCCGGCTCCTGGTCCGCGTCGTTGAACGTGAACAGGGCCTTGTAGGCGTCCACCGCCTGGATGGGGTATTCGAGCCGGCCGTACGACAGCAGGGCCGAGTGGCTCTCGGCAAAGTTGTACCCGCGCGTGTTCCCCTGGTGGAGCACGTCCACGTTCGGGGCCGCGGCCTGCGAGCCCTCGACAAAGGCCCGGACCGCCTTGGTGTAGCTCTCCAGCACGCCGCCGTTGGCGTAGATGCCGGCGACCCTGGTGCGCAGGGCGAGCAGGAGCTCGGCCCGGGCGGCCGCCTGGAGCTTGCCCTTGCCGGACTTGCCCTTGCCGGGCAGCACGGCGCCGTCGGAACCGGTCCCGTCGGCCACCAGGATCGTCCGGGCGTGCACCGGGGCGTCGATCCGGGTGATCACCGGCTGGCGCCCCGGCCAGGCGTGCTCCGTGATCCTCTCCGACATCGAGGCGTCGATCAGGAGGGTCGGCAGCCCCACGAAGTTCCGCTTCTTCCAGTAGCTGACGCGGACGCTGTCGACCTGCTGGTGGGTCTCCTCGTCGACCATGACGCCGAACTGGATCCGGGTGTCGCGCTGGGAAAGCACGCGGGGCTCGGGCGCCGGGACGTCGACGCCGGTGGACGCCAGCGCCGCGTGGGCCGCGGCCTCCTCCATGTCCTTGACCAGGTCCTCGTACCGGTCGCGGACGAGCTTCCACAGGGCGCCCTCGCCGTCGGCGTGCTTGGCCTGGGCGATGTCGACCGCGACGTCGACCTCGACGTCCTGCATGTTCGGGTGGACCTTGCTGCCGGCGTCCCGGGAGGCATCGACGCAGCGCGCGGCGGCCCCGATCAGGTCGCCGCCGCGGTGGTCCCAGTCGGGGCCCTTGCGGCGGCTGAGCGCCAGGAACGCTCGGGCCGGGTCGACGCTGGCGTCGCGCGCCCGCAGCAGGACGCGCACCGCCTCGTCGCGAAGCATGACGAACTCCTGGGCATCGACGCCCTCGGCTCGCTCCTCCTTCGTCAGCCGGGGCAGCGACCGCGCCTGTTCCAGGACCTGGATGGGGAACGTCTTCGTGCCCGAGACCGCCCGCCAGTGCGTCTCGTCGACGACGGCGTGGTGCACGTTGTCCGCGACTTCCTTGGCCATCGGACCGGTCAGGTAGGCGTGCGGCATGAGCGTCAGGTCGACCGTCCCGGACTTGAGCTCTTCCAGCATCAGGCGGTGGGGGCACTCGTCGTAGAAATGGCAGAGCTTCTCCTCGCGCTCCTTCGTGAACCGGTCCTTGTCGTTGGTCCGGCACAGGCGGTTGCCCGGCAGTCCGGCGCCATACAGGCGCTCCATCTGGCCGCCGAACTTGCAGCCGGCGGCGATGCGCCCCTTGAAATGCAACACGTTCATGCCCGCCGCCTTCGCCTCGGCGACGGCCTCGCCGAGCTCGCGCTCGTGGACCCCGACGGCGTCGGCGATCTCCGCCGCGTTGGCGTGGGTGGGCACGAGGATCGCCGTGTTGATCCGGACCTCGGGGTTGGCGGCGCGGGCCCGGATCTTGGACCTGATCACCGCCCTGGTCTTGCCGGCGCCGGTCGGGGCGACGATGCCGTGGATGGGCATCCTGGCCTTCGGGTCGTCGGCCGGGGGGCGCCAGCCGCCGGCGCGGATGGTTCGGTAGGCGAAGGCGAAGGCCTCGTCGGCGGCGGCCGCCACGGCCTCGGCCGCCTTGCGCCCGGCGGCGAACCGGTCCTGCCGGGGCATCATCGCGGCGGCCGCGGCGGACGCCGGCGTCGCAGGGACCACCTTCATCGGCGGCAGGCGCTTCGCCCCCAGGTCGGTGATGGCCCGGCGCACGGCCTCGTTGGCCCACGACAGGTCGTCGGCCTTCTTCGCCTCGACGGCGACGACGGCCTCGTGGCGGGCCTCGGCGAACGTCGAGATCCCCGTCTCGGGATCGAGGGTGACGGGGGCCTGGAACGCGTGCTTGCCGGCGTCCGCTTCCGAAATGGCCTCGCGGACGAGGCGGACCATCTTGTCCGCAATCTCGCCCTTGAGCTCGCCGTCGTCGGCCCAGCGGCCCGAGACCTCTGCCAGGGCCCGGAAACGCTCTTCGGCTAGCGCGCAGAGCGAACCCATGCCCTGGCGGCCGCCACGCACGGCGGCCTCGTTCCGGCAGACGATGGTGGAGCACAGGCGGAACAGGAAGGCCTCGCGGCCGTCCACGACCCGGCCGTCGGCGTCCGTGGCCCAATCGTCGCGAGACCATCGCCCGGGGCGCGTGCAGGCCGGCCTCGGGGTCGAACGTCCACCGGGTGTCGACCGGGTTGGCGCCGCCGCGGTGGAACGGGCGGAGCTTCTGGACCGCCTCGACGAATCGCTCGACCTGCACGCGGGTCACGAGCGGCAGGGCCTCGGGGCCATGGTACAGGGGGTGCAGCCCCGCCCACGAGAAGTACCGCCCCGTCTTGTGGTGGTTGCCGTAGAACGTGATCGGCTTGCCGCGGGCCAGGATCTCGACGCCGCCGTACTGCCGCGGCCTGCCGTCCTCGTCGGGCTCGCCGTCGACGAACCGCCACGACCGGTTGGGGATCAGGTCCGCGTTGCCGTCGTCGTCCTCGGGCCACGCCTGGCGGTAGAGCAGCGCGACCTTGGGGTGGCTGCCATAGCGCCGGAAGTCGGTGACGCCAAAAATCTCGTCGGCGAGGTCCTGGACCGCGGCGTTCAGCCCGGCGTCCGTCACGTCGATGTCGAGAGCGAACGCGCCGCCGGAGGCCCGGCCCATGATCGCGGCGACGTTGTGCGAGGGTGCCTGGATGGCCCACCACCGGACGTCGCGGTCGGTCGGCAGACGCTCGGCGAACGGCTTCCACGCGAGGCCGCGGCCGTCGATGAGCGCCGGGCCGCGACGCTCCCCGCGGGTCTGCGGGAACACGCTCCAGCCCTGCACCACGAGGTTAGGGCCCATGGGGTCGAAGAAGAACTCGCCGGCGGGGCGCTGGACGGCGGGCGCGCGCGTCCGGACCGGCTCCGCGCCATAGGACGCGATCAGTCGATCTAGGACGCCGGCGCCGTCGAGATCCGACGGCGGTTCGACCTGCGGCAGGTCCGCAGCGTCACTGGCGAGGAGGTCCAAGAGGGTCTTTCCTCATCGTGGGTTTGGGGCCTGGGCCCGGTCGCGCGTGGTGCTGTCGAGGTTCACCGGATGTGTTGGTCCAGTGCTGGCGGGGCTTTGGTGGCTCTTGCCCGCGGAACACTCCGCGAACCGGCCTGACCCCTTCCGATAGTCGATGGTACGTCCCGACGATTCGTCGTCAAACGGCGACCAAAAACAAAGTCGAAATCGACGTCAGGGTAAACGCGGACTTGACTCCTGCGAGGAGCTTTCCTCACAAAGTGGCAAGACACTAGTAGGGCTTCGTGTTCGGTCCTTGCCGAGCTCGGCTGTTGTGCCCTGATCGGGCGCCCCGGACCCCCTCACATCAAACTTTGGTTTCCATCCAACTTGCTCGGTGGGCACAGCGCACCCGCAAGTTTCAGGCACGTGCGAAGGCCTCTCCGGGGCAAGTCGGCGGGGCCGCTGGGGCCGTCGAAAGTGAAGAGAAGCTGGGGCACGTCAGCCTTCGCAGGCGCGGAGGCTCGGCACGCCGCGGGGGGCGCCGGGGTCAATCGGACGGGTGTGGGGTCGCGCGTTTCATGGTCAAGGATCTCTTGACGAGCGTGTCAGATGGCCTGGGCGACGACGGTGATCAAGCGTCCGCACGGACGTTGCAGAGGCAAGGGCAAGGAACGGGCTCGGCAACCTTCGCGCACTGCCTCTCCCTATCGGCTGAGCGCTGGCGATTCAAAAATCACCACCGGATCGAACAAACCATGAATGTGGCCGTTAACAGCGAAGCTGTGCCTGGCCGGGCGCATCCGGAGGCATGCCGATGAATGCTCCCGTCAAGATCGTTGCGAAGTCGAAGATCTCCGAGTGGAAGGGGCTGGACCGGATCGGCCTGCTCGTCCACGGCATGAAATGCATCTGGCGCGAGCAGGAGAAGGACGACGTCGGCATCGACGGCGAGATCGAGCTCTGTCGTCCCCGCTCGGACGGAGACGGCGCGATTGCCACCGGCAAGATCGTCAAGGTCCAGTCCAAGTCGGGTTCGAGTTTCGTCATCCGGGACACCGACGATGGTTTCGCATCCCCGGTCACCGAGAAAGACCTGTACTATTGGCGCGGCTTCAACCTGCCGGTCATCTACATCGTGTACCATCCGGACGACGACGCCCTCTACTGGAAGGACGTCAAGGCCTACCTGCGAGACAACCCCGGCGCCCTGACCGCCCCGCACCGGATCGAGTTCTCCAAGTCCGAGGACCGCTTCGACGGCGACGCCTACCCGGCGCTCCTGGCCCTGTGCGAGGCCGCCCCGGAACGCGTGTCGATGGATGTCGGCGAGACGCTCTATACCAACCTCCTCAGGATCGAGCGCCGTCCCGAGAAGGTCTGGATCGCCCCGGTCCTGCCGCAGAAGCAGTTCGGGTTCCATGACCGCCTGAGCGGCATGATCCCGCCCTACGTCTACAAGGGCGGCCTCATCCATACGCTCTCGGACCCCTCGGACGGGGAAACGGCGTTCGCCGGCGTCATCGACGCCGGCGGGGTCGAGGAGGTCGATCTGGAGGACTGGATCGCCCAGGGCACCGAGTACGAGGTCGACCTAGCCCGGCTGATGAACAGCCTGATCCACCGGCACCTGAGAGGGATCGGGCTCAGCTACGAGAAGCGGCCGCGTCGCTATTTCTACAATCGCGGCTTGGCGGTCGACGCCCCGATCCAGAAGCGCTGGACCAGCGCGCGAACGAACCGCACGCAACCGCGCACCGTCGCCAAGCACTACGAGTACGGGAAGCTCAAGTTCTTCCGGCACCAGGCCCTCGACTACGGCTTCGAACGGTTCGGCGACCTCTGGGCCATCGCGATCCACCCGCAGCTCATGTTCACCACGGACGGCAAGCGGCCGTGGGAGGGAGAGGCGGCCGGTCATACGCGATCTCGGCGCGGGTCGAGGAGTACAACGACGCCTACCTCAACAACATCCTGTTCTGGGCCCACCAAATGGCCGGCGGTCATGACCGATTCGATCTCAAGATCGGGGACCAAGCCGTCGCCACAGCCAGCGGCATCCCCCTTACGGCGGAGGCGGCCTTCAGCATCCAGAGCAATCCGGTCCCGGTTCGCAAGCGACCCAAGGGGAAGTGAGATGTCGGTCACCATCGAGTACATCCGCGAGCCCCACCTGGAATTCGGCGGGCACTTCCTCCACCCGGACAAGAAGACCGGGCTCGCCGAGACCGGGCCCTTCGGGTGCACGGATCCCGCCCTCCATCCGACGCAGATCAGGGTGGGCATCGTCGGTACCCGCGCCACCGCCGAGCTTTGCGAACGCTGGGTGGACGAATGCCGGCACTACATCGAGACGACCAAGACCCAGCGCCGGACCATGCCGGCCGGCTCGCCTTCGCTGCCGGAGGAGGTCGACGAGGACGTGATCGTCGAGGCCCTCGTCAAAAGCCTCACCCCGGATTTCGTGGGCATGTCGGCGGAGAGCAGCTTCGCCACCTCGATCCTCACGGCCGAACGCTGGCGGGCTACGTTCCAGGATCGGGAGGCGCGGCTCATCGCAGACGGGGACAACCCGATCCAGCGCGTCGAGCGGGCCACCGACCTCATCGCCGAGCACATCGAGCGCATCGCGACCGTCTCTCCCGCGCCGGATGTCATCCTGGTGGCGATGCCGGAGGTGCTCCTCGAAAACTCCTCCACGGCGCAGCTCGGCAACGGCGGCTGGCTCAACCTGCGCCGCGGCCTCAAGGCGCGAAGCATGAAGTGGGGCGTCCCGATCCAGATCCTGAGGGAGGATACCCTCAGCGGGAAGAAGCCATCCCTCCAGGACCGGGCGACGCGGGCCTGGAACTTCGCGACGGCGCTGTACTTCAAGGGCGGCGGAGTTCCCTGGCGCGGGCATGGCCTCGGGACCGACACCTGCTACGTCGGGGTGACGTTCTACAAGGCCGAGGACGCCCAGGGACGGATCGTGATGCGGACCGGCGTCGCGCAGGCCTTCGACTACCTCGGGCAGGGTGTCGTGTTGCGCGGCGACCCCTTCGAATGGGACGTCGATGAGCACGGCAAGACCCCGCATCTCACCCAGGCTGGGGCCGCCGACCTGATGAGGAAGGTCCTCACCGAATACGAGAAGATCAGCCGCCTGCCGCCCAAGCGCGTCGTGGTGCACAAGAGCTCCCGCTTCTGGGGGGCCGAGCATCGGGAGTTCAACGAGCTCGCGGGCTTCTTCGAAGGCATCTCCGCCGTGAACGCCCGCGCTGAGATCGACTTGGTGACCCTCGACAGAAGCCGGGTGCGCCTTGCCCGCATCGGACGCTATCCCCCGGTTCGTGGCACCTTCGCGATGGTCGGCGATGCCTACCCCATCCTCTACACCCACGGCTTCACGCCGTACTTCGACACCTATCCGGGGGTCCACGTCCCGGAACCGTGGACCATCCTTGAGAAGCACGGCGACAGCGGCCCCAGGGAGCTTGCCGCCGAAATCCTCGCCCTGACGAAGATGAACGTCAACAACGCCGCCTTCTCCGACGGCGTCCCGATCACGATGGCCTTCTCTCGGAAGGTCAGCGAGATCCTGAAACAGGTCAGCCCGGAGATGACGGTGAGGTCGGAATACAAATTCTACATGTGAGGCGATTGCCGTGTCGCAGGGCTCCGCGGCATGCCGCAAGGCCGCGGCAAGGCCGCCGCGTCGGTCTTGTTGCGCCATCACCCACCGACGCGACCAAGGCGACTTGGCAATGCGCGAATCGCGCGGCATTCCCTGGGCATGAACCGTCCCTTCACGCTGTACCTCGACGAGACCGGCAACCGGCATCCGGACAAGCGCCCCGACGCCGGGCGCGAGGGGCGTGACTGGTTCGCGTTCGGCGGCATCCTGGTCCGCGGCGAGGACAACGACGCCGCACGCGACCTCGTGGACGGCTTCGCCGAGAGGTGGCGCCTGAGGGGACCCGCCCACCTGACGGACATGCGTGCCGAGAAGGGCCACTTCGCTTGGCTCGAACGCCGCACCCAGGAGGAGCGCGATGCGTTCTGGACCGACTGGAAGGGCGTCCTCGTCGGCGCGCCGGTGATCGGCCTCGCGTGCGTCATCGACCGCCCGCGCTACCTCGCCCGCGGCTACTTGGCGAAGCACGGCAACGACCGCTGGCTGCTGTGCCGGAGCGCGTTCGACATCACGGTCGAGCGGGCGGCGAAGATCGCGAAGAGGGAGGACAGGAAGCTGCACGTCGTGTTCGAGGCCGACCCCAGCTTCAACAAAACGGTGGTGGGCTACTTCGACAACCTGAAGGAGAACGGCCTCGCCTTCGACAAGGCCACCAGCGGCAAGTACGAGCCCATGCCCAAGGAGGAGTTCGCGTCCATCCTGGGGCGCATCCAGTACAAGCCGAAGGCGTTCCCGCTGCTCCAGCTCGCCGACAGCTACGTCTACGCGATGGCGAGGGCCGGGTACGACAAGAAGTTCGACCTGTACCGGCACGTCCGGGACCGGGCCCGGATCGCCGATTTCGCGTTCCCCGGAGAGGGGGCGAAGCTCGGCGTGAAATACTATTGCTTCGACTAGAAACGAAAAAACCGGGCGATGCCCGGCTGTTCGCGGCCCCCATGCGGTGAGCCTAAGAGGCTTGCGGCCTCGACACGAGATTTAAGCCGGTGCCTGCGAAAGTCAAGCAAATGTGCCGGTCAGGACCGCCCTTGATGGGCCTGGGCGGCGCGGCGGTTTGCCCGGAGAATGGGCGATGCCTAGACGTCCCCTGTCCGCCGATGGAGGCTTGATTGCGGTCCGCCTCGCGCTTGCGCCGCTCCGCGGGCTCGGCCCGGCGCGCGGCGTCCTCGATGGCAGGCCATCGACGGCGCAGCTCCTCCAAGGACCTGAAGGGCACGCGCCACGCCTTCGACGCCGGGTCCCATCGCGCCCAGGGCACCGCCCGCAACTCGGCGACGACGGCACGGGAGTACGGCGTCCGGACCACCAGGTCGTCGGTGGTCTCCAGGTAGGGGCTCTCGACGGGTTCGAACGCAAAGGCGTCGCGACCGCGCTCGTCCGCATGGGCCAGGACGCCCGTCCACTCCCGCCCCGACCACGCCGTGAGGCGCCGCTCCGCCGTACGGCCCGGCACGAACCAGGCGCCCAGGTCGTCTCGCCAGCGTGCCCGGGGGAACGCGGCGCGGAACCGCTCCACGGTCATCCGGTCGTACGGGAAAGCGGCCGTCGCCCCGGGCGCGCCGTCGCCGGCCTCCCGCTGCGTCGCGCTGAACCGCACCGTCTCGCCCGCCACCGTTCCACCCGTTTTCCGCCCTCGACCGATCCGCGGTCCCATGATGCCGCCGTCCGGGGGTGAGCGCAGAACGCGGCGTCAGGACGTTCGTTGCTCGGTCACACGCTCCGATGCCCGGACTGGAGCCCGAGGACCTGGTGCAGGATGCGGCCCAACTGCTCGGCCGAGTACGGCTTGTGCAATAGCTCGAACCCGTGCGTGCCCTCCTGGGCAAGCACGTGGCTGTAGCCCGAGGCCAGCACCACCGGCAGGCCGTGCAGCCGACGCTGCAGCTCCTTGGCGAGGGCCATGCCGCCCATGCCGGGCATGACCACGTCCGAGAACACCAGGTCGAACCCGTTGCCGGTCCGCCCGAGCCGATCCAGCGCCTCCTCGGCGTTGGCCGCCCAGGTCGGGCTGTAGCCAAGGTCCTCCAGGATCTGGGTGGCGAACTGGCCGACCCCGACGTTGTCCTCTACCACCAGCACGCATTGGCCAGCCCCGAGGGGAGCCATTCCGTGGTCCGGGCGCGAGGCACTCGCCGGCAGCTCCTCCGGCGTGACCTCCGGGAGGTAGAGCGTGAACGTCGCGCCTTCTCCGACCGTGCTGCGCACGTCGACGTCGCCGCCGGACTGCTTGGCGAAGCCGAACACCTGGGACAGGCCGAGGCCAGTGCCCTTGCCGACCTCCTTGGTCGTGAAGAACGGCTCGAAGATCCGACCGAGTCGCTCCGGTGGGATTCCCGCGCCGGTGTCGATCAGCGATACGGCCGCGAACGCCTGGTCCGAGCCGGCGTGACCGCGGATGGCGGGCAGGGCCGCGCCGCGGACGAGGCGCAGGGTCAGCGTACCCTCACCGTCCATGGCGTCCCTGGCATTGACGGCCATGTTCACCAACGCGGTCTCGAACTGGCTCAGGTCGGCCCTGATGAAGCATGGCTCATCCGGCACCTCCGCGAGGACGCGCACCCGGGCGCCGGTGACCGTATCGAGCATGTCGGCGATGCCGCTCACCCGCTGCCCCACGTCGAACACCTCGGGCTTGAGCGCCTGGCGCCGCGCGAAGGCGAGAAGCTGGCCGGTCAGCTTGGCGGCCCGTTCGACCGTGTCGGAGACCGCGTCGAGGTAGCGGCCCTTGCGCTCCTCGGCGAGGTCCGGGCGCCGCAGGAAATCGACCGAAGATCGGATGATGGTAAGCAGGTTGTTGAAGTCGTGCGCCACGCCCCCGGTCAACTGCCCGACCGCCTCCAGCTTCTGGGACTGGCGCAGCGCCTCCTGCGCCTGCGCGAGCTCGGCCTGGTCGCGCAACCTCTCGGTGACGTCTGTCACGAACTGGTAGCAGCCGATGCGCTCGCCCCGTTCGTTGCGCAGGGTCCGGAAGCTGATCTCGTAGTACGGACGGACGCGGGCGGGGTCGCCGTAATCCTCGATGATCGTGACCTCCTCCCCGGCCAGGCCACGGCCCCAACCAGCACGGACCTGGGCACGGTGCTCGGGCTGGTCGGCGAGCAGGCCGAGCATGTTGTCACCGACTTTGGGTCGGACGCCGTAGATGCGCTCGAACTCGTCCGCGTTGGCCTTGTTGATGGCCAGGATGTCGTAGTCGAGGTCGGCCGCCATCACCATGGCGTCGGTGCGCTCGACGATGGTGGCCAGGAGGTCGCGCTCAGCCGTGCGCTCGGAGACCTGTTGCTCAAGCGTGGCGTTCAGGACGCGCAGCGCCTCCTCCATGCGCTTGCGTTCGGAGATGTCGGTGAAGAAGATGGCGACCCGGTGTGCGGCGGGGTCGCCCACCCGCAGCGCGCGCACGTCGAACCAGCGCCCGAACACCTCGGCCCAGTTCTCAAGATGCGCGGGCTGGCCGGTCAGCGCGACGCGTCCGTATGTCTCCAGCCATTGGGGCTCAAGGTTCGGTGCGAACTCGCTGACCCATCGTCCGGTCACGTTCGCGCCGGTCTGCCGCTCGAAGGCCGGGTTGGCTTCGGTAATGCGGTAGTCGATGGCCCGGTTCGTCTCGTCGAACTTCATCGCGATGATGCAGAACCCGACGTCGATGGTCTCGAACAGGGTGCGGTACCGGCTCTCGCTCTCGGCGAGCGCGGCTCGCGAGCGCACCTGCTCGGTGACCTCGTAGCCGCCCACGAAGATGCCCGTGACCGCCCCCGCCTCGTCGCGGATGGGCTGGTACAGGAAGTCGAGGTACCGGTCGTCCCCGTCGGTGAAGCGGATCGGGACGGTGCGGGCGGCGAAAGCCTCGCCGGTCGCGTAGACCCGGTCGAGCAGCTCGAAGAAGCCCTGGTCGCGCAGCTCCGGGAATACATCCCGGACCGGTCGACCGATGTAGTCCCGCTGGCCTGCGACGGCGATGTAGGCGTCGTTGACGTACTCGAAGACGTGCTTCCGGCCGCCCAGGACGGCGACGAACCCGGGCATCTGCTGGAGCAACGCCTGCTGCCGCTGCCGCTCGGACGCGGCCTGGCGCTCCGTCAGGACCTGCCGGGTCGTCTCCGTGCAGGCGCAGAACAGGCCGACGGTCCGGCCGTCGTCCCCAGGCACCGGCGTGTAGGAGAAGGAGAAGTGGGCCTCCTCCGGGTAACCGTTCCGGTGCAGCGTGAGCTGCAGGTCGTCCATGTGCACGGGCTCGCCCGCGAACACGCGGTCCATCAGAGCGCCGACCTCGTCGCGGACCTCCGGCCAGGTCTCGAAGAACGGGCGGCCCAGGGCCGCGGGATGCCGCGCGCCCAGCATGGGCGCGTAGGAGTCGTTGTAGACCAGCGTGCGGTCGGGCCCCCAGGCGATGAACATCGGCTGGCGCGAGTTGAGCATGACGCGCATCAGGGTCACGAGCGATTGCGGCCAGTGCTGCGGCGACCCGAGCGAGGTGGTCGCCCAGTCGTGATCGCCCATCAGCGCGCCCATGAAGCCGCCTGCCGCGAACAGCGAAGCCTTCGTGGTCATCGGCTCAGGCTCGGTCCCCACGGAGTGTCGGCCGAACCGTCGAGCCAGGCTGCCCAGGTGCCTCCGCACGAAGGCGGAGCGTCCGCCTGGTCGATGGGCTGCCGCTGCGGGCGGCAACGGGTGCGGTCAGGGCAGTGGGGCGGTCGCGTCCGGCAGGCATGCCACACACCTAGCACAGGTGGCCCTCCGGTGTTGTTCTCCGCGACATCGTCGCCCATCGTTCCCGGACGCGGCCGTCGACGCGTTTGCAAGGTCGACAGGGGCGAGCGGCTCAAGAGGGAGGGAGAGAACGGGCGTGGGGTAGATCACGATGCCGAAGTCCGCACCTTGCGCCTGGTGACCTACCGACGGCCGCCGCGCATCCCTCACCGCACGCGCGGCAGCAAGACGGCGGCGCTCACCCTCAGGCCGTCCGGGTCGAAGGCGACGTCGACCTTCCCCTTGAGACGGTACGTCAGCAACCCGTTGAGCAATTCCATGCCGAAACCCTCCCGGCTCGGCAGCGCCACGGGCGGCCCGTCATGCTCGTCCCAGGTCCAGCGCAGGACCGGTCCGGCAGGGCTCTCGTCGACCGTCCAGGTCACCTCCAGGCGACCGTCCGGGTCGGCAAGCGCGCCGTGCCGGATGGCGTTGACGGTCAACTCGTGCAGCGCCATCCCGACCGGGACCGCCAGCTCGGACGCGAGCGGAACCTGGGGTCCCTGCAGCGACACGCGCGAGCGGCCCGGCTCCAGGTAAGCCTCAAGTTCCGTCCGGAGCAGTCCCTCGAACGACACGGTCTGCGTCCGCGCGTCGGTGATCAGGGTGTGGGTCTTGGCCAGCGAGGCGATGCGGCCGGTGAACACCTGCCGGAAGTCCGCCAGCCCCATCGGCGAGCGCAGGCTCGCGTTGAGCACCGCCTGGACGGTCGCGAGGGTGTTCCTGACGCGGTGATGGAGTTCGCGGACGAGCAGGCCCTGGCTTTCCTCCGCCGCGTGCCTTTCTGTGACGTCGCGCTGCGCCGAGACCCAGTGGCCGATCCGCCCGTCGGGGTCGCGCACGGGCGTGATCAGCCATTCGACCGTGTAGGTCGAACCATCCTTGCGGTAGTTCACGGCCTCGCCCTGGAACGGTTCGCCGGCCGCGAGCGCCGCGCGCATCCGGTCGATGACGGCGCGGTCCGTCCCCGAGCCTTGGAGGAGGCGGGGATTCAGTCCCAGGACCTCTTCCGCATTGTAGCCGGTCATGCGGGTGAAGGCTGGGTTCACGTACTCGATGCGCGGACCGGGTTCTTCGAGCGCGGCGGAGGTGATGAGTACGGCTTCCCCGCTGGCCTCGACCGCGGCGAGCAGGAGACCGGCATCCGTCGGAACCCGTTGCGTCGCGTTCCGATCCCGCACGTCCACCGCTCCCGATCCTCGGCGCCAGGCCGTCCTGGGCGCCAAGCCGGCCCCGACCCGGGCATGACTTACAACCGACCGTGGCCGCCCAGGTTTCCGGCGCCTGTCGGGGAGGGACCGTCCTTGGCGAACCGAAAGGCGGGTCCACCTCCCTGGCCTAGCCGTGCCCGAAGCCGGTGCCGGAGCGCGCACGTCGGAAGACCCGCAAGCCCCCGTTTGCGACCGAGCGAAGCCAGCCTTGTGCATGACTCGCGCGGTCACGATGGGGCTCTCCGCCCGAGTGCTCGCATGTGCTACGGTCACGCCGATCTCGGGTACCCACGCGGCTGCTTTCGAGCGTTGCTTCGGCCGTGACCAACGGCAGAGGCGGGTCGCATGTGGAAACGTTCGGTCGACCATCCGCTTTCGAACGTGCCTCGGTCGATAAGATTGAGGGACGAGACCGAAGCCCAGGCGAATGCGCGACGACCGATACTACGAGGTTCGCCCCTGCGCACCGGTATCCTGATCGGTCGGTCGGCCTAGACGCATCAATCATGCATATCGCTTCCCGAGTCCGATGGACTTCGCGATGTCGGCGCGTAGGGCGGAGTAGGCCGGGCAGACCATGGGATAGTCGGGCGGCAGTCCCCACTTCCGACGGTATGCGTCAGGGGTGAGGCCGAGACTGCCGAGATGGCGCTTGAGCGAGGTGTAGCGCTTGCCGGTCTCAAAGCTTTTGATCCCGCCGGGTCCCAGCGATGCTCGGACCTGCGCCAGGGTCGGCCGCCCGCCGAGGGGCGACTCCACACCGGAGGACGGTCTTCCGGCCGCCACGATGGGCCACCGGCTCGCGAGCGCGGCGTGGACCTCGACGATCAGGTCCGGGAGCCGGCTCGCCGGCACCGCGTTCGCGGCCACGTAGGCGCTGACGATACGGCACGACGTATCGATCGCGCCCGCTGGGGCGCGCCGCTCTTGGTTCCTCATGGCTGTGACCTCTTCGGGAGATGGCGCCGTCAGGGCGCAGGTGGTCCAAGGTTCGGTCCGAGCGCCGCCACGGTTGCCAGGGCCGAGGCCATCGCCGCGCGCAGGTCGTTCAAACGGGCCAGGGGTACGGAACCGTGCGTCCCGGCAACGTCGACGGCCTCGCAGGCCTGCGACACGCGCCCGAAGCCCATCAGGCCGGCCTCCGACTTGAGGCGATGGACGCGGGCCAGCCCGGCCGGTGCGCGCAGGTCGTCGTCGGTCATGTCGGCGAGCTCCGCCAGCGTGTCGCGGAGCAGGCCTAGCATCTCGGCGGCGCGCTCGGCCCCGAGGAGCCGCCCCACCTGCTCGAAGGTGGTCTGGTCGATGTCGCCGGTCATGTCACTCATGGGTTCGTGCATATGCTTGCGGATATCGCTCAGCGCCCGGGATAGGGCGAGGCCAGGACCACCCGCACGGTGGGCAGCGAGGCTGGCATGGCAGGGTGCGCCAACGCCTGGCTCGACGAAGCTGCGGTACCGATGGGTCCGGAGATCAGCGCCAGGACCGGCAGCGCGCCGTGTCTGGGAGGCACCGTCGTTCGGAGTCCGAAGCCGACCCCGACGGTAGCGGCGGCGAGTGCGGCGGGAATCAGGAGGTGGGTCATGGCGGGCGTGTCCGGCGTTCGATGACCCATTGTTTGCCTCCGGGGAAACGCCGTCATCTCGGCCTGACGGACGTGTGCGGGCCGCCGAATAGACCTCCTGGCCTATGGCGACGTTCGCACTCGACCGAGGTTGGCCCCGCCCCAGGCCGCTGCGGCGGACCTGTTGGCGACGCCGAGTGCCTTGAGGAGCGCGGCGACGTGGATCTTGACCGTGCCCTCCCCGAGGGCGAGCGAGCGGGCGATCTCCTTGTTCGACTGCCCGGCGACGATCAGGTCGAGCACCTGGCGCTGGCGCGGCGTGAGGGCGGCGGTCGGGTCGCGGGCGGCTTCCCGCCAAGCGGCCGGCGCCGTCGGCGCGCCCTCGCCGGGCACCCGGGTCACGAAGGCGGGCACGTAGACGAAGCCGTCGAACACCATTCCCAAGGCCTGGATCAGCTCCTCGACCGAGGTACCCTTGGGTACGAAGCCGTGCACCCCGGCCCGCAGGGCGAGGAAAACGTCCTCGCGGTCGGTCGAGCCCGAGACCACGACCGTCAGGACCTCCGGGAAACACTCGCGCACCGCCGAGAGGCTGGCGGCGCTCTCCATCCCGGGCATGGCGAGGTCGAACAGCGCGACCCGGACGTCCGGCTGCTCCGCCAGCGTCTCCAGGGCTTCGTCGAGCGAGCCGGCCTGATGGACGCCGTCAAGCCCGAGATGGCCGGTGAGGATGCTCGCGAGGGCGATCCGGAAGAACGGGTCGTCGTCGGCGATGACGGCTTGGCCTGCGACGCGTGGCATCCCTGACGGTCCTTCGGCCCCCGTCCGCCCCGATGTCGGCAATCCGGCCCGTTCGTGTCGCGGACATAGGCCAGGTGGTCTAACTGCGGCGGGTTTCACCCCCGTGAAGTCTACTGGATCGCGCGCCCCGACGCATCGTAGCCTGTTGTCACAAGAACGGCGCGCGTCCGTGCCGAGCAACCGGGGGACCGGCGCATGCAATCGCCGTGCAAAAGGCCCGTCGTGGTCGTCGCCGAGGACGACCCCATCGCCCTGCGGATGGTCGCCGCGGAGCTGGAAGCCGCGGGCTGCCAGGCCGTGACTTGCTCGGATGGGATCGCCGCCCTCGAACACGTCGCGTTCGGCGAGCGCCTCGACGCCCTCGTCACCGACGTCCACATGCCCGGCTCGGTCGACGGGCTGTTCCTCGCGACCGAGGTCCGGGCACTGCGGCCCGATTTGCCGGTCGTCTACCTCTCGGGCCGCTCTGTGGAGACCCGCCACATGGTGCCGGGCTCGCGCTTCCTGGGTAAGCCATACGGGATCGGGCGGTTGGCGGACATCGTACGGTCGGTCCTCGGCGCGGGAGCGGAGGAGATGGAGCCGGTCCGCGCCTCATGGTCCTTCCGACTGGAGGCCGAGCGCAGGTTCCTCGTGAGCGGGGACGGCTGGTTAACCGCCTCGGCCGGTTGCCGCCGTCTCTCCGACGGGTTGATCGCGAATGCCGCCGGCATGAAGGTCAGGGTGCGCAAGGACGGCGGGGAGGCGTGGCTGACGGTCAAGGGACCGCGTGCCGGGGTCGTCCGGGCGGAGTTCGAGTGGGAGATCACGACGCCCGAGGCCGACAGCCTCCTGCGGTCGCTCCAGCCCGGGGAGCGGGTCGAGAAGGTCCGCCACAGAGTGCCCCATGGCGGTTCGGTCTGGACCGTCGACGTATTCGAGGGCGACCTCGACGGGGTCGTTCTTGCCGAGGTCGAGCTCGACCGCGAGGACCAGGAAGTGGACCTGCCGGACTGGGTCGGCCGCGAGGTGACGGGCGACCCGCGCTTCTCGCAGGCCGCGCTGCGCGCGATGGAGTGGAAGACGGCATGAGGGCCGGGCTGGGGCGGTACGACGACCGGCGCGGGCCAACCGCGCGACCATCCCGGGGCCTCATCGGGGGATGCTGGACATGGACCGGATGGGATCGGGAAAGAACGGGATCTCCGACTTCGGGAAGACGGGGCCCTGCCCGGCGCCGTGCATCGCGGCGCTGTCGGTCGCAGTCCTCGGCCTGCTGGCCGCGCTCGGGGCCGCACAGTGGACGCAGGCGTGGAACGGGCGCGTCGCGGCGGAACGGTTTCAGGTCGCAGCGGGCCGGCTGGCTTCCGTCATCGACAGGCGGATGACGCGCTACGAATACGCGGTCCGAGGCGCCCGCGGCGCCGTGCTGGCCGCGGGGGAGACCGCGATCACGCGCGACGGCTTCCGACGCTACGCCAACAGCCGGGCTGTGGACCGGGAGTTCCCGGGCGTGCGCGGCTTCGGCTTCGTCCGGCGCGTGCCGGCGTCGGGAGAGGTGGCGTTCCTGGCGGAAGCGCGACGCGATGGCGCCCCGGACCTGCGCATCCGGCAGTTGGCGCCCCACGAGGGCGAGCGCTGGGTGATCCAGTACGTTGAGCCGATGGCGCGCAACGGCGAGGCGGTCGGCCTGGACGTCGCCTCCGAGGACAACCGCCGCGGTGCCGCGCTCCAGGCCATGGAGACCGGGGCCGCGACGCTGACGGCGCCAGTCACACTGGTGCAGGCGACCGGCATGAGGCAGCGCGGCTTCCTCCTATTCCTGCCCGTCCTGCGCGACGGCGCTCCGGCCGCCACGCCTGACGAGCGGCGGGCCGCGACCTTCGGCTGGACCTATGCGCCGCTGGTCATCGACGAGGTGCTCGCGAGCGTGGACCTCGACCTCGACGAGCTCGACGTCGCCATCCGGGACGTCGAGCCGGAGGGGGTCACGCGCTTCTACGTCGGACGCGTGGCATCCGAGGCGCCGGCGGCCGGTCTCGCCGCGACGCGGCGCCTGTCCGTCTTCGGTCGGACTTGGGACGTCGACGTCGCAGCGCGCCCCGCCTTCGTCTCCGGGCTGAACCTCGTCCGCCCCGCGACCGTGGCCGTCGTGGTCGTTACGGGCGCGCTGCTCCTGGCCGGGCTGGTCTACCTGCGCCTCGCAGGGCGCCGGCGCGAGGTGCTCTCTGCCGTCGAGAAGGCGCGGCTGGCCGCCATCGTCGAGAACGCCGACGACGCCATCGTCGGCAAGACCGTTGAGGGCGTCGTGACCGACTGGAACCCGGGCGCCGAGCGGCTGTTCGGCCATGCCGCCGACGAGGCCATCGGGCGCAAGGCCGAGGATCTCATCGTCCCGGGGCACCTGTGGGCGCAGGAGCGCGACGTGCTGCTGCGCATCCGCCGCGGCGAGGTCGTGCCGCCGTTCCCGACGCTGCGGACGCGTAAGGACGGCACGGTCTTCCCCGTCCTCGTCACCGCCTCGCCGATCCGCGCGCCGGACGGCTCGGTTGCCGGCGTGGCGGTGGTCACGCGCGACATCACCGAGCAGGCGGCCGCCGAGGAGCGCATCCACGCGGTCAACGCCTCGCTCGAACGGGAGGTCGCCGAAAGGACGGCGGCTCTGCGAGCGGGATCGGCCCTTCAGAAGGCCGTCCTCGACCATGCCGGCTACGCCGTCATCGCCACCGACATGCGGGGTACCATCACGCTGTTCAACCCGGCCGCCGAACGGATGCTGAGCTACGCCGCCGAGGAGTTGGTCGGCAAGGCGACGCCGGGCGTGTTCCACGACCCGGCCGAGGTCGAGCGGCGGGCCGGTGTCCTGTCCCGGGAATTGGGTCGGCCGGTCGAGGCCGGCTTCGAGGCGTTCGTCGCGAAGGCGCGCCACGGCCAGCCGGACCCCGGGGAGTGGACCTACGTCACCAAGGGCGGCGAGCGGCTCCCGGTGCTGCTGAACGTCACCCTTCTCCGGGCGGAGGACGGGACCGACCTCGGCTTCCTCGGCATCGCGATGGACCTGAGCGAACGGTACCGGCACGAGGCCGAGATGAAGGCTGCCCAGGCCGGCACCTGGAACTACGAGGTCGCGACCGGGCGGGTGCGGCTCTCGGCGGAGTGCGCCCGTCAGCACGGCCTGCCGGAGAGCGAGGCCGAGATCGACGTCGAGGCCGAGTGGAAGCCGCTCGCGCATCCCGACGACGTCCCGCACGTCCTCGCCGACCTCGCGCAGGCCATCGAGGCGGGCGGGAGCTACACGACGGAGTTCCGCGTGCCGCTGGCGGAGGGCGGCATGCGCTGGATCACCGCCATCGGCCGGGTCGAGGCGGACGCCTCCGGGCGCACCGCCCGCGTCATCGGGCTGACGCTCGACACGACCGCGCGCAAGGTCGCCGAGATCGCCCTGTCCGAGGCCAAGGCGGTGGCCGAGGCGGCGCGCGCGGACGCCGAGCGGGCGAACCGCGCCAAGACCGACTTCCTCGCCTCGATGAGCCACGAGATCCGCACGCCGCTCAACGCGGTCATCGGCTTCACCGACCTGATGCTGGCGTCCGGCCGGCTCGACCCCGGCAACCGGCGCCAGGCCGAGCTCGGACGCTCGTCCGGCAACGCCCTGCTGACCGTCGTCAACGACATCCTCGACTTCTCCAAGGTCGAGGCCGGCGCCATCGAACTCGTCGAAGAGCCGTTTTCGCTGTTAGCCATGGTCGACGATTGCGTCTCCATCGTCCGCGGGCCGGCCGACGCCAAGGGCCTGGAGTTCAGGCTGCGCATGGACCCCGGCCTCCCGCGCTGGCTGAAGGGCGACGAGAACCGGCTCCGGCAGGTTCTGTTCAACCTGCTCAACAACGCGGTGAAGTTCACGGCGTCCGGGTCCATCACCCTCGACGTCGCGCCGCAGGGCGGCATCTCGGGCGGCGAGCGCCTGCGCTTCCGGGTCGCCGACACCGGCATCGGCATCCCGAAGGACAAGCAGAACCGCCTGTTCCAGCGCTTCAGCCAGGTCGATGGCTCGATCCAGCGGGACTTTGGCGGCACCGGCCTCGGGCTGGCCATCTGCCGGCACCTCGTCGAGCTCATGGGCGGCGAGATCGGGGTCTCGTCCGTGGAAGGCGGAGGCTCGACCTTCTGGTTCATCGTCGGTCTGCCTCGGGCATCGGCGCCGGCCGAGGCGCCGGCACCTGTGCTCGCTGCCGCACCGCGCCAGAGGGGCCGGTTGTTGCTGGTCGACGATTCCCTCATCAACCAGGAATTGGCGGGCGCCGTGCTGCGCGGAGCCGGGCACGTGGTCGAGATGGTCGGGGACGGGCAGGCGGCTGTCGACGCGGTCAGGGACCGGGCCTTCGACCTGGTGCTGATGGACGTGCAGATGCCGGGCATGGACGGGATGACCGCGACGCGGTTGATCCGGGACTTGCCGGGACCCGTGTCGCGGTTGCCCGTTGTGGCAATGACGGCGAACGTGCTGCCGGAGCAGGTCTCCGCCTTCCGCGACGCCGGCATGGAAGACCACGTCGGCAAGCCGTTCGACCGGGAGCACCTCTACGCGACCGTCGACCGGTGGCTGGCACGGGACGGGGCGGCCGACGTGACACCGCTCCCGGAGCCTGCGAGCCCGGAGTTCGACGAGGATGCCTGGAGCGACGTGCGCCGCTTCCTCTCACCCGGCCGCCCACGCGAGGTGTTGGCGCTGCTCGTCGGGGAACTGGATACCAGTTTCGAGGGCGATGCCGCCGACCAGGCCGTGCGCATCCGCCTCCGGCATCGCGCCCACTCGCTGTCCTCGGCATCGGGCATGATCGGCTTCACCGAGATGGCGACGGCCTGCCACGCGCTTGAGGCCTTCGACGAAGCTCGGGTGGCATCGGAGGGGGTCGACGCGTTCGTCGCGGCCCTGGACCGGGTGCGCGGCCTGGCGGACCGCTGCGCGAGAAGGGCCGAGCGCATGCTGGACGACATGGAGGCTTCGCCGGGCCTTAAGATGGCCTGTGGGCGTGGTTGAGCACCGGCAACGCGGCTCCGTCGTCCGGCTCGGGCCGTGCGTGTCCGGACACGATCTCGATGGCGCTGTGCGGCCACGGGCTGGAGGTATCGCGGGCCACGGCGAACCCGTTCCGCGAGCCCGGCATCTGCACGTCGGTGGACAGTAGGACGATGAGGGCATTTTCCCGGGCGAGGAGCGTCATGGCCTTGTCGCCGTCGCTCGCCTCGAAGGTCCCGAATCCGGTCTCCTCCATCATCCCGACCGCGATCCGATGGACAAATTCGCGCGCGGCGTCACCGTCGCGGGTGAGGATGGGGGTGCCGTTGCCGATCCGTGAAGGGACGTGGTCACGGCCCGAGACCTCGGACCGTCAGATAGCGCCTTGCGGGTCGCGCCATTTCTTCACAGCTATCGGGTCCAGACGGGCATCGAGTTCGGATCTCGCCAAGCAGCGGTCGCGAAGGGCATCCGCGTGAACGCGGTGGCCCCGGTCCGTTCTGACCGGCCCTCCAGCCTTCCGGCGGGCCAGCCGGTGGAGCTCGCGCCTGTCCAAGTGTTCCCGGCGAGCCAGGAGGCGAGCTACGTCACCGGCGAGGTCTACGGCGCCACCGGGGGCAACGGCACCGCCTAGCTCTCTTTGAACCCTGGTCCGCGACGCCACCAAATGGCGCCCGGGCCGGGGTCGTGCTAACCCCAGAGCTTCGCGAGCGACTTACCGGCACGGTCAGCCATCGCGCTTCGTCACGGAGCACACGATGGGCACGACCGCGACGGACCCCACGCTCGCAACCCTCGCGACGGCTCGGGCCGGCCGAAGGCAGCGCCTGCTCGCCGGTTTGGTCAGCCTCGTCTTCGGCTCGGTCACGCTCGCGCTGCTGCCGTTCGCCGCCCAGCCCATCCTGCCGATGCCGGGCTTCGTGCCCGTCTACCAAGCGGCCCTGATCGTGGTCTACGGACTGACCACCTACCTCTTCCTCACCCAGTATCGCCGCACCCGTTCGGGGCCGCTGCTCGTTCTCGGGACCGGCAGCCTCTACGTGACGCTGGTCGTGCTCCTGCAGATGCTGTCGTTCCCGAACGTCCTCGCCCCGGGGCGCATCCTCGGCGGTGGGCCGGACACGACGACCTGGCTCTGGACCTTCTGGCACATCGGACCACCACTCTTCGCGCTGCCCTACGCCCTCATGGAAGGCCATGGGCGCAGCCAGACCGTGGCGCCGGGGCGCGTGGCCGCAGTCGGCCTGCTCGCGATTGCCGGAACCATCGCGACGGCGGCGCTGACCGCGGTGGTCGTCACCCGATACGTCGACCTGCTCCCCAAGAGCGTCGAGGGCGACGATTACCGGCTGCTCACCACCTCGGGCGTAGGCCCGGGAGTAGTCGCCCTGACGGTTCTGGCCCTCGCGGCGCTGTGCTGGACGACCCGGCTGCGGACCGTGCTCCAGCTCTGGCTGGCCGTCTCGCTGCTGCTCCTGGTGTTCGACAACATGGTCACCCTGCCCGGCGCGGCGCGCGGCACGGTCGGATGGTTCACGGGACGCCTGGAGGCCCTCGTCTCCGGCTTCATCCTGCTCGGGGTCTACCTGCGCGAGGTCGACTTTCTCTACGCCCGCGCCGAGGCCACGGCCCGTGAACGGGAGGCGCGCCGGGCGGAGCTGCAAGTCGCGCGCGACAACCTCGCCCTGGCGCTTGAGGCCGCCGAGATGGGCGACTGGGAGCTCGACCTGCGCACCGGTACCTCGCGCCGCACGCCGCGGCACGACGCGATCTTCGGCTACCAGGAGCCGGTCGCGAGCTGGGACGTCGAGGCCTTCGTCAAGCATGTCCTGCCGGAGGAACGCGCCATGGCCAGGGCGGCGCTCGAAGGCGTCGACGGGACCGGGCGCCTCGACCTCAACTGCCGGATCAGGCGGGCCGGCGACAACGCGACCCGCCGGATCACGGCGCGGGGCAAGGTCTACCGCGACGAGGCCGGCCAGCCGCGGACGGTGGCGGGCATCGTCATGGACACGACCCGGCAGCACGAGGCGGAGGAGCGCCTGAACCAGGCGCAGAAGATGGAGGCCATCGGGCAGTTGACCGGAGGCGTGGCGCACGACTTCAACAACCTGCTCACCATCATCGTGGGCAACCTCGACATGATCGTGCGCCGCCCCGGGGAGACGCAGCGCGTCGAGCGCCGGCCAACTCGGCGATGACCGCGGCCAAACGCGGCGCGGAGGTCACCGAGAAGCTGCTGTCCTTCTCGCGCCGCCAGGTGCTCCGACCCGAGACGGTCAACCCGAACCGGCTGCTGAAGGACTTCCGCGCCTTGCTGCAGCGCGCCGTGGGCGAAACCGTCGAGGTCAGGTTCGGCCTCGACGCGAGCCTCGACCCGGTGCGGCTAGACCCCGGCCAGTTCGAGAGCGCGGTGCTGAACCTCGCGGTCAACGCGCGCGACGCGATGCCGGGCGGCGGCACTCTCACGGTGAAGACGTGCAACGCGCATCTCGATGCGGACGAGATCGCCGACCGGCCCGACCTGCGGCCCGGGGCCTACGTGCTCGTCTCCGTCTCGGACACCGGCCACGGCATGGACGACGCGACGCGCGCCCGCGCCTTCGAGCCGTTCTTCACGACCAAGGACGTCGGCAAGGGCACCGGCCTCGGGCTCAGCCAGGTCTACGGCTTCGTGCGCCAGGCCGGCGGCCACGCGCAGATCAAGAGCGAGGCGGGCCGGGGCACCTCCATCGAGCTGTACCTGCCGCGCTCGGCCGAGAAGGCGGTGGAGCCTCGGTTCGACGGCCCGCTGCCGCTGCGCCGCGCCGCCTCAGGCGAGGTGGTGCTCGTGGTCGAGGACGAACCGGCGGTCCTGGAGATGGCGGTCGAGAGCCTGGGCGAGCTCGGCTACCGGACGCTCACCGCGACCCGTGCCTCCGAGGCATTGGAGCGCCTGAGCGGCCCGGAGCGGGTCGACATCCTGTTCTCGGACGTGGTCATGCCCGGTGGCATGAACGGGGTGCAGCTCTCGGTCGAGGCCCGGCGCCTGCGGCCCGGGCTGCGCGTTCTGCTGGCCTCCGGCTACACAGGCACGGCGCTCGACGAGCACGGCGTGCCGGCCGACCTGCCGCTGTTGAACAAGCCCTACCAGCGGGATGAGCTCGCCAACAAGCTTCGGGTCATACTAGGCTGAGGTCAGCCGCCGGGCGTACGCGTCGCGGCCCGCGCCTTCGCACCCGCGCGTGCCGCGTGTTACGCGTCGACCCGGGAACTGGAGGCCGAAGCGGTCACGATGGGGCGGAGCGCTCTTGAGCGACTCGCGGGAACACGACTGCATCATCTATCGGACGTTAGGCAACACGGACTGGATCGAGTACCGCCCTGCCGGCGTGGTGTTCACTGTCGAGGCGCCCGTGCCTGAGCCGTCCGCCTGACCTCGCCAAGCGACGCCGGCAAGTGTCGGGTTCCCCTCAACCGGGCGTTAGGCATCGGACGTTTAAGGGGCCAGGGACAACCCCGGGCGAAAGCCACGGTAAGGCTTTGCGCGTCATAAACCAGGCAACGAGAAGTCCGCCCCGGGGAGTGTCCGACGATGGACCTGCCGACCCGCCTCGCGCAAAGGTTCCGCTCAACCCGCACCTGGATCGCGCTGGGCGTGCTGGCGCCCTTCGGCATGCTCGCCCTGTCGGGCATGATGCTGCTCGACCTGCGCAGCGACGCCTGGGACAAGGCGGAGCAGACCTCGAAGAACCTGCTGCAGGTCATCGAGAGCGACATCGCCCGCAACGTCGAGATCATCGACCTGTCGCTCCAGGCCGTCGCCGACAACCTGAAGGCGCCCGGCGTGGCCCAGGCCGCCCCGGAGCTGCGCCAACTCGTCCTGTTCGACCGGGCGACCACGGCGCGCGACCTGGGCGTCCTGCTGGTGCTCGGCGAGGGCGGCGACATCGTCGCCGAGGCCGCGGCGTGGCCGCCGCGCAAGGGCAACTACGCCGACCGGGAATACTACCAGGTCCACAGGGACCGGGCGGGCCTCGGCCTGCACGTGGGCCGGCCCGTGGTCTCGCGCCTCACGGGCGAGCGGATGATGAATTTCAGCCGCCGCATCGACAAGCCCGACGGCTCCTTCGGCGGCGTCGTGGTGGGCACGATCAAGCTCGCCTACTTCAACCGGTTGTTCGAGCGCCTCGGCCTCGGGCAGGGCGGGGCCATAAACCTGTACCGCGCCGACGGCACGCGCATCATGCGCCATCCCTTCGTCGACGCGGACATCGGCGCCAACATCGCCGACGCCCCGACCTTCAGGCGGTTCGTGGGCGCGCCGAGCGGCGCCTTCACGGGCACCTCGGTCCGCGACGGCGTCGAGCGGTACTACGCCTTCACCCGGGTCGGCGACCTGCCGCTCGTGCTCAACGTCGCGCTCGCCACCGACGACATCGAGGCCGGGTGGCGCGCCAAGGCGGTCGTGGTCGGCGCGGTCCTGCTGCTCCTCTGCGGCCTGACGGCGACGCTGTCGCTGCTCTTCGGGCGCGAGCTCCGCCGCCGCGCCGCGATGCAGGCCGAGCTCGCCCGGCTGTCGGTGACGGATGCCCTGACGGGCCTCGCGAACCGGCGGCGCTTCGACGAGGTGTTCGAGACGGCCTGGGCCAGCGCGCGGCGGACGGGCAAGCCGTTGTCTCTCCTCATGGTCGACGCAGACCACTTCAAGCGCCTCAACGACCGCTACGGCCACGCCGTCGGCGACGCGGTGCTGCGGGGCCTCGCCGGCTGCCTCGCGGCCAGCGTGCACCGTCCTGACGACCTCGTGGCGCGCGTGGGCGGCGAGGAGTTCGTGCTGCTCCTGCCCGACACCGACGAGGACGGTGCGGCGCGCGTCGCCGCCAAGGTCCACGAGGCGGTGGCGTCGCTCTCGGTCGCCGCCGCCGGCATCGGGCCGGGCGCGGTCACCGTGAGCGTCGGCCTCGCGAGCGGCGCCGGCCGGGGCGGCGCGGAGGCGGGGGCGTTGTACCAGGCCGCCGACGCGGCCCTCTACGCCGCCAAGGACGGCGGCCGGAACCAGACCCGGTGCGCGCCGGCTGCCGACGACGGCGGGAGGCCGGCGGCCCTGCGCCTGGTCCATGCCTGATCCGCTCGGCTCGCTAACGGCCCCCGGAAGCGGCATGGCCGAACGGGCGCGTCGGCCCGACGCGGACGCCCGCCGGAGCCGCCAGCGCCCGGGCGCCCTATCTCCGGGGGATGCGGGTGGCGACACTTGAAGGCTTGGCGGTGTTGGCGGTCGGCGTCGTCGTGCTGAACGCCGTCGCCGACGCCCTCGGCGAAGCCGCGATGGCCTGCGACGGCCGTTCCGGCGCGAAGGTCCTGCTGGCGCTCGCCCGCCGGCGGCGGGTCAAGGCCCTGGAGACACAAGGCCGGGTCGCCGCCCTCCTCGACGCCTACGTCGCCCGCCTCCATGTCGGGTGAGGGTCCGCCCTCAGGAGCGCGCCTCGGGCAGCGGCATCCTGATGGAGACGCGGAGTCCGTCGGGTGCGAAGTCGACCTCGACCTCGGCCCCAGTCTGGGTCGCCAGGACCTTGTTGAGGAGCCGATGGCCGAAGCCCTCGCGCGTGGGGTGCGCGGTGGGGGGGCCGTCGTGCTCGGCCCAGTCCCATCGCAGGCCGCGGCCGGCCGGACCCTCCTCGACCCGCCAGGTCACCTGTAGGCGACCGTTCGGGTCGGCGAGCGACCCGTGCCGCAGGGCGTTCGTCGTCAGCTCGTGCAGCGCCATGCCGACCGGCACGGCGAGTTCCGACGGCAGCACGACATTCGGCCCGTCAAGGCTCAGGCGCCCCCGCTCGCCGTACGGGTCCAGCTCGGCCCTGAGCAGCCCCTCGAACGAGGCGGCCTGCCCGGTGTCCTCGGTGATGAGCGCGTGCGTGCGGGCCAGCGAGGCGATGCGGCCCGACAGGGCGCGCGTGAACTCCGGGATGGACAATGAGGAGCGGACGGTCGCGTTCAGCACCGCCTGCACCGTGGCCAGGGTGTTCTTCACGCGGTGGTGAAGCTCGCGCACCATCAGGACCTGCCGGTCCTCGAACGCCCGCCGCTCGCTGACGTCTCGCTGCGCCGAGACCCAGCGCGCGATGCGCCCGTCCGAACCCCGGACCGGCGTGATCAGCCACTCGACGGTGTAGGCCGAACCGTCCTTGCGGTAGTTCAGCGCCTCGCCGTTCGCGGCCTCGCCCGCTTCGAGGGAGGCGCGCAAGCGTTCCAGCACCGCACGGTCCGTTCCGGGGCCTTGAAGCAGGCGCGGCGACCGTCCCATCACCTCCCGTGCCTCGTAGCCGGTCATCCGGGTGAAGGCAGGGTTCACGTACTCGATGCGGGGACCCGGCTCGTCGAGTTCGGCTGAGGTGATGACGATGGCCTCGCCGGCCGCCTCGACCGCGGCCTTGAACACTTCCAGGTCCGGTGCCGGCACCATCGCGTCGTCCAGACATTCCAAGACAGCCACCCAACCCTGGCCCCGGAACGGAAGGGGCTACGGACTAACCTATGGCGGACTGGCCGGTTTCCGGCACGCGCCCCGCCATGGCAGTCATGCCCGCGCCGCGCCGCCGCGGCCCAGGCTTGCACCGGCCAAGGCCGCCGCCAGCCCCTGCCGGAACGCGGCGCTCACCTTCCCGTTGTCGAGCAATCGCCCCCGTGGGGGCCAGGAACGCGGAGGACGGAATGAGCATGTTCGGTTCGATCATGTCGAAGATCTTCGGCGGCGTCAGCGCCAGCGCCCAGGCCGCGGCCCCGCACGCCTCGGAGACACCGAGCGTGTCGACCGCGGCGCAGGGCCAGGACGGCCCGACCGGCTCGGCCAGCGGCGCCGCCGCGCCTTCCATGAGCGGGGCCCCGTCCCCGGTCGCGGCCGGCCCGTCCGGTGCCGGACAGGCGAACGTCGACGTCGGCCAGGTGCTCGCCGGTCTCGCCGCCAAGAAGGGGCAGGAGCTCGACTACAAGCGCTCCATCGCCGACCTCCTGAAGCTGCTCGACCTCGACAGCAGCCTGCAGGCCCGCAAGCAGCTCGCCGACGAGCTCCACTACACGGGCGACAAGGAGGACTCGGCCACCATGAACGTCTGGCTTCACAAGCAGGTCGTGCAGAAGCTCGCCGAGAACGGCGGCAAGGTCCCGGACGACCTCAGGCACGCGTGAACGCCGAGCGGAGACCGTGCTGGGAACGCGGGGGTGGACGGGGACTTCCCGTTCACCACTTCAGCAGACGACCATGACCGAGAAGAAGGGCCACGGCAGCGCGACGGCCAAGAAGGCGAACGCCAAGGCGAGCCACGAGGGCAAATCGAACCCGCGCACCTCGTCCTCGGCCCAGGCCGAGCTCGGCAAGAAGGGCGGCAAGAGCAAGTAGTGACCTGGCCTAGGGGCTGACGCCTACCGGCTCGCCGGCCATCACGCCTCCGCGATGGTCTGCCGGCTGTGGATAGGTAGGGCAGGCTAGCGCGAGCACGGAACGCGGCCTGGACGTCACCGTTGCCTGAGGCCGCGGCGCCTTTACCGGTTCCGCGGGCATCCGTGCGACGTGCGTGCCGAATTCCGATGCAACTACCCCGAGACGATACCAACCACCCCAAGGCAGAGGCATTCCGAGCCTTCATCCGCGACGCCGGCTTCCCGTGCGTCGGCGCCAAGTCGGCCTTGACCAAGGGACAGATGCGGATCCTGGTCGCCCGCGACATCACCTCGGCCTGGGATGACATGCGCATCTACCCGGCGATGATGGCCTTCGCGGCGCGATACCGCGAGAAGCCCGACCTGTTCCAGAGCTTCGCGGTGGTGTTCGAGGGGCCGGTCGACCTCGACGAGGAGGGCTTTGAGCGGCACCTCTGGGATCGGGTGCAGTCCCTGGCCGACAAGGATGCATGGCTCAGCCACCCGTGGGACCGCCGGGTCGCCCAGGAGCCGGACAGCCCGCACTTCTCGCTGAGCTTCGCCGGCGAGGCGTTCTTCGTGGTCGGCTTGCATCCGAACGCCAGCCGGCCGGCGCGGCGGTTCTCCTCGCCCGCGCTGGTGTTCAACCTGCACGCCCAGTTCGAGCAGTTGCGTGCCGTGGGCCGCTACGAGAAGCTGCGCGCTTCCATCCTGCAGCGGGACGAGGCTCTCGCCGGCTCGCTCAACCCGATGCTGGCCCGCCATGGCGAGGCGTCGGAGGCGCGCCAGTACAGCGGCCGCGTCGTCGGCGACGAGTGGGGCTGCCCGTTCCGCCCGCGTTCGACGGAGGCGGGCGCTCCCGGCGCGGCCTGAGGCGACGTCGGCAGGGACTCGCGGCGTCCGGGAACGTTGTCCCGGACCAGTATGGACGCCCCCAAGGGAGCTTCGCGTATGGAACAGGGTGTGGCGATGGCGGTGCTGTGCATCGTCGCCGGCGGCGTCGCCGCCCAGGTGCTCGCTGCCCGGCTGCGCATCCCGGCCATCGTCCTCCTGCTCGGGCTCGGCTTCCTCGTCGGCCCTGTGCTCGGCCTCCTTCATCCCTCCCAGTCGTTCGGGTCGAACCTGCGTCCCCTGATCGGCCTGGCGGTGGCCATCGTGGTGTTCGAGGGGGGCTCGCGCTCGACGTCCGCGAGTTGCGGGCGGCCGGCGAGGGCGTGCTCCGGCTCACCGCCATCGTGCTGCCCATCAACTTCGTGTTGGGCACGCTCGCCGCCCACCTCATCGGCGGCATGCTCTGGGGACCGTCGGCCGTCTTCGGTGCCATCCTGGTGGTCACCGGGCCCACGGTCATCCTGCCGCTGCTGCGCCACGCGCGCTTGGAGCGGCGCTCGGCCGCGTTCCTGAAGTGGGAGGCCACCGTCAACGACCCGGTCGGGGCCATCCTGACCGCCATCGTCATCGAGATCCTGGTCGGTCTGCCCCACCGCTCCGGCGAGGAGGCCCTGACCGATTTGGCGTTGCACCTCGCGGAAGGCGCGACCGCCGCGGCCATCCTCGGCTCCGGCTCCGCCTTCCTGGTGGCCTGGGCCTTCCGGCGCGACCTCGTGCCCGAGACCCTGAAGACGCCCTTGCTGCTGGCGCTGGCGCTCGTCGCCTACGCGGTGCCGAACCTCCTGATGCACGAGGCCGGGCTGATCGGTGCGACCGTGTTCGGCGTCGCGCTGGCCAACCTCCACGTACCCGGCATCGGCGAGCTGCGGCGGTTCAAGGAAGCGCTCGTCGTCCTCATCGTGTCCTGCCTGTTCGTGGTGCTCACCGCCGACCTCGATCCCGCAGTCCTGGGCAAGCTTTCCCTGCCCGTCCTGGCGCTGACGGCCGCGACGCTGTTCGTGGTGCGGCCCGCCGTGATCTGGCTGGCCACCTGGCGCAGCGACCTGACCTGGCGCGAGCGCCTGTTCGTCGGCTGGATCGGGCCGCGCGGCATCGTGGCGGCCGCGGTGGCGGGCCTAGCCGGGCCGCGGCTCAGCGAGGCCGGATACGCCGGCGGCGACCTGATCCAGCCGACGGTGTTCGCCGTCATCGTCGCGACGGTGTTGGCCCACGGCTTCTCGCTGGGGCCGCTGGCCCGCCGGTTCGGGCTCTCGGTCGCGGCGGACGCGGAGCGCCTCGCCATCGTCGGGGCCTCACCCTGGTCGAGCGCGCTTGCCCTGGCGCTGCACCGGGCGGGCGTGCCGGTGCTGCTGGTCGACACATACCCCGGGGCTCTGCGCGCGGCGCGGGCCGGCGGGGTACCGACGCTGCAGGCGGAGCTGCTGTCCCGTGAGGCGGAGGAGGGCTTGGCCGACCAGCCGCCGGACCGCCTGCTCGCGGCGACCCGGGACGAGCTCTACAACGCGCTCGTCTGCACGCGCCTCGCGCCGGAACTCGGTCGCGAGCGGGTCTACTAACTCGCGCCCTCCGCGGACCACCTCCTGCACGTCGAGACCGGCGTGAGCCGGGATCTGCGTGGGAAGGTGCTGGGGGATGGCGGGTTCGACTTCGAAACCCTTGCGGCGAGACACGCCGAGGGATGCCGCTTCGTGGTCGAGCCGGCCGGCCCGGATGCCGGCGACGTGCAATGCCTGCTCGTCATCCGGTCGGATGGAAGGCTCGACTTTCCCTCGGCCGACCACGAGATGGCCGAGGCGGCGGACAGCGACCGCCTGCTCCTGCTTCGCCCACCGAACGGCACGCGTCACGCCGCCGTCCGCGAGCCGGTCACGGCCGGCGCGGCTTAGGCCCGAAGGCACGAAAGCCCGCTCGGCCCGCAACGCTTCGGCGTCTGGCACTTAGCCATGCCGGGCCCCTTTCAGGGGCGACACGGAGCGAACCGGACATGACGCATAAGCCTCTGCGCGAGCAGGTCGTCGTGATCACCGGCGCGTCAAGCGGCATCGGCCTCGCCACGGCGCGCATGGCCGCGGAGCGCGGGGCGAGGGTGGTGCTCGCAGCCCGCAGCGGGGACGTGCTCGCGCAGGTCGCGGACGAGATCGGCCAGAAGGCGGCCTACGTCGTGGCCGACGTGAGGACGTCCAGGCCATCGCCGACAAGGCCGTGGCGACGTTCGGCGGCTTCGACACCTGGGTGAACGTGGCCGGCCTGACCGTGTACGGCCCCTTGCGCGAGATCGCCTACGAGGACCACGAGCGCCTGATCCAGACCAACCTCTGGGGCACAGTGAACGGCTCTCTGATCGCCGCGGAGCATCTGCGCCAGCGCGGAGGCGCGCTGATCAACGTCGGCAGCATCGCCTCCGACCTCGCCTTCCCGTTCCAGGGCCTCTACGCGACCTCGAAGCACGCGGTGAAGGGCTTCACCGACACCCTGCGCATGGAGCTCATCGCGGAGGGCGCGCCGGTCTCGGTCACCCTGGTGAAGCCCGCCTCCATCGACACCCCGCTGCCGCAGCGCGCCCGCAACTACATGGACCGCGAGCCGACCCTGCCGACGCCGATCTACCCGCCCGAGGAGGTGGCCAACGCCATCCTGCACGCCGCCGTGTACCCGCAGCGGGACATCTTCGTGGGCGGCGGCGGCAAGTTGTTCGTGATGAGCAAGGAGTTCGCGCCCGGAGCCTACGACGAGCTCGCCCCGGCCATCATCGCCTTGCAGAAGCGGTCCGAGCACCTTCGGGACCCGCAGGGCGCCCTCCATGCGCCGCGGCACGCCGGGGCGGTCCGCGGCGACCCGCCGGTCTACGTCATGCGCACCAGCGCCTACACCCGAGCCACCCTGCACCCCCTCGCAACGGCGGGCGTGCTCGCCGCCGGCCTGGCCGCGACGGCGGCGGTGATCCTCGGCACGCGGCCCAAGCCGCGCCGTCACTGACCCTTCACGCCCCGCCACGCCCGGAACCGGGTCGCGGCCAACCTTCTTTTCGAACCGGTACCCGACGACCGGAGACGACCGACCATGAGAGCACTCACGTGGCAGAGCCGGGGCAAGATTACCTGCGAGACCGTGCCGGACCCGAAGATCGAGCACGGGCGCGACGTCATCATCAAGGTCACCGCCTGCGCGATCTGCGGCTCCGACCTGCACCTGATGGGCGGGTTCATGCCGACCATGGAGTGCGGCGACATCCTCGGCCACGAGACCATGGGCGAAGTCATCGAGGTCGGTAAGGACAACCACAAGCTCAAGGTCGGCGACCGCATCGTGGTGCCCTTCACCATCTGCTGCGGCGAGTGCCGGCAGTGCAAGTGGGGCAACTGGAGCTGCTGCGAGCGCACCAACCCGAACGGCAAGCTGCAGGCGCAGACCTACGGCTATCCGCTGGCGGGCCTGTTCGGGTTCTCGCACATCACCGGCGGCTATGCGGGCGGGCAAGCCGAATACCTGCGGGTGCCCTACGCCGACGTCGGCCCCATCGTGGTGCCCGAGGGGCTCACCGACGAGCAGGTGCTGTTCCTCTCAGACATCTTCCCGACCGCCTACCAAGCCGCCGAGCACTGCGACATCGGCCCGGAAGACACGGTCGCCATCTGGGGCTGCGGCCCGGTCGGCGTGCTCGCCGTCAAGTGCTGCCTGATGCTGGGCGCCAAGCGCGTCATTTCCATCGACAGCGTCCCCGAGCGCCTCGCGCTGGCCCGGGAGGCCGGGGCCGAGACCATCGACCTGTCCAAGGAGAACGTACAGGACACGCTCATGGAGATGACCAAGGGCCTAGGGCCGGATTCGGTCATCGAGGCGGTGGGCATGGAGTCCCACGGGGCCGACACCACGCTCCAGAAGGTCTCCTCCGCCATCATGGAGCACACCGTCAGCCTGGAGCGCCCCTTCGCGCTCAACCAGGCCATCCTGGCCTGCCGTCCGGGCGGTAACGTCTCGATGCCCGGCGTCTTCGCCGGTCCGGTCGGTCCCGTCGCCCTCGGCGTCCTGATGAACAAGGGCCTGACCCTGAAGACCGGTCAGACCCACATGGTGCGATACATGAAGCCGCTGCTGGAGCGCATCCAGAACGGCGACATCGACCCGTCCTTCATCATCAGCCACCGCTCCACGAACTTGGAGGATGGCCCGGCGCTGTACGACATGTTCCGGGACAAGAAGGACAACTGCACCAAGGTCGTGTTCAAGCCGCACGGCTGACGCCGGACCGTGCCGAACGGGTGAACGCCCGCCTGTATGGGGTGCGGCGGACGCCTGCCAGCCTCTCGCCGGTTCGGATGGCGCCGCGTGCTCCGTCCGATTACGGCGAGGGGATCCTCAAGACACGAAGGCAAGGATGCCGGACAACTCACGCGACCTCGCCCTGGTCTTCGCCGGCGGCAACGCCGTCGGCGCCTACCATGCCGGGACCTACGAGGCGCTGCACGGCCACGGGCTCAGGCCCGACTGGTTCGTCGGCGCGTCCATCGGCGCGGTGACGGCGGCCATCGTCGCGGGCAGCGCCCCCGAGGACCGGGTCGCCAAGCTCCAGACGTTCTGGGACGAGGCGACCCAGGCCACGGGCCCGAGCCCGACCGGGCTGCTCAAGCCGCGCCAGGTCTACAACGGCCTGCACGCCCTCCTTTCGCTGGTCGGGGGGCGGCCGACCATTTTCGGCCACCGGTTCCCGGGCCCGTGGTCGGCGCTGCCGTGGGTCCCGAACGACGTGGCCCTGTTCGACAACAGGCCGCTCCTCCGGACCTTGGAGCGCCTCGTCGACTTCGGGCGGCTCAACCGGGGCGACACCCGCTTGACGGTCGGGTGCGTCGACGTCGAGACCGGCGAGGAGGTCTACTTCGATACGGCCCGCCAGGAGGTCCGGCCGGAGCACGTCCTCGCCAGCACCGCCATCCTGCCCGCGTTCCCGCCGGTCGAGATCGACGGGCGCGTCCTGTGCGACGCGGGCTACACGAACAACCTACCCCTCGACCCGCTTTTCGCGACCGAGCCCGAACGCGACCTCCTGTGCATCGCCTCGGACCTGTTCTCCCTGCGGGCGCCACGTCCCGCCTCCCTCGACGCGGTTCTGGAGCGCGCCAACGACCTCATCTTCGCCAGCCCGCCGCGCCGGGCGATTGCGGGCCTCAGGCGCGAGTACGAGCTTCGGGAACGGCTCGATCCCACGGGGCCGGCGGTGACGCTGCTCCACCTCGTCTACCAGGCGGGCGCCGACGAACTCGCGGCCAAGAGCTTCGACTTCTCACCCTCCTCGATCCGGGACCGCTGGGCCGCGGGCGGAAGGGATGCGTTGCGGGGCTTGGCGCTGCTTCCGCCAGGAGGACAAGCCAACAGCCGCTTCCACTATCTCGCCCTTCCCGACGGCGTCGGGCCGTCGAGTGCCTCAACCCCTCAGGCGGCTTCCGTCGCGGCGTGACCGCGGCGGTGCAGCGGGTGGCCGACCTCGCGACGTCCGGCGAGCTCGACCGGAAACGTCCCGACGCCGACGGAAGCGTGCGTCGGGTCGAGCGGCTCACGTCCCAGGAGCTTGCCTGAGCCGAAATCCGGTGGGCGCCCCCATCAGGTGACCGTCTGCGGGACGTGCCACTCGCCGGTGAGGTCGAGCGTTGCGGAGTAGACAACGGTCCCGCTCGCATCGCGGACCCGGACCGTGAGGGTGTGCCGGTCGCCGCTTCCCAACTCGTCGCGCGCCATGTCCGGCAGGGCGCCCATCGCCGCGTCGCGCGCCGCCGCGGCATCGGGAAGGTCCAGGCCCTCCTCGTCGTGGAGACGGTCGCCGCCGACGTCGGTATCGAAGTAGTAGAGCGGCATCGCGCGTCCAGGTCCAGGGAACGGCGTGCACCGGTGGCCGTCGCTCCTGCACGGGCAACAACCGGGCGGGTGGCCGGTTCAGGCCGCCAGGGTGCGGTCCAATTGCAGGTAGGTGGGGTCGAACTCGGCGGCCTCGACCAGCCGCGTCCAGTCGTGGATGACCAGCGTCTTGCTCCTGAGGTCGATGAGCTTGTCGCGCCGCAAGTCGCGCAAGGTCCGGTTGATGTGGACGCTGGTCAGCCCGGTCGCGTCCGCCAGGTCGACCTGCGTCACCGGCATCGGGCAGCGGTGGTCCTGGGCCAAGCCGACCGCGGCCTGCTTCAGGTACAGCTCGCAGAACAGGTGCGCGAGCCGCTGGTAGGCCGGACGCCGCCCGACGTTGGCCACCCATTCGCGGAAGATCGCGGCATCGACAAGGGTGTCGCGCCAGAACGGGGCGTTGAGGTCGGGGTGGCGCTCCAGGAGCTCGCGCAGCGCCTCGTGGGGGATGGAGGCGGCCATGACGTAGGTGACCGCGCCCAGGCTGTGGTCCATCACCGGCAGATGGAGGCTCGGAAGATCGGCCATGTCACCGGCGACATGGAAGGCGGAGATCTGCCGCCTGCCGCCGGACAGCAACTTATAGCGCTGCACCCAGCCCATGAGCACCAGCCAGCATTGGGTGGATCGGTCGCCCTCGCTCACGAGGTCCTGACCCGCCGTGAACACACGCGGGTGGGCCGGCAGGCGCAGGATCGCCTGCTCGTCCCGGGCGGAGAGGCGGGTGATGCTCCTCAGCTTGCGCAGAAGCGGGGTGAGCTGAGGCTCGTCTGTGAAGAACGATGGATCGGGCATGGCGAGGCGGAAGCGGTGGCGTAGGGGCCAAAGCTAATATGTATCAGATCGCGCGACAGCCCATGACGTTCCTCAGTATGAGACTCGGCGATTGAAATAGGTGTTCAGGAATCTCAGTATTCGGTGGCGCTTGGCGAGGGCGTGACCATACCGCCGCCGCTCACCACGATGGCGCCTGGGACTTGGCGGCGACCGGGCACGTGCCGGACGCTCGGACACGGTTCTTGTGGCGCCGATTGCCGGCGAAGGACATGGTACGCGCGGGGGCGGCGTGAACCCGGAACCGTTCCGGGTACCTACCCTGCACGCCGACGCTCCGCTATCGGGACCGGTGCCGACCCTCAGCGAACGCCGGCGAGGCCGGCGCCGGCCTCAGGCTGCTTCCCTGTGCGCGTAGCGCTGGCAATGCTGCAGGTAGCCGACCTCGTGGCGGCCGGCGAGCTCGGCGACGCTCGACCACAGCCAGGTCGGCGCTCGCTCCCCGCCCTCGGTGCCCCGCATGACCTCCGCGCGCCAGGCCAAGCGCATGGCCTCGTCCATCTGCCGGCCATGCGCCTTGCCGACGACGTGGGCGAGGTAGTGCGCGGCCCGCACCGCCTCCGCGCGTGTGAACTGGTCGACGTCGAGCTTGAGGTCCTGCGGCGCCAGCTCGCGCATGACGACCGGCTTGCCGAGCAGGCGTACCGGCAACATGCGCTCGCCCAGGTTCGGCGACAGCGACCGGGCGCCGGCCACCACCCGCTCGGCCGGGTCGGCGGGCATTTCCGCGCCGGGTGCCGCCGGGGCGGCGGGCTCGACCGCCTCCTTAAGGTCGGCGAGGGCGAGGCGGCGCTTGCCGTCCTCCTCGATGCGCACGAGCGCGGCGTAGCGGAGGAAGCCAAGCGAGGAGCAGCCCTTCATCCAGTAGGCCGCGTCGACGAGGCGGACGCCGGCCTCCTCGCCACGCCCGTTCAGGGCAAGGACCAAGCCGCGCACCGCGTCCCGCCGGAAGAGCTCGCCGAGGGCGCCGCGCTCCGCTTCGTCGAGCGCCCAGAACTTGCGGCCGAGCGGGATCCTGGGCTCGACGTCCTTCAACCGCTCGCGGGCGAGGTGCTTCCACTGCCGGCCGAGCGCCCGTCGCCGGACGGTGCGGACCACGTCCGGCTCGGGCGGGACCTCGTCGGGACCGTGACCCGCGAGCCCCTGCGCGTAGCCGCGGACCATCTCCTCCAGCATCCTGGCGGTGACGACGCCGGGTAGGTCCGAGCCCCGGGCCGCGCTCGCCAGCGACAGGCCGAGGCGGACGAGGTCGTGCGTCGGGTTGCCGACGACGGTCTGGTCGAGGTCGCGGATCTGGACGTCGACGCGCCCGTCCGCGTCGGCGAGAGGGCCAAGGTTGCCGAGGTGGCAGTCTCCGCAGATCCAGACAGGCGGCCCCTCTGGCAGGGTTCCTCGCGCGAGCCCGTCCAGCCACTCGTAGAACTTCAGCGTGTTGCCGCGGACGTAGGCGTGGGCGGACTTGGCCATCTTGAGGGTGCGTTGCCGCTCCAGCACCGCCGCGCGTCCCTCGGGTCCGTACGCCTTCTCGTCACGCATCCACGCACCTCGGCCGCCGTCCGCCCTGGGCGAGTCTCGCCCTGGCTGCCCGATAACCCGCGACGCCCCGCCGGGATCGCGCGTCCGATTGCCTCCGCTGTGGAGGAACCGGATGCTTGATACGTGACGCTTCCGTCCGAAGGCGTGGGACACCGCGAAAACAGGCATCCACGGCCTCGCGTCGGAGGGCGTTTCCAGATGGCGTCGTCGCCGAGACGTCCCCGGTCGCGTTCGGCACCAAACCGCACCCATCGACGTTTCCGAGGCGACGCCGCCCCGACGGTCGCGGTCGGCGGCACGGATTCAGGGCGCCCCCGCGGAAATGGATCGGCCAACCGTCATCATCGGGATACACGGGCTGGCCAACAAGCCGCCGGTCGACGAGAAGACGCGCTGGTGGCGCGCGGCCATCTCGGAAGGTCTCGCCCGGAACGAGGGATTTCACGACGCCGAGTTCGACTTCGAGTTCGTGTACTGGGCCGACCTGCGCTACGACGCGCCGCTCTCGGGCGCCGACCTCGCCGAACCCTACGAACCCTGCGGGGGCGTGGGGCCCTTGCCCAGCCACGGGGACGCCCCGTCGACGACCGTCCAGGACGTGCTGGCCACCGTTTACGAAGGCATCGACAGGATCGAGGGAGCGACCGGGATCACCCTGGTCGACGACCTCATCCTGGAGCACCGCTTCGACGACCTCTGGCACTACCACGCCGAGACGTCGTTCGCCCGCCAGGTGCGTGGCCGCCTGATCGAGCGCCTGCGCATGTTCCGCGACCGCCGCATCCTCCTTGCGGCCCATTCCATGGGGTCGGTCATCGCCTACGACGTGCTCCGCTCCCTGGAACGCGACGACCCCGGCTTGAGGGTCGAGCATCTCGTCACGGTCGGCTCGCCCCTCGGGTTGGCGAAGGTGAAGCTGAAGGCCGAGGAGGAGTTCGGCGACCTGCGGGTGCCGGCCAACGTCGCGAGCTGGACGAACCTCGCGGACGGCAAGGACGTCGTCGCCGTCACGGGCGACTTGCGGCCCGACTATGGCGGGCACGGCGCGGTGGAGGTCGTGGACGTACGCGTCGTGAACGCCTACCGTCGTCCCGACGGCGAGGCCAACCACCACAAATCCTACGGCTACATGCGCACGCCGGAGTTCTCCCGCATCGCCAGACGTTTCACGCAGCCCGTCCCTGCCGCTCCGTCGCACCGTGAGCGCCGTCCGGCGCCGGCCCATGGCCGCGGGCTTGTGCCCGCGCAAGTCGTCTAGGCCCAGTGCGAACGGTGACCGGCGCTTGAGGCCAACGCTGGTTCGAGCCGTGACGCGCAAGCTCTGGCTGTCCGCCAGCGCGCTCCCGAGACATCTGCCTAGCCTTCTGCGAGGGCGCCGGCACTCCCGGGTTGCGTCAAACGCTCACGGCGACCCTTCCCATCCGATCAGTCGTTCAGGCCACCTTCACCGGATGACCCGGGGCCGCAATCCGCGTCGAGTTGCAGGGTCACGGTGCAGAGTACCGTATCGCCCCCGTCGCGCACGCGGGCCACGAACCGGCGCTTGCCGTCCGACGGCGGAGCATCCCGACCTATGTCGGGCAGCGCCGCTATGGCGGCGTCGCGCGCCGCGGTGAGGTCCGGGTACTCCGTTCCGTCCTCGTCCACGAGGCGTTTGTCGCCCTCTTCGTAGTCGATGAAGTAGCGCGGCATGGGCGTCGGCTGCGTCCGGGCTCTGGATCCGATGCCATCAAATCGGCCGCGGGCCCTTGGTTGCATCGCCGCATCGCCGTCACGGCGATATCGTGCCTAACCGTCTGTGTTCTCACAATTAATTGAAGCCCGTCGCGATTGAGGCATTTTCGTGGCATCCGTGCACAAGTGACCAGACATGCGGCACCGGTCACGGTAGGCGGCTTTGCAGTTCCCCCGGACGACGCCCCCATGTCCCCCGACGACCTATGCGGCAACCTCCTCCTCGCCGCCCTGCGCCCGCAGGACCGGGCCTTGCTCGCGCCGTACATGGACCTGCGGGAGTGCAGGCGCGGCGACGTCCTGTTCGAGGTCGACCAGGACGTCACCCACATCACCTTCCCCGTCGGCCAGAGCGTCGCGGCCCTGGTGATCGTCCTCAGGAACGGCCGCAGCGTCGAGACGGCCGCGGTCGGCCACGAGGGCGCCATCGGCGGCGTGGTCAGCCAGGGGTCGCTGCCGGCGTTCAGCCAGGCGGTGGTCCAGGTCGGCGGCCCCGTGCTGCGCATGCCCGCCGCGCGGCTGCAGGCCATCAAGGGCGAGTCCCAGCCGCTGCGCAACCTGTTCACCCGCTACTCGGACTGCCTGCTCGCGCAGGTGCTGCAGTCGGTGGCCTGCAACGCCAGCCACCCCATCGAGGAGCGCTGCGCGCGCTGGCTGCTGGCCCTCCAGGACCGGCTCGGCGGCGACACGCTGCCCATCACGCACGAGATGCTGGCCGAGCTTCTCGGGGTCCAGCGCTCGTACCTGACCCGCACCCTGCGCGACATGCAGCACCGAGGGTTGGTGAAGGTGCGACGCGGTCGGATCACGGTGTGCAACCGCGCCGACATGGAGCAGGCGGCCTGCGAGTGCCACGGCACGATCAAGCGGCACTTCCAGCGGGTGCTCGGCGCCCTGTACAGCCCAGGCGGCACCCTGCTGCAACTTCGTCCGTCCGATGTGGATGAGGGCGCGCGCCGTGCGTCCTGAGTTCGTCCTCCCTCGTGGGCGCCGCCCGAAAATGAGACCGGACGACCCGGTTCGGGATCCCGAACGCCTGCGCGCGCTCGACGGCTACGGCGTCCTCGACACGGCAGGCGAGCGGGCGTTCGACGACATCGCCCGGCTGGCGGCGCGGCTCTGCGGGACGCCGATGGCGCAGGTCGGCTTCGTGGCCGCCGACCGTCACTGGTTCAAGGCGGAATTCGGCACCGACGCCTGCGAGATGCCGCTCGGCCGCTCGATCTGCCGCCTCGCGCTGGGCCTCGCCGCCGGCCTGCTGGTGGTCCCCGACCTGACGGACGACCCGCGCACCCGCGGCAACCCGCAGGTCGCGGGCGCGCCGCACCTGCGCTTCTACGCCGGCGCGCCGCTGCGGACACCCGCCGGCGAGGTCCTGGGCGCCGTGTGCGTGCTCGACACCGCGCCGCGCCCGGGAGGGCTCACCCCCGAGCAGGGCGACGGCCTGGAGGCGCTGGCGCGGCAGGTCATGACACTGCTCGCGATGGGCAGGACCCTGCGCGAGCAGCACCGGTTGCAGGACCGCATCCTCGACGGCGCCACCGACCACGCCATCATCGCGACGGACCGGGCAGGCATCGTCACCCGCTGGAACGAGGGTGCGCGGCGCATCCTCGGCTGGGGCGCGGGCGAGGTGGTGGGCGGTCCCGCAGACGTGTTCTTCACGCCCGAGGACAGGGAGGCCGGCATGCTTGAGACCGAGATGCGGTTGGCCCTGGAGCAGGGTCGTGCCACGGGCGAGCGGTGGCACATGCGCAAGGACGGCGAGCGTTTCGTCGCCGGCTGCGAGACGATGCCGCTCGGCGACGGGGACGGGGGGCCGCTCGGCTTCCTGAGGATCCTGCGCGACCGCACCGACCAGCGCCGGAACGAGGCCGTGCTGCGCGAGGCGCAGGACCAGTTGCGGCTGGCCATCGAGGCGGCCGACATCGGCGTCTTCGATTACGACCTGGCGACGGGCGAGCTCGTCTGGGACGACCGGGTGCGGGCGCTGTTCGGCCTGCCTCCCGGCGCCCCGGTCGACTACGAGACGTTCCTCGCGGGCCTGCACCCGGAGGATCGCGCCGCGACCGAGGCGGCGGTCCGGGCCGCGCTCGACCCCGCGGGCGACGGCACCTTCGACGCGGAGTACCGGACCCTCGGCCTCACGGACGGGGTCGAGCGGTGGGTGGCCGCGCGCGGGCGCCGCTTCGCCGAGGACGGGCGCGCGACCCGGTTCGTCGGGACGGTGCTCGACGTCACCGCGCGCAAGCGGGCCGAGGAGCGGCAGCGGCTGCTCGCCGGGGAGTTGCAGCACCGGATCAAGAACACGTTGGCGCTGGTCCAGGCCATCGCCGGGCAGACGCTGCGCGGCGCCCCCGACCCGGAGGAGGCGCGACGGGCGTTCGAGGCGCGGCTGATCTCGCTCGGCCGTGCGCACGACA
This sequence comes from Methylobacterium tardum, assembly GCF_023546765.1. Taxonomy (NCBI): domain Bacteria; kingdom Pseudomonadati; phylum Pseudomonadota; class Alphaproteobacteria; order Hyphomicrobiales; family Methylobacteriaceae; genus Methylobacterium; species Methylobacterium tardum. Next base: position 6,696,360 of record NZ_CP097484.1, read on the forward strand.
TCCTCACGGCCGTGGATTGGACGGCTGCGCCCGTCGCGGACGTGGTTGAGGGCGCCCTCGCGCCGCACCGCCACGCCGACCCCTCGCGCCTGCGCTGCGGGGGTCCCGACGTGCTCCTGACTGCCCGGGTCGCCCTGTCGATGGTCCTCGTCCTGCACGAGCTCTCCACCAACGCCGCGAAGTACGGCGCCCTCTCGACCGCGGGCGGATCGGTCGACGTGCGTTGGCAGGTCGAGCACCGGACCGACGGCGAGCCGCTGTTCCGCTTGACCTGGACGGAGGGCGGCGGGCCGGCGCTTCCGGGGCCGCCCACGCGCAAGGGGTTCGGCTCGCGGCTGATCGAGCGCACCTTCACGGCGGAGACGGGAGGCGAGGCCCGCCTCGACTACGCGCCCGAGGGCCTGGTCTGCGTGCTGGAGGCTCCGCTGACCGCGGTCCAGGAGCATACCCCCGTGCCGGAGGAAAGCGTCGGGAGCGGGCGACGATGACGGGCGCAGGCGATATCGGGCGCCTCGTCTCCGAGGGCACATGACGCGACTTCTGTGCACCCTGCTTCCCGGGTGGACCCGAGAGGCGGGGATTGGCTTGTCGCGAGCGCGGCATTTCGCCCACAATAATGATACTGACTTACCACGGACCACCCCGCCGGATGGAAGGCCTGCCCGAGACACACCAGAACCCGTTCCCGGGCGACGGCGACATGGCCGACCGGATGCGGGCGCACGATTGGTCCGCGACCGCCCTCGGGCCCGCCGAGCTTTGGCCGGCCGCGCTCGTCGCCCTGGTCGGCGTCGCGCTCCAGGCCGCGACGCCTATGGCGGTCTACTGGGGGCCGGACCTTGCCATCCTCTACAACGACGCGTGGGCTGCGCTTGTCGGCGGCAAGCACCCCGGGGCGTTGGGCCGTCCGGTTCGGGAGGTCTTCCCCGAAGCCTGGCACGAGCTGGGGCCCTTGTTCGACCGGGTGCTCGCCGGCGGGGGCGCGGTCGAGGTGCAGGACCAGCGCCTGGTGCTCGACCGGTGCGACGCGCCCGAGGAGGTCTTCTTCACCTACAGCCTCAACCCCGTCACCGGCGCGGACGGACGGGTCGCCGGCGTCTTCAACGTCGCTCAGGAGACCACCGGCCGGGTGCGCGCGGCGGCGGGTCTGGCCGAGAGCGAGGAGCGCTTCCGCTCCTTCGCGGAGAACTCCGCCGACGTGCTCTGGATCGCCGACCCGGACGGCGGGGGACTTGAGTACCTAAGCCCGGCCTACGAGAGGGTCTGGGGCGACCGGCGCGAGCTCGTCATGGACGACCTCGGGCGCTGGGCCTCGCTGGTGCATCCCGAGGACCGCGTGAGGGCCTTTGCCGCGATGCCCCGGCTCCTCGCCGGAGAGACCAACAGCGTCGAGTATCGCATCGTGCGGCCGGACGACGGAACCGTGCGTCACATCCGCGACACCGGCTTCCCGATCCGCGACGGGGAGGGCCGGCTCCGGCGCCTCGGCGGCATCGCGCAGGACGTGACCGCCGAGCACGCGCGCGAGGAGGCCCTGGAGCGTCGCATCGCCGAGAGCACGGCGCAGCACGACCGCGTTTGGCGCAACTCGCGCGACCTCCTCGTCGTCGTCGGCGTCGACGGCGTCTTCCGCGCCGTGAACCCGGCCTGGACCGCCATCCTCGGCCACGAGCCCGCCGAGGTGGTGGGCCGCAGCTTCCTGGACTTCATCTGGACCGAGGACCGCGTCGTCACGCGCACCGCGCTGACCTACGCCGCCTCGGACGACGACCTCACCGCCTTCGAGAACCGCTACACCCACAAGGACGGCACGCCGCGCTGGATCTCCTGGCACACCGCCGCCGAGGGCGACGTCGTCTACGCCTACGGGCGCGACGTCACCGCCGAGAAGGCGCGCTCGTCCGCGTTGGCCGAGGCGGAGGAGGCGCTGCGGCAGTCGCAGAAGATGGAGGCCATCGGGCAGTTGACCGGCGGCGTCGCCCACGACTTCAACAACCTGCTGACCATCATCCGGTCCTCCGTCGACTTCCTGCGCCGGCCGGACCTGCCCGAGGCGCGAAGGGGCCGCTACCTCGACGCGGTCTCCGACACGGTCGAGCGCGCCGCCAAGCTGACCGGGCAGCTCCTGTCCTTCGCGCGGCGCCAGGCGCTCAAGGCCGAGGCGTTCGACCTCGTCGGCTGCCTGCGCGGCGTGGCCGAGATGCTCGACACGGTCTCGGGCGCCCGCATCCACGTCGTGACCGAGCTTCCGGACGCCGCGTGCTACGTGCGCGCCGACCGCAGCCAGTTCGAGACGGCGCTCGTGAACATGGCGGTCAACGCCCGGGACGCCATGGGCGGCGAGGGCACGCTGACCGTGCGGCTCGCGTGCGGGATGGGCAAGCCGGCCATCCGGGGACATGCGGCGGCGCCGGGCCCCTTCGCCGCGGTGTCGCTCGCGGACATGGGCTCCGGCATCGCGCCGGAAGTGGTCGGGCGCATCTTCGAGCCGTTCTTCACCACCAAGGACGTCGGGAAGGGCACCGGGCTCGGCCTGTCCCAGGTGTTCGGCTTCGCCAAGCAGTCGGGGGGCGACGTCGGCGTTGAGAGCGCGGTCGGGCGTGGGACGACCTTCACGCTGTACCTGCCCGAGATCGAGCCCGGCGAGCCGGAGGAGGCCCGGCTCGCCCAGGCCGTGGGGGACGCGGGGGGCGCCGGGCAACGGGTTCTGGTGGTGGAGGACAACGTCGAGGTCGGGCGCTTCGCCACGCAGATCCTGGAGGACCTCGGCTACGAGACGACCTGGGCGAGGAACGCCGAGGATGCCTTGGCGCGTCTCGGGACCGACTGCTCCGGCTTCGACGCGGTGTTCTCGGACGTCGTGATGCCGGGCATGGACGGGGTCGACCTCGCGCGCGAGATCCTGCGGCGATGCCCCGGCATGCCCGTGATCCTGGCGTCCGGCTACAGCCATGTGCTGGCCCGCGAAGGCAGCCACGGCTTCGAGCTCCTGCACAAGCCCTACTCGGCGGATCAACTCTCCCGCATCCTGAGGCGGGTCACGGGGGCCGCTCCTCAGGCCGGCGCCGTGTCGTCACCGTGAACGCCGCTTGGAATGGGTCGGCGAACGCGCCTCCGCCACAGGTCGGGCTCGCGGGCCATCAGGAAGCCCATCGGCCTTGAACGAGTCGGGGAGCATGGCCATCAACCGGGCCAGGGTCGCACGGCACGGTGCGAGGTCCACCCATCGCGGTCATGGCCGCATCCGTCGTGGCCGCCTCCGAGCGGAGCCGGTGCTCCTGTTCCCTCCGGCGTTCGGAGGCGAGAACGGCCACAAGGCCCTCATGGCTGGGTCCTGTCGGAGAACCGAACGTCTCGCCGGATGGGCCGCGCGGCGTCAGGGCGCCGCGATGAGCTCCTTGATGCGCGAGGCGAGCGCCTCCATCACGAACGGCTTGGTCAGGACTGCCATGCCGGGCTCCAAGTGCCCGTTGCCCACCGCCGCGTTCTCCGCGTAACCGGTGATGAACAGCACCTTCAGGCCCGGGCGGTTGACCCGGCCGGCATCGGCCATCTGTCGGCCGTTCATGCCGCCCGGCAGCCCCACGTCGGTCACCAGCAGGTCGATGCGCACGTCCGACTGCAGCACCTTGAGGCCCGAGCTCGCGTCCGCCGCCTCGATGGCCGTGTAGCCCAGGTCCTCAAGCACCTCGGTGACCAGCATGCGGATGCTCGGCTCGTCGTCGACGATGAGCACCGTCTCTCCCTGCTCGGCGCGCGGAGCGGAGGCGAGGTCCGGCAGGCCCTCGGCGCCCTCCGCGTCGCCGTAGTGACGCGGAAGGTAGATGCACATGGTCGTGCCCTGTCCCACCTCCGAGTAGATGCGCACCTGCCCACCGGACTGGCGCGCGAAGCCGTAGATCATGCTGAGGCCGAGGCCCGTGCCCTGGCCGAGGGGCTTGGTGGTGAAGAACGGGTCGAATGCCTTGGCAATGACGTCGGGCGTCATGCCGGTGCCGGTGTCGGTGACGCAGAGCGACAGGTACTGCCCGGGCGGCAGGTCTCGATCCCGGGCGGCGCGGTCGTCGAGCCACTTGTTGGCCGTCTCGATGGTGATGCGGCCTCCGTCCGGCATGGCGTCGCGGGCGTTGATGCACAGGTTCAGCAGCGCGTTCTCAAGCTGCGGCGGGTCGACGAGGGCTGGCCAGAGCCCTGCGGCGCCGACCACCTCGATGTGGACCGACGGACCGACCGTGCGGCGAACAAGCTCCTCCATGCCGTGCACGAGGGCGTTCACGTCGGTCGGCTTCGGGTCGAGGGTCTGGCGGCGCGAGAAGGCCAGCAGCCGGTGCGTCAGGGCGGCCGCCCGCTTCGAGGCTCCCTGGGCGGCGTTGATGTAGCGGTCGAGGTCGGTCAGCCGGCCCTGGGCCATCCGGGTCTGCAGCAACTCCAGGCTGCCCGAGATGCCGGTGAGCAGGTTGTTGAAGTCGTGCGCGAGGCCGCCCGTGAGTTGGCCCACCGCCTCCATCTTCTGCGACTGCCGCAGCGCCTCCTCGGTCCGGGCGAGCGCCTGCGCGGCCTCCTTCTCGCTGGTGACGTCTCGCCCGACCGCGTGGATGAAGTCCTCGTCCGGAACGGCGGTCCAGGACAGCCAGCGGTAGCTGCCGTCCTTGTGCCGGTATCGGTTCTCGAAGCGGGGGATGACCGAGCCGGCCGAGAGGTCGCCGGCGGCGGCAGCGGTGGAGCCCGCGTCGTCCGGGTGCACCAGGTCCATGAACGAGCGCCCGACCAGCTCGGTCTCGCCCCAGCCGAACAGCGCGGTCCAGGCCGGGTTCACCGCCACGATGGTCGCGTCGAACCGCGCCACCAGCATCACGTCGGTCGACAGCCGCCACATGCGGTCGCGGTCGCGCGTGCGCTCCTCGACCTGCTGCTCCAGCCCCTCGTTGAGGCGCTCCAGCTGAGCCGTGGCCTGCTTGCTGTCCTCCATGTCGGTGTTCGTGCCGATCCAGCGGACCACCGCGCCGTCGGGCCCGCGGATCGGCTCCGCGCGGACGAGGAACCAGCGGTGGACCCCGTCCGCGCGGCGGATGCGGAACTCCGTCTCGTAGTGCGCGCCCGAGGCGAGCGAGGCCGCCCAGGCCCGGCCGGCCGCCTCGACGTCGTCGGGGTGCACGATGGCGGTCCATCCCATCCGGTCGAGATCGCCCGGCGAGGTGCCGCTGAAGGCGTAGACCTGCTCGTTGAACCAGTAGAGCTCGCCCCCGGCATCCGCCGCCCAGACGTGGTTCGGCATGGCCTGGGCGAAGACCCGGAACTGCTCCTCGCTCTCGCGCCGGCTCGCCTCGGCGCGGGTGCGCTCGATGGCGGCGCGGGTGCGCTCGGCGACGTCGCGGACGAAGGCGAGCTTGTCCGGCCGCCAGTCGCGCACGTTGCGGTCGTGGAGGAAGAACACCGCCACGATGCGTCCGTGTTCCATCACCGGCACGTTGATCAGGGCGCGCACCCCGATGCCGAGGAGAGGGCCTGGGTTGCCGGCGGTCCGGGGGTCGGCGGTCACGTCCGGGATGACAACCTCGCGGCCTCGTTCAAGGCCGGCGCGGACCTCGCCGTAGTCGTCGAAACGGTGTCGCCCCGCGAGGCTCGCCACGCCCGGGGCCGTCCAGTCCCGCTCGACCTCGATGTGCTCCAGCGCCGCGTCGACGGTTCCGTACCCGGCCCGGTCCAGGTCCAGCGTCCGCGCCATGATCTCGGCGCCGGCGGCAGCCATCTCGGCGGTGTCGCGGCATGCCTGCAGGCGGTCGCCGAACGCGATCAGCGCGTCCCGGAACGATTCCTGCCGCCGGCGCTCGGTGAGGTCGCGGGTGACCGTGCCGTATCCGCTGACGGCACCTTGCGCGTCGCGGAACGGGAAGACGGTGTAGTGGACCGGGATCGCGGCACCGGTGGCGAAGTTGCGGAACGCGAGGTCGCCTTCCCAGAAGCCGGTCTCGCGAACGGCCGGGAGAACCTCCTCCAGAACGGTCGGCCGATCCGTCGGCTCAAAGAAGTCCGCGATTCCGTAGCGGCGGGCCTCCTCCAGGCTCGCCAGCCCCACGAGCTCGCGGCCGGCCTCGTTCAGGAACTCGGCCGGCCGTCGAGGCCCGCGATGCCGATGAAGTCGCTCTATTGCTCGACGAGGGCCGCCAGCCGGCGCGCGCTCGCCTCCGCGGCGCGCGCCTCGGTGACGTCGCGCACCGTGCCGACGAAGCGTGCCGGCGCGCCGTTCCGGAAAACGGTGTTGCCCCTCGCGGCCAGCACGCGCTCCACGCCGTCACGTCGCCCGACGACGCGGTACTCGATGTCGAAGCCGTCGGGCGAGCCGATGGCGGCCTGCACGGCGCGGTCGGCACGCTCGCGGTCCTCCGGGTCGACGCCTGGCAGGAAGGCGCCCTCGTAGGAGACCGGGTCGTCGGGCGACAGCCCGAACAGGGCGCGGGTGCGCGCGTCCCAGGTGAGCGCGCCGGTGACGAGGTCGTAGTCGTAGATGCCGGTGCCGGCCCCCTCCAGCGCGAGCCTGAGCCGGTCCTCCGCCTCCTGCAGGTCGGCCCTGGCGCGATGGCGCTCGGCGATGTCGGTGACCATGACGAAGACGCCGTCGACGGCCCCGCCCGCGCTCCGGCGCGGGACGTAGCGGATCTCCGATTGGCGGGTTTCGCCGCCGCGGTAGGGCATCAGCGCGTCGAAGGTGAGGTCCTCGCCCGCGAGCGCCCGCTCCAGGAAGGGCAGCCGGGCCGCATAGGTCTCCTTGCCGACCACCTCCCGCACGGGCCGGTCCAGGATCTCACCGGCGGGGCGCCCGAACCACGTCTCGTAGTGCCGGTTCACGAAGCGGTAGACGTGGTCCCGGTCGATGAAGCTGATGAGCACCGGCAGCGCGTCGGTGACGACTTGGAGCTCGTCGCGGACGCGGCGCGTCTGGCCCTCGCAGGCCGTGGCCCCGGTGCGGTCGCGCAGGATCTTGATGAAGCCGAGCTCCGCGCCGTCGGGCGAGCGCAGGGGCATCATCTCGCCGCTTGCCCAGAACCGGGTGCCGTCCTTGCGCAGGTGCCAACGTTCGTCGGCGGCGCGCCCGGTCTCGACCGCGCGGCGCATGTCCGCCGTCGGCTGGCCGGCCGCCCTATCCTCCGGCGTGAAGAAGGTCGCGCTCGGCTGCCCGACCATCTCCTCGGCCGTCCAGCCCAGGATGCGCTCGGCCCCAGGGTTCCAGGCGGTCACGCGTCCCTCGGGGTCGGTCGTGACGATGGCGAAATCCGCGGCGCTGTCGAGCGTCGCCTGGAAGGGGGCCGGGCCAGGCGCGTCAGGCAGGCGTCGAGAAGACATTTGCGGGGCGGGTTACGGGTTGGTGGGAAAGGGAGCTGGTAGGCGTGAGAGATAGGGTCCCCGACCGCGCCGGCAGCCGGGACGACGGCGCGACCGCGCCGGTCTCCCGCGTCCCATGCCCAGGTTGCCCACCGCCGGCACGGCGGCGACGCCGGGGCCGGGTTCCGGCGACCGAATCCCCCACGTGTGTTTCTGCCATACCGGGGGATGCGGGAAGTCGGCAACCCGCATCCGCTCGCGCATCGGGGACCTGATCAGGCGGGGCTGATCGGACGCGGCTCCGTCAGGCCGCCAGCCCCAGGCCGCCGTCGAGGGCCCGGTGACGCAGGCCGGCGCGGATGTCGAGGCCGGCCATCCCGCCATCGGACCACGCGACCACGGCCGGCATGCGGGCGCCGTCCGCCGCCTCGAACTCGACCGCCTCGCCCGGCGCGAGATGCGGGGCGCCCGAGACGCGGGCGCCGTGGGAGGAGACCTCCACGAGGCGCACCGGGTGCCGCCAGCCGCGCGCGTGCAGGATGGCCGCCTCGTCGACGCCGACGCGCACGGTCCCGCGACGCTCGTCCAGGTCGGTGGTGACCCGCTGGACGAACTGGGCCACCGAGCGCGCGAGGTCGGCGGCGACCGCCTTGAGGGACTCGGACGCGGCCAGGGCCGTGCCGGCATGGCGCCGCGTCTCCCGGGTGGCCTGGGAGACCGAGACGGCCCCGGCGTGGGCTTCGGAACTGCCCTGCGCGACCTGGGCCACCGTGCGCGAGATCTCCTGCGTCGCGGCGCGCTGCTGGTCGACCGAGACGGCGATGGAGGTCGTCAACGCGTTCACCTCCTGCGTGGCCGACGCCATCGCGTGGACGGAGCCGACAGTGCGCCGTGTCGACGCCTGGATGGCCTCGACCTGGGACACGATCTCGTCGGCCGCCCGCATGGTCTGGCCCGACAGCGCCTTCACCTCGGAGGCCACCACCGCGAAGCCACGGCCGGCGGCGCCGGCGCGCGCCGCCTCGATGGTGGCGTTGAGGGCCAGGAGGTTGGTCTGGTCGGCCACGGACTTGATCAGGCCCATGACGGTGCCGATGCGGTCTGCCACGACCGCGAGCTGCTCGACCTCCTCGTTTGTGCTCCGCGCGATCTCGGTCATGTGCGCGATGAGCCCGCGCGCCCGCTCGGTCTGGCCGGCGATGTCGGAGATGGAAGCGCTGAGCTCCTCCGCGCCCGCCGAGACCGAGAGCACGTTCTGCGCGGTCGCCGACGCGGTGGCCTCCGACGTGGCGGCCTGGCGGCTGGACTGCTCGGCGACGCCGCTCAGCGCCAGCGCGGTCTCGCGCATGCCGCCGGTCTCGCGCTCGACCTTGTGCTCGATCTCGACCAAGGCGTCGCGGAACTCGGCGACGACCTCGGCGAGGCGGCGCTGGCGGTGGGCCTCCAAGTTGCGGTCCTGGCTGGCCGCGGCCTCGGCGCGGCGCTGCGCCAGCACGCTGTCGGCGGCCTGCCGGGTGGCCGCCTCCGCGGAGGCCAGCGCCCTCGCGAGTTGCCGGGCGGCCAGCACCAGGGCGGCGGCCTCGGTGATGAGGACGACGGCGTGCAGGACGACGCGCAGGTACTCGGCCCCGTTCGGGAACACGGCGGCGGGGTAGAGCACGTTCAGCGCGAGGTGGTGGACGGCCACGACGCCGGCCGCCACCAGGATGGAGGACCAGCAGCACCAGCCGGCGGCGACCGCGAGGGCGGCGAAGAAGACCATGTGCAGGTCGATCTGCAGGTGCGTGCCCGAGGAGGTCAGCACCAGAAGGCCGACCAGCATCATCAGGGCGGCCGACGAGAGGTGGCGCGTGATGGCCGCCGCACCATGCCGGCGGGCGGCGGCGAAGGCCGCGCCGGGCAGGAGGAGCGCGAGGACCGTCACGGGCACGGGCATGACGTCCCGCCACCAGGCGAGCGCCGTGACGATGGCGGCGAGCACGCCGAGCGCGCCGAGCATGACCGGCAGGAAGGCGAGGCGGAGGCGGTCGAGGCTGCTGCTGTCGGTCATGACGGGGATGTGCCGGTTCGGTTCGAGGGAAGCCGGAAGCCCGGCAGGCATGTGCCGAGCGGGCCGGCGGCGAGGACGAGGAGGGCGCCGGCCCGGCGCAGGTCGGCGGCGGCGTCGCGCCTGGAGGCGTCCACCACGGCGACGTGCCCACCGGTGGAGAGCCACAGGATGGAGGCACCCGAGGCGGCGACGGCCTTGGGGACGGGCGCGTCCGGGAAGAGGGTGAGCACCGCGACCGGCTCGCCGGGGCGCGGCGCGAGGGCAAGGGCGACCGGGGCGAGGCCGCAGCCGGCGACCAGGGCGCAGGCCAGGGCGGCGCCACGGAGCGGCGGGCGTGTCGTGGAAGGGTTTCGTGTCATGCGGCCCTCCATGCCTGTCCCCCGTCCAAGCCGACCCGACGAACTTACGCGTGCGAAGTTAACGCTTGCCCCATTGCCGTTCGGCTCAAGCACGTTTCCGGTCGTCGGCGTTGAGGGGAATCGTGCCATGCGTGTGCCGGGCGAACTGCGCGATGGGCGAAGGCCGGCCCATCAGGTAGCCCTGGGCGGCATGGCACTGCTCCGTAGCCAGGAAGGCGAGTTCGGCCTCGGTCTCGACGCCCTCGGCCAGGACCGGCAGCCCGAGGCCGCGGCCCAGGCCGAGCACCGAGCGCACGATGGCGGCGGTCTGCTCGTTGCTGTCGACCGAGCGCACGAACGAGCCGTCGATCTTGATCTTGTCGAACGGGAACGAGCGCAGGTTCGACAGGGATGAGTAGCCGGTGCCGAAGTCGTCCATGGCGATGCGCAAGCCGAGCGACTTCAACTGCCGGAGGGTCAGGAGCGCCCGGTTCGGGTCGCTGATCAGCGCCGTCTCGGTCACCTCGACCTCAAGCCGCTGCGGTGCCAGCCCGGTCCTGAGCAGCACCTCGTGCACGAGGCCGACGAAGTGCGGGCTGTGGATCTGCACCGCCGAGACGTTGACCGCGATGGACAGGGGCTGCGTCCAGCTCGCGGCCTCGCGGCAAGCCTCGCGCAGAACCCACTCGCCGATCTGAAGGATGGCGTCGCTCTCCTCGGCGATGGGGATGAACAGGGCGGGTGAGACGAACCCGCGCTCCGGGTGCTTCCAGCGCAGCAGCGCCTCGAAGCCGATGACGGCGCCGCTGCCGACGTCGGTCTGCGGCTGGTAGACGAGGTGCATCTCGCCCCGGGCCACGGCGTGGCGCAGGTCGTGTTCCAGCAGGCGGCGCTCGCGCACCTCGACGCCCATCCTTGCCTCGAAGAAGCGGTAGGTGCCGCGGCCCTCCGACTTGGCGCGGTAGAGGGCGGTGTCGGCGTAGCTGAGGAGGGCGGCCCGCTCCTGCGCGTCGTCCGGGTACAGGGCGATGCCGATGCTGGTGGCGACCTGCGGGCCGTTGCCCGCCGCCTTCACGGCGCGCAGCGCCTCCAGGATGCGCTCGGCGAGGCGGCCGGCCTCGGAGGGCCCGTCACAGGGGGCAAGCACCGCGAACTCGTCGCCGCCGAGCCGGGCCACCATCTGCGCGTCGTCGAGCTCGGCGGAGACGATGCGGGCGACGCTCTCCAGCATGGCGTCGCCGGCGGCGTGGCCGAAGAGATCGTTGACCTCCTTGAAGCGGTCGAGGTCGAGGCACAGCACCGCGAGCTTGCGCCCGCCCGCGTCGGCGGCCCGCATCTCCTGGTCGAGGCGCTTTCCGAAGCTGGCGCGGTTGGCCAGCCCGGTGAGCGCGTCGTGGTGGGCGAGGAACTGGATCTGGCTCTCGGCCTGACGCCGGGCGCGGAGGTCGCGCACCGCCACCGCGTAGTGCGAGCGCCCCGCATGCTCGACCGGCTGCATGATGACCTCGACGGGGACGAGGGTGCCGTCGGCCTGCCGGAGCTCGGCTTCGACCGGGCGCTCGGGCTGGCCGGCCAGGGCGAGCCGGGCCGCGTCGCCCGGTAGGTACGCCGACAGCGTCGTCCCCGCGAGGCCCGCCTGCGGCAGGCCGACGAGCTTGGCGAAGCTCCGGTTGGCGCTCACCACGGTGTCGCCGGTGCACACGACGAGCCCCTCGACGGCGGCGTTGGCGAGGCTGTGCAGGCGCTCCGCCTCCACCTTCGAATGCCGACGGTCGCGCACGTCGAGGGCGAGCGCGGCGCCGGCGAGCAGCAGGATGGCGAAGCTCGCGAGCGCCACGGCCACGGCGAGCCACGCGTTCGGGACGGCGGACGCCGACACGGCGAGCGTCGGGTCGGGCGTGACCGTGACGGCGCCCATGGCGGTGAAGTGGTGGCTGCAGATGGCCAGCAGCAGCAGCAGGGCCGCCGGCAACTGCCGGGCGAGGCCGCGGGCCCCGACCTGCGCCGCCAGCGCCGCGCCGCCCAGGATGCCCCCGAGCGCGAGCGAGGCGGCGACGGTGGCCGGGTCCCAGGCCTTGTGCCCAGCGACGTCGTAGGCGGCCATGCCGGTGTAGTGCATCGCGGCGATGCCGAAGCCGACGATGGCGCCACCGGCCCAGGCCGCCACGCGTCCGCCGCCCAGCACCGCGAGCGAGAGGCCGGAGCCGACCAACAGGACGGCGATGACGAGGGAGAGGCCGGTGAGCGCGACGTCGTAGCCGCTCGGCACGCCGGGCGCGAAGGCGAGCATGGCGATGAAGTGCGTCGCCCAGATGCCGGAACCGCCGGCGGTCGCCGCCACGGCGAGCCAGCCGGCCTGCGCCAAGGCCCTCGCCCGGCGCGCGTGGCTGACGAGGCAGACCGTCGTCAGGGCCGAGAGCGCGCAGACGGTCGCCGCCAGTGCGACCAGGCGGAAGTCATGGGACTCGGCGAGGCATCCGACGACGGTGAGCATGGGGCGACCCCGGGTAGGTTCGAATCCCCATGGTGCGCCCCATCGGTGTAGATCGATTTAATGGCGTGCGACCGACATGGGGATCCACAGGCAAAGCCTCGAAGCTTTGCTGCGGCGCGCGGTCGCAATTCTGGTTTCGTCGTTCAAGCCTGGGCTGCCGCGCCGAACGCTTCCAGCGCCATCTTCCCCGCGGACGCGGCCTCCTCCGGGGAAGCGTACGGTTCCGGCGAGACCCGGACGGAGACGCCGTCGGCGTCGGTTAGGTGCCATCGATACTGACCGTGGCTCTCGCCGCATGCCTCGACCGTGACGGTCACGGGGGTTGGGTCGTCCATGCCTCAAGTGTCCTTCAGGGGGTCGTGGCCCCAGTTCATCAGCGAAAGCCGCTACGGCGACTCTTCTTCCGTGTCCTTTTCCTGGGGGCCGCCCTGCTTCAGGTGCCGGTGGACGTAACCGACTACCTTGCGCATGTGCCCGCAATCGTCGTCCGTGAGATCGGATTTCTTCTTGTGCAGCATCTCGACGATGCGTCGGCCTTCCCCGTGGCTGGTCGCCTCGCCTCCATCCCTCTTCTGGACGACCGACTGGCTCTCCTCGCTCTTAAAGCGCTTCTGCAGCGCGGAGGCCGTCATGTTCACGACGTGCTTGAATTCCTTGTAGGTCCCCTTGGAGTCGTGTTTCTCCTCGATCACCAACTCCCAGAACACGAGTCGGGCGGGCTGGACGACCGCCCCGGGTGAGGTTCAGCTATCGGCCTTCGAGCCGCCCAGCGTCAGGTCGAGGTAGGTTTTGGTGACCGGCTCGATGAGGGCGGCGATCTCCTCCGCCGCCTTCGTTTCCTCGTCGACTGCGGCGCGGAACCCCGCCACCTTGTCGGCTTGGCCAGCCCGCTCCGCGATGACGGCGAGCGAGCGGTAGGCCGCGACCCGGTCGTACTGGTAGGCGTAGCCCGCGTAGAGGTTCTTCAGGGTCTCGTCTTGCGCGACGGCGTGCACGGCCGCGCCGATGGTGCCGGCGACGCTCGTCGCGGTCTCCTTCAGGGTCGAGACGCTCTCGCCGATGGCCTCCAGCGCCGTGTCGAGGCGGGCGATCTGACCCTTTGTGGTCTCGACGTGGCGGCGCAGGACGGCAGCGTAGTCGGGATAGCGCTCCAGGCCGGAGAGCTGGCGCTCCATCTGCTCCAGGCCCTGCCGTTCTAGGGCGCGCGTGTTGCGCAGCGCGCCCGTGTAGATCCTGCCGATGTCCGTGCTGGCCATGCCGTCGTGGCTCCTCGTTGGTGTCGGGTTCGCCCTCCGACGTGAGGGGTGTGCCGCCGTTCCTGGAACCGACTGCGGCGGAAGCGCCCCGCCAAGCCTGGGCGACGCCGGCAAGGCATCGCCCGCGACGGTGGTCAGCGGCTCTTCTTGTAGAGCTTGCTCGCGATCTCGAAGATCTCCTCCGGCGCGTAGTCCGGAGCGAACGCGCCGTAGTTGCCGTCGAGCTCGGGGATCTTGCCGCCCTCGGGGGCGCCGTCGGCGACCTCCAGGTTGCCCGGTGGGTCGCCCGGCAGCGCGACCTCGTCGTTCGACCACACGCCGGCCGCCTCGGCGTAGTCGTCCGGGCTGAAGGTGTAGAGCCGGCGGTGCTTGCCCTCGTCGAGGTACTTCTGGCACTCGGGGATGCGCGACAGGTCGATGTTGGGCGTCGGCAGCATCTGCTCGATGGCCACGCCGGTGAGCTTCTTCAGGGCCAGGGCGTAGGCATGCGCGTGCAGCGAGCCGCGCACAAGAAGGTAGCCGCAGACCTCGCGCCCCGTCGGCTCGGTCATGGTCTCGTAGACCCGTAGCTTGTGGATGCGCGCGCCGCATTCCAGGTGGAAGTTGTGCAGCAGATCGATGATCAGGTTTCCGGTCGTCGTCACCATGTCCATGTTCCAGGACGCGGCGTTCGAGTTCATCGGCATGGCGCCGCCGCCGTTCGAGAGGAAGCTCCCGGCGAGCCGGATGTCCTGCATGTCCTCGAACGGCGCCTTCGAGACGTCGACGTTCTTCTTCGGGTTGCCCGGCCCGTTGTTGAGCAGCGCAATGCCGGTCGAGACGAGTTCGACGTGGCCGATCTCTTCCGCGAAGATGCTCGACACGAGGCTGTAGAACGGCCGGAGCTTCTCCTTGTTGCGGAAGTTGAAGCTCTGGAACATGTAGTTCCCGAGTGTGGACATCTCGCCGTACTTGCCGCCGAGCAACTCCTGCAGGGCTGCGGCCGCGTTGGGCTCCGGCCTCTTCGGCACGGGCAGCTCCGTCAGGAGCTTGTCGATCTTCATGAACATGGCAGGGGTCTCCGGCCGCGCAGGGGTGCGCACCGGGGAGCTAGCGCAAGCAACACGTAAGTCAGGTCGCGCGACGCTCGGTCGGCGCATCAGCCCGGTCCAGGCCGCCCAAGAAGGGGAGCGCCGACGCGCACAGCGCGGCCATGGCCCAGAACGCCCCGGCGCCGAACGCGCCGTAGAGCAGGCCGCCCGTCGCGGTCAGGACCGCCGAGGCCACGCCGAGCCCGAGCGTGCCGTAGAGCGTCTGGGCGCTCGCTGCGAGGTGCTCCGGCACGACCCTGGCGATGAGGTGCATGGCGGCGAGATGCAGCAGCGCGAAGGTCAGCCCGTGCAACGGCTGGACCATGGCCAGGGCCGGAACCGAGGCCGTCGCGGCCATGACGGACCAGCGCAGGACGCCCATCCCTGCCGCCAGCGTCGCGGCCCGGGCCGTCCCGAGGCGCGCCAGCAGCCAGGGTCCGACGAGGACGAAGACCAAGACCTCGGAGACGACCGCCTCCGACCAGAGCAGGCTGATCGTGCCCGGACCGATGCCGGCCGCGCGCCAGCGGAGGACTGCGAAGCCGTCGTTGAGGGCATGGCTGCCGATCACGAGCGCCGCTATCACGAGCATCCGCCGGAACGGCGCGAGGGCCAGGAGTTCACGGATGCCGCCGAAGCCGAGGCTTGGAAGCCCGTCCCGGGCTGGCGCCGCCGGGACGCGGGCGGTGGCGGCCGCCGTCACGAGGAACAGGATGCCGCTCGACACGATGATGCTCGCCAGGCCGGCCCGGGCGACGAGCAGCCCCGAGGCCAGTGTCCCGAGTACGAAGGCCGCCGAGCCAGCGCCGCGAACCCAGCCGTAGGAGAAGGTGCCCTCCCGCTCCGCCGCGGCGAGCGCGAGCGCGTCGGCGAGTGGCGCCAGGGCCGCGATGGCGCTGGCATGCAGCACGCTCACGGCCAGGAGCGGCCAGAAGCCGTAGCCAGCGAGGTAGGCGAAGGAGATCAGCCCGGACGCGGCAGCCGCGATGCCAAGCACGGCCCGCGTGGCGTCGTGTCGGTCCGCGAGGTGACCAGCGACCGGTCCCGCGGCGAGGCGCATCAGGGTACCTGCGGCGAGCGCGAGGCCGATCTCGCCCGGGGTGAGACCGCGCTCGCCGAGGAAGCTCGGGAGGAAGGGGGATTCGGTGCCGTAGGCGGCGTAGAGCGAACCTTGCAACAGCACGAAAGCCGGGAAGGAGCCCATAAGCGCGCTGGGCACGGTTTTCGTCGCTCCGCTCCGCGCATCCATCCGCCTGCTCCGAGCCGTCAGGCCGGATCGGCGGACGCGCCGTCAGTCTGACCTGTCCGGTCACGCAAGCCCAGCACCCGGCGACCGGCCATCCACACCGCGAGCCCGCCGGCGGCGATGGCCGCAAGGGCAATGAAGGAGGTCGAGAAGCCGAGGTATTGCGCGACGAGCCCGGCGACCAGCGGGCTCGCGGTGGCGCCCGCACCGTAGGCGGTCATGACGCCGCCGAGCCCGGCATTGGCGTGGCCCGAGCCCTCCATCGTCTCGGCCACCAGCGCCGGGATGGCGACGCCGCCCAGGCCCATCGCCAGCCCTTCGAGCAGCTGGACTGGGATGACCAGCCACCAGGAGGCCGCGAACGCCGCGAGGATGCCGCGGGTTACGACGAGTCCGAGGGCGATGGAGAGGACACTGGCGTATCCCCAATCCTTCGCAATGCGGGCGGCCAGAAGCGCGGCCCCGACCATTGTGGCCTGCGAGACGACGGTCATCACGCCGGTCGTCAGGCTCGGGTCGGCGCCGGCGGCCGTGCGCGCCTGCGCCAGGAACGGCAGCATGGCGCCGTTTGCTGTCTGGTACGCGAACACGGTACCCGCGAGGAGCAGGAGCGGCTTGGTCTCGAATAGCACCCGGACGGTCGAGCGCTCGTCCTGCTCGCCGCCGCGCGCGGCAGCGTGGTCGATGCGGCCCTTGTCGATGGCGAGCAGGACCCCGCACGAGGCGACCGCCATGACCACGATGGCGATCGCTACGAAGCCGAGCCCCAGTGTGTAGCCGAGCACGCCCGACAACGCAGCGTTCGCGGCGTTGCCGGCGTGGTTGTACGCCTCGTTCCGCGAGACCTGCTGACCGTAGGCCTTCTGCCCGACGATGCCGAGCGTCACGGCCGCGACCAGCGGGGCGATGCTGGTGTCGGCGACGCCGATAACGAGTTGCGACAGGCCGATCAGCCAGAGGTTGTTCGTCGCGACCAGGGCCACGGCTCCCGCGGCGATGCCCAGGACCGCCGTGGCGAGCGCAGCGCGCTTGTACGCCGTTCGGTCGATCAGCGCGCCCACCGGCGTCGTGGCGAGAAGCCCGGCCGGCCGGCGAGACCCATGGCGAAGCCGGTCGCCGCGGGGTCGAAGCCCTGCTTCTGCAGGTACACGCCCAGGAACGGCCCGAAGCCCTCGCGCGCTCCCGCCAGGGCGAAGTTGAGGGCGAGGAGGCTCGTGGCTGACTGCATCTACTGCCCCGGATAGCGGTCTTATTGGTCGCAGGTCGCCTCAGGAAAGGATTCGCCTGTCCTAAGTTGGTTTTCTGGGCCGCCGGCATGCCTGTTGCGGCTGCCGGAGGTCGTCGGGCAATGGAGCTTGAGAGCGCTTGCGGGGGCTTCGATCCGGCGCCCGCGCTCAGGTGCGTGGTCGCCATCCCGGTCCGGAACGAGGCCGAGCGGATCGGCGAGTGCCTGCGCGCGCTCGACGTCCAGGAGGGCCTTGGGGCAAGCGAACTCGGTGTCGTGCTGTTCCTGAACAACTGCACGGACGGCACCGCGCACGTGGTCGCAGCCCTGCCGCATCCGCGGCGCCTCGTCGTCCGTGTGATCGAGCGCGTGTTCGACGGCGCCAACGCGGGCTGGGCCCGGCGCGAGGCCATGGAGGCCGCCGCGGACTGGCTGGAGGAGGGTGGCGGCGACGCCGCCGACGGCGTCATCCTGACGACCGACGCCGACAGCCGGGTGCCCGCGGACTGGGTCGCGCGTAACCTTGCGGCCATCACGGACGGGGTCGACGCAGTGGCCGGCCGGATCGCCCTCGATGAGGCTGACGCCGCACGCCTACCGGCAGCGCTTCATGCGCGGGGCAGCCTCGAAGGCGCTTACGAGGTCCTCTTGACCGAGCTTGAGGCGTTGATCGATCCGGTTCCGCACGACCCCTGGCCGCGCCACTGGACGACCTCGGGGGCGACGCTCGCGGTCAGGCTCGGGACTTACCGCCGCGTCGGGGGGATGCCGCCGCTCGCCGTCGGCGAGGACAAGGCGTTCGTCTCCTCGCTTCTGTCGAGCGACGCGCGGGTGCGCCACGACCCAGACATTCTCGTCGTCACCTCGGGCCGCCTCGACGGGCGGGCGCCGGGCGGCGCGGCGGACACGATGAAGCTGCGCTGCGAGGTGCCGGAGAGCCCCTGCGACCCGCGTCTGGAACCGCTGCCCCGCGCCTTGTTTCGGTTCGCCTGGCGACGGCGGCTGCGTCGCCTGCATGCGTCCGGGCGGCTGCGGCGCGACCGGCTCTGGGCACCCTGGCTCGGCGTCCGTCCCGACGATGCGGCGGCCATCCTGCGGCTGCCGGCCCTCGGCGCGATGCTCGCCGCGGTCGAGGCCGCCACCCCGCACCTGGCCTACCGCCCGCTTCGCCCGCGTGAGCTTCGGGCCCACATCCGCATGGCGACCGCGGCGTTGACGCTCCTGCGCGGCTTGGGTCG
This sequence comes from Methylobacterium tardum, assembly GCF_023546765.1. Taxonomy (NCBI): domain Bacteria; kingdom Pseudomonadati; phylum Pseudomonadota; class Alphaproteobacteria; order Hyphomicrobiales; family Methylobacteriaceae; genus Methylobacterium; species Methylobacterium tardum. The sequence continues at coordinate 6,714,597 of NZ_CP097484.1, forward strand.
CTTTGGCCGGTCCGACCGTTCAACCGGCGCCGCGGGCAGGTTGCGCGGGACCGCCGTCGAGCGGACCGGCAATGCCTGAAGGTGCCCCCCTGATTTACCGCGTACAGAAGCACGCCGCGCGCCGGCTGCACTACGACTTCCGGCTGGAGTTCGGCGTCCTGAAAAGCTGGGCGGTCACGCGAGGTCCGAGCCTCGTCGCGGGCGAGCGTCGGCTCGCTGTGGAGGTCGAAGACCATGGCCTGGACTACGCCGACTACGAGGGCGTGATCGCGCCGGGCAGCTACGGGGCGGGCGTGGTGCTGCTGTGGGACCGAGGCACCTGGGAGCCGGACGGAGCCGCTGGGACTGCGCTCGCCGCAGGGTCGCTCGCGTTCACGCTGCACGGCGAGAAGCTGAGCGGTCGATGGCGCCTGACGCGAATGAAACTTCGGCCTCGTGAACGGCATGTCTCCTGGCTGCTCATCAAGTCCCATGACGAGGCGGCGCGTCGACCTGGCGAGCCGGACATCCTTGAAGAGCGACCGCTGTCGGTCGTGACCGGCCGCACGGTAGAAGACATCGCCGCCGCGGCGGCCTGACGGGAGGGAGGCGCATGGACCAGAGGACCCCGCCCGACCTGGCATACGATGCGGTCGCGGCAGCCCGGCAAGTGGCCGCCGCCGCTGCGGCTCGCGCGGCGGGCCAGGACCGCGACGACGGGTTTCCGGTCGAGGATGTCGCCGCCCTGGGCCACCTGGGCCTGCTCGCGGCGCCGATCCCTTCCGGAGAAGGCGGTGTCGGCCTCGGCGAGGAGCCGGGGGCGTGCGACCTCGCGGCGGTGCTGCGGCTCGTGGGGTACGGAAGCCTCGCACTCGGGCGCATCTACGAGGGCCACGTCAACGCGCTGCAACTCGTCGCCCGTTATGGCACCCTCACACAGGGGGGCCGCCTGTTCGCGGATGCGCGGGCGGGGCATCTGTTCGGGGTGTGGAACACGGACGCGCCCGGTGAATGCCTGCGGCTGGGGGACGATCGCCGGCTCCGCGGCGTCAAGACGTTCGCGTCGGGCGCCGGCTACGTCACCAGGGCCCTCGTGACGGTCAAGCGGGAGCCGGGCGCGCCGCCGTTGATGCTCGTCGTGCCGCTGGAGCCCGGCAACCGCGCCGACCTGACCGGATGGCGGGCCCATGGGATGCGTGCGTCCGCGACTGGCACCGTCGACTTCGAGGACATCGCCGTCAACGAGGACGAGATCCTGGGCACTTGGGACGATTACCATCGCCAGCCCACGTTCTCGGGCGGCGCTTGGCGTTTCGCGGCGGTGCAGCTCGGGGGCATCGAGGCGGTGTTCGATGCTTGGCGGGCGCATCTCGCCGCGATGGGGCGCGGCGGCGACCCGCACCAGCTCGCCCGCCTCGGCGAAGGTGCCATCGCGGTCGAGGGCGCACGGCACTGGGTCGAGCGCGCCGCGCGGATCGTCCACGAGGACGATCTCGCGCCCGAGCGCATCGTCGCGTTCGTCAACCTGGCCCGTCTCGCGGTGGAGAGGGCCGGCCTGGACGTGCTGCAGCTCGCCCAGCGTTCCGTCGGCCTGCAGGGCTTCCTGCGCGAGCATCCCCTTGAGCGGCTCTCGCGCGACCTCGCCACTTACCTGCGTCAGCCCGCGCCGGACCGGGCGCTCACCACCGCGGCGGCGGAGATCCTGGACAGCGGGGAAATGGCCAATGACCTCTTCGAAGCGCGGGTGCTCCGATGACGCGCCACGACCATTCCCTGCCGGCAAGCTACTTCGGCGAGCGCTACGCGGCGAACCTGGATCCCTGGGATTTTGAGACCAGCGACTACGAGCGGGCGAAGTACGCAGCCACGCTCGATGCCCTGCCGCGGGACCGTTACGCCTCCGTCCTGGAGGTCGGCTGCTCCATCGGCGTGCTCACCGAGGTGCTGGCCCGGCGCTGCGACGCCCTGGTCAGCCTCGATCTGGCCGAGCGCGCGCTGGAGCGGGCTCGCGAGCGGTGCCGGGACTTGCCCCACGTACGATTCGAACTCGCCCAGGTGCCCGGCCAGTGGCCGGAGGGCACGTTCGACCTGATCCTGCTGTCGGAAGTCGTCTACTACCTCGACGCCGGCGACGTGGCGCGCTTGGCGGACCGGGTCCAAGGCTGCCTTCGGCCAGGCGGTGAGGTGGTGTTGGTGCATTGGACGGGTGAGACGCATTACCCGCTCACCGGGGACGAGGCCGCCGAGCGCTTCATCGATGGCACGCGAGCGTTCCTGCGTGTCCAAAGCCAGTCCAGGACGGACAAGTACCGGCTCGATGTGCTGGCTTGCCACGAAGACGCGCGGCCCCGGGCTTCAGCTTGACGGTCGGACGCTCGGAACGGGTCTTGGGCGCGACCGGTCGATGTAGGAGGCCAGATGCATCCTTCTCGGCTTTCCGGCGCGCCATCCCGCGTCCGACATCGAACAGGGCATCATCGATCTTCGGCTGGAGCCATTCGGCGGCACCGGCGGCCGATCCTGGTCCTGGCCGACTTCTTCGAAAGGATCGTCGCCCCGCAGTTGCGGGCCAAATACCCGGGTGCCGAGCGGGAAAGGGCGGGGCGATGACCAGGTTTCGTCGACAAGGGGGAGGCGGCGCAAATCCTCGATGCCGATGAACGGTTTGATCCGTCTCGGCGTTGGTTGTCCCCGAACGTCATATCCAGGAGGAACGCCCATGTTGACGCGGACACTCAGTCTCGCGGCGCTGTTTTCGCTTGCGCTTTCGGGGGCTGCCCTTGCCCAGACGCCCGCTGGCGGCGGCCGTACGGAAGGCGATATGAACAACCCCGGCAGCGTGAAGAGCAACTCCGAGAAGGCCGCGGAACGGACGGGCTCGATGGGTGTGGGAGCGGCGCCGGGCACCAGCGGCGGCCCCCGCGTCAGCACGCCCGGCGCCCCGGCCGGCAGCAGCATGGGGAATGGGGTGACGGGCAGCGGGGCGGCCCCGAGCGGCAAGTAGCCTTTGCGCCCCGCACCCCCTGCGGTGACGGGGCGCCTTCCTTTGACGTTGGTGAGCCGGAGGGGCAGTCTGGGCTGTCCTCACGAGGGACACCCGCCGGCCCGGTCCGAGTGGCCCCCCAGCCTCGTGGGCCTCGTCGGTGCCTGATCGTCGTAGATCTGCCTCGGGGATGCACGACGGTCGGGTTTGCCGGCCTCCCGGAGGAGTCCCCCGGAGAACCAAGCCTTGGGTGATATTGTCGCCGAGCGTAGCGGGTGCCGCGTAGCGTTACTCGGAATGCGTTACGCGTAACGTGCAACAGGGAAAAGGTTCGGGCGCCGCTCGGAAGGTATTCGTCGCGGGCTACGAACCACCTTCCCGTGATCCGCCGGCATGCGGGCCCATGCGGCGGCGGTCGTGCTCCATGGCGAATACGTGGGCGTAGAGGTTGGCCATCCAGCCGCGTCCCTCGACCGTCAGGTCCAGGAAGCGGGCCGCGTCTCCGATCACCGGCTCGACCTTCGACCAGAAGAACGCCGGATACCGCTCCGCCAGGTCGGCCGGGCTGTCGTAACCTAGCTGGCAGTCGAGCCCGACCTCGGCGAACTAGTAGAACAGGGCGTTCAGCTTCCGCGGGTAGAGCGGGTCGCCCAACTGCCCGATCAGGTCGGCGGCTCGCATGAGGCCAGCTTCCGTGCCGGTCTCGCGGTGCTCGTCGTCTTCCGGAACCGGGAAGCGGGTTAGCTCGATGGCGCGTATCACCCGTCCCGCATCGGCGAGGTCGTGCGTGCCGAAGCGTTCCTGCACCGCCAGCTTGGAGCGCTCGATGTGGTAGAACGCCAGCGCCGCGTCCGAGGCCCCGCGCGGCAGGCTAACGGTCGTGCCCTGCGCGTCGACGACGAAGGCGTCCGCCCGATCTCCCGAGCAGACGCCGCGCACGTAGCCGATGTCGTGGTAGAGGGCGGCCACGATCATGTGCAGCCAGTCCTCGGGCGTGACGCCCTGCTGCAGGAAGCGCCCGCGCAGGATGTCCTGTGCGACGAGGGTCACGAGGGTCGTGTGGTCGCCGTCGTGGTAAAGCGCGTCGCTGCCGACGATGCGCTCGATCATGAGGCGCGCGGAAGCCTCGATGATCTCGGCGTAGCGCGGCTCGCGGCTGCCGAAGGTCCGCTGGTAGGTGAGCGCGAGTTGCTCGCCCAAGGCGTTGGCGACCACCTTCGTCATGTCGAACATGGCCGTCACCTCGCGTGCGGGCGGAAAGCCGGCGCGGCGGGTTTCACGCCCGTCGGCCCGATGAAACCTATGTCGGCGCGGGCCGGCCGACACCGTCCCCTGGACCTCCGAGCGCGCCACGGCGTACGGACGCCGGCAACCCCTCGCGCTTCCTCCGCCCTGGACACTGCCGGTCTGCCACACGGCCATTCGGTATCGCATGCCGCGTAACGATACCTGTCACGCGCTATGGGAGTCACGATCCGTTAACCGTATTCGCTCACCCTCATGCCGGGAGGGCGGCCCGCGATGGTGACCAGGAACGACGTCTTCAGGGCCGCGGACGAGATCCGCGCCGGCGGACGGGAGCGGGTCTCGCTCCGCACGGTCAGGACCCGGCTCTCGGCGAACCTGGGCGCCGCAGGCTCGCCCAACGACGTCGGCCCACTCCTGAACGACTGGAAGCGGGAGCGGGAATACAGCCCGGCAATCGAGCTCGCCGGCATGCCCGAGGCGGTCTCGAACCAACTGGCTGCGGCCGGGGTGGCGCTATGGAAGGCGGCCCAGGCCGAGGCCAGCGCCATCTTCCTTCGCGACAGGCAGCGGATGCGGGAGGAGGTCGACGGCGAACGCCAGATGCGGAACGAGGCGCTCGCCTTGCTGGATGGCCACGAGGCGGAAGTCCGGCTGCTGGCGGAACGCGTGGCGACGCTGGAGACCGAGTTGGCGGAGGCGGAAAGACACCTGCAGGAGGTCCGGGCCGACGCCTACTGGGAACGCGTCGTGCAGGAGATCTGGAGGATCCTGCCGCGGGCGGGTTCCCTTTGTGTCCAGGAGATCGAGCAGCGTCTCGGGGCGGATCTCGTGGAGGAATGCAAGACCCACCGGGAGGAGTGGGGGCACAGGACGCTGAGGAAGAAGATCGAACAGCGGATCTTTCACAAGAAGCTCTTCGCCCGGGCCGAGCGCGGGCGCTTTCGGAGGCGGACGCCGAAGGACGACACGAAGGGCGGGGGGGGGGGGGGCGTCGCGTAGACCGCCGGCGACGGGGCCACACCGGGAACGGAGGCGCCGCACGCTGCGCCGGCATCCGGTCGGCCGGGCTGCCCCTCCCGCGCCCGTTCAGAGGGTCTCGCCGTTCCGCAACTTGATCCGGGGCGCGTCGCGATAGGCATGCCCCAGCCATTCCGCCCAGCGGGCCAGCTCGGCCGCGGTGGCGCGATACGGGATGCCGGTCATGGCGCCGACAGACGGCACCCAGATCCTGTCCTCGTCGTTCCACCAGTACCCGTCCCGAAATAGGTGGTAGCCCCCGTCGTTGGTGAAGATCTCGACCTGTCCGTCCGGGTAGCACCACATATTCCCGAAGGTGTCCCAAATGATCTGCCGGATCCGCATCCTGGCCGCGAAGACCTCCTCGTCTGTCGCTCCCTTTCTCTGAAGATCGCGCAGGCGCTCGATGGCCGCCCAGCGTTCATCACGCCCTCTATTGAGGCGCAAGGCAGCGATCTTGCCTCTGAGGTCGGCAATAGCGGCCTCGCACGCCTGCACATCGGCCTCGATCTTGGCAAGGTGTGGTAGGGCACGACGTCCTTAGTGAACCTGTCAAGCTTTCGGGCCCAGGATGTGGTGCTGACGTTGAACCTGAGGGCGACGAGAAACGGTCGGTAGCCATGCCGGAGTGTGTGCCGGCGCCGCCGGGATCGAGCTAGGGTGTGTATTGAACACCCACCCCTAGTCATTCCTGCCGGGGCGCGAGCCTGTCCACCTGGGCCGCGTGGATGGCTCGGCGCCGGAGGGAGACTCCTCCGTGTGACTTGCCCCTCAGGCCCGCGCAGCGCCCTTCAAACGTCGTGGAGTCGACGTGTCGACGGACGGCCTCCTGACCCGTGGGGGGCACGAGAGCGGCCCGGAGCGCATCGACGATAGTCGCATCTTGTTGCCGGGGATCTGGCGCACCGGCGTCCCGCAAAGCCTGGCGTTCGGCGCGCTTGCGGGCGCGGTCGGCATCGCGCCGGGCCTGATCCGCGAGGAATTGGCGCACCGGGCTGCCTAGTCCCCGGTCCCGAGGTTGGCCGCACCGCTCGCGCACCAGGGCTTGTTCGAGGCGATCTCCCCGGCGTCGACGAACAGGATGAATCGGCCCAGCGTCCCTGTCTTGACCATGACGAGGCCCATGCTCCGGACCGCGACTCCGCGGCCCGTCTTGGCGCGCCACCGGCCAGTCCGGATGTCGCGTGTCTCGCAGCGCGCCGAGACCTCCCATTCGCCCGCGCCGGTGCGCCGGAACATCAGCCCCGTCGTCAGGACCTTGTGGCCCCGCCGCTCGACGGCGCCGGCATCCCAGCGGTCGCCATCCATCGGGGCAGCCGCCGCCGTTCCGGTCGCCAAAAGGGCGGCCAGGGAAATCGCGATATGCATCGAAAACTCCGCTTGAAACTTGCCTTGTGCGCCCGCGCGGGTACTGTCTGCAGCCGATCTCGGCCGACCTGCGCCCGGCGCGGGTCTCAGCACTCGGAACGTAGGACTGCGTGCGGCATTCGTTCCCATCGCGCGTGGTTTGTCATTTCGGCCGCCGATCGCGCGCGCTTTGTCCCGGTGGCGCGCGATTTGTCACCGACCGCCACCGCACAGCCATGCTCTGGGGGAATGCAGGCTACCGGGGGTCGAGCCCGTAGTCGGGCAGGCTGCCGAGAAGGTCGTCGATCTCCTCGTCCGTGGGCGGCGTGTACGGCGCGGCCGGGGGCGTGGGCGGCTCGGGCTCGGGCGTCGGGGCGGGGCTGCCCAAGCGATAGAAGCGCCCCTCCGTGCGGACCCAGCCGTCGCCGCGTGCGATCAGGGGCGATGTCCAGACATAGGTGCTGCCCAGGCGCGGGTGACCAGTCACCTGGCCCTTGAGGCTCGGTTTGTCGGACCCCGGGTACGTGGTCTCTTCGTACTGGTCGATGAACGGCGCGTCCGCGAGATCCTCAGGGGACGGCGTCCAGCCAGAGGCGAGGAGATCGGCGTCCCGGGCCCGGGAGCGGTTGCGCTCAGCGATCTCGGCGAGCGACGGACGGCGGAACCTCATAGCGGAACTCCCCTCGAATACGGCAGGTCGATGCAGGTCCCTAGTCTGAGCAGGCCCGTGGAATAGGACCAGGCCCACCGGCCGATGCCGTTCGCCGGCTCGTCCTCGATCTGCTGGACCGTGCTCGTCGTCACGCGGGTTCCGTCCGGATACCGAGGGTGCCCGGAGATGACGCCGGTGAGCACCGCCCCATCCGCGGCCTGGTCGTCGGGTTCGAGGAGCCACTCGTCGAGCAGCGGCGCCGACGAGATGCGGTGCAGGTCCGCCGGCAGGCTGCCGCGGTAGCGCTGTCTCAGCGACATTCGAGCCCCCACGCGCTGCCATCCGGATCGAAATACAGCCACCGGCACGCCGTGACCTGCATCCCGCCGGCCGTCACGAAGGACGTGAACCGGTACGGGTCGAAGAAGATCTGCTCGCCCTCAGGGGTGCCATCCATTCCGAGGCCATGCGGCAGGTACGCCCGGTGGCCGCGCGCCCACGCACAGACCTCCCTCTGCCCACGGGCGCGGATGCGTTCGACCGCCGGGACGCTGACCATCAGCGTGGCGCAGCTCAGGCAGGCCTGAGGCATGTGGTAGAGGACCCGGCCGTTCACCCGCACTGACCATAGGCGCTTGCGCGTGTGCCAGTAGACGTCGAACAGGAGACGCGGGCTGTAGTAAGTGTAGCCGTCCGTCATCGGGCCGCCTCCGTGCGGTCCGGGTGGCTGAAGGCGGCAGCCCGGCACAGAACCCTGGCCTTCCTGACGGCGAGGTCGGGGTCGATCTCGCCCGCGAGGAGCTCGCGCTCCAGCTGGTACGTGAAGAGGATCGCGGCGGCGGCCACGCCCTCGTTCACTTGCTTTAGGTCCACGCGCCGGCTGACGAGCACGCGGTTGATCATGATCAGCCGCTTGGGCAGCACCGGTTGGATGAGGGAGAACGTCATGGCGGCCTCCATCAATGGCGCGGGGCCAGCGATTCACGGGTGGCGAGAATCGCCTCCACAAGTCGGCGGAGCGACCGGATGCTGCCCGGGCGCCGGCGTCCTGGACCGCGGCGAGCTCCTCGCCGTCGAGTTCGGGACACCAGTCGAGATCGAGTCCCCGTTCTCGGCGGACGTCGGCGAGGATCCCGTCGACCAGCGCGGGGACGTGCTCTCGGCCCGGGGTCTGGACGTCGATGACGATGAACCGGTCGAGCAGCGGGGTAGACAGGCCCGTGCGGCTATTGGCGGTCGCCAGGAAAGTCATGCCCGACAGGTCGACTTGAGCCTCGACGTAGGGGTCGAAGAACCGGTCCGCGTGGTCGAGCATCGCCAGGAGCGTATCCTGGAGGTTCCCGTTGTGCCGGCTCTCGCCCGCCTTCTCGACCTCGTCAAGCACGATCCCGCACGTCGCCAGCCGGTGTGCCTTGGCACGCTGCAGGGGCACGCATCCGCGGCCCGTGCCCCATTGCCGGGACGTCCCGCCGAATGACCCGTCGGCGACGCCGGCGCAGGCGTAGACGATGCTCGGCAGTCCCATGAAAGCGAGGATGTCCGTGGCGAGCCGCGTCTTACCGGCGCCCGGGCGGCCCACGAACAGGATCGGCGGCAGCGTGGCGTACGGCCGCCCGACGGCGTGGCCCAGCGCCCGGTCGACGACGCCGGCGGCGTGGGGATGCCGCGCCACCAGCGCCGCCCGGGTCTCGGACAGGTCACGCAGCGGCAGGCACCGCAGGCGCTCACCGGCAATGCCGGCGAACTCGGCCCGGGGCGTGCTGCCCGTGCTGCCGCGGCTGCCATCCTTCGCGCTACCCGGCAGGTGGCTGACGGACTGGAGCACGGTTATCCCGGGCTCGCTCGCACCCGCGGGCCGCCCTTCGTTGAGAAGGTCGGCGACGACGCGGTTGGCGCGGTCGTGGTCCTCGTCCCGGGAATCTTGCCCAGTGTCGTCGCGGACGGCGCCACGGGGCTCGTCCGCCCCTGCTGCGGCCTGGGTGTCCGCGAGGCGGAGCTCGCGCCAGAGCTCGATGTTGTCGGCGTCGCGCTCCATGTCCGGGACGACCATCTCGCGGAGCCTCGCGATGTCCGCGTCCCTCGTCGGGTCGAATATCTCGGCGATGATCCGGTGCCCGACCTCGCGCAGCACGGCGACCGTGGTGAGCATGAGGTTCAGGATGGCGTCGTCGTGCTGTCCCGACGCCGCGACGCTCACGGCGTGGTACGCCATGCACGTGCAGACGTAGTGCCCCATGAACGCGCCCACGAACCGGAGGCGTTGGGCGATCTGGCCGCAGGCCCACTGGACGTCGGTGGAGAGCTCGTCATCGAGCTCGCACCGCGCCGCGCACTCCGCCGCGGCGACGACGTGGTCGACCGTCGGGGCGTCCTGCAGGGGCTCCAGCAGCGCGACGAGCGTTGCCGGCAGGCCCTTGGTCTCCACCTGGATGGCCCAGGCGCGGACGTCCGCGTAGGCGTTGTTCCAGCAGAGACCGGCCCCCTTGTAGAGGCTGTCGAGGTCTGGCGGGTTGCCGGGGAGGGAGTAGGCAGGAGGGGTCTGCAGGCGCAGCGACAGGCGCGCCTCTGCAACCCGCTTCGGGTCCAGGGTCATCGGAGTTCCTATGTCCGGTGCGCCGGTGAGAACCGACGCTGGGAGTTGGGACTGTACGGGGCGCGGGTTAAGATTCCGTCTCGGGATCCTGTGATCCCGGGAGCCGCCGCTGTTTCCGCGCCCACTCGACGAGCTCGCTGGCGTCCTCGACCAGGGCCCTGGCCTTCTTGCCCACGACCACATCGACCCGGTCCCGGCCGTGCTTAAGCTCTGCGAGGCCCCCGCGCAGGGATGCGACAGCCAGGAGCATGTGCCCCAGGGCCCTGGGGTGCTCCGAGGCCGCGCCCCGGGCGAGCAGGACTAGGACCCACGGCGGGAGTCCCCAGCGGTGAATGCGGTCGCGATTGCACGTGCGCGCGTTCAGGCCGGTGATCTGCGCCAGCGGCTTCGACCATTCCGGCCCGAGGATCTTCGTGGCGGCGACGTTGACCGCCTCAACGAACGCGTCGGCGATGTCGCCGTGCGCGTACTGGCGGCCGTCGACGTGGGCGCGGCGCTCGACGTAGACGAGCGGCCGGCCGTCCAGCAGGCCGACCGCGGTGCCGTCGTGGAGCCCCTCGTCGAGGGGAACGAGTTCGATGAGCATGGATCCCTCAGGGAGTGGCGAGCAGGTCGACCGAAACGAAGCGGCGGCCGCCGTCGTTGGCGGCCGCCCAGATGGCGAGGCGGACTGCCCAGGGGCGGCCCGCTATGGTGATGACGGTCCGGGTCACAGCCCGAACTTCCGGAGCTTGGCGACGCAGCGGGGGCAGTCCACCGGCTCCGAACGGACATCGCCCCAGCCGACGGACCGGGGTCCGGGCTGGGCCCCGCAGAGCGCCGGGCTGGCGCCGGACCAGACGCCGCAATCCTCCTCAGGGACGGCGTGGAGGCGGCGCCCCTGGTCGCCCTGTCGGCCGGTGCGGAGCGTGCCCATCATGTCCGAACTCCGCCACGCGGTGCCGTCGGGCAGGACGTAGCGGGGGGCCGCGGCGAGGAACTCCACTCGCTCCGCGGCGAGCCGGATGGCGGCCTCGCGGCCCCTGGCCTCGTAGGCGGCGACGTCGGCGGCTCGCTGCTCCGGGGTGCGGGTGTCCCTGGCCTCTGCCTCGGCGGCGATGCGGTCGAGGTATCCGAAGATGCCCATTGCGGTGATCCCTGGATGGAGGGCGCCCCGGCGGGATTGCCAGGGCGCGGAAGGGGGCGGCCCCCTGGGATCAGGCGTCGTCTCGCTCGTAGACGACGAAGCGACCGTCGGCGGCGGCGTGGACGTAGTGCGTGTCGGTCCAATAGATGCCGTGGGACAGCACGGTGCCGCGTGGCTCGACCGCTCCCTCGTCGTGGTCCGGGAGGTAGCTGTCGATCAGGGCGTGGAGCACATCCGGCGTGAGCCCGGCGGCGATCCGGCAGACGTCGTGGAGGCTGGCGGCCTGCTGCATGGCGAGGCTGGCGGCGGCGGCGGTGAGGGCCATTTCGGTGATCCCTGAAGCGAGGAGCGCCCCGGCGGGATTGCCGGGGCGCGGGGGTGGGATCAGGCCGCGTCGCGCTCGGCGACGTCGTAGAGGCTGCCGTTCTTCGCGTAGCCGTAGGAGTTCCGGCCGTTCGTGTCGTAGCCCTCCTCCTTGACGCGGCGGTACAGCGCCTCGGTGCAGGGCCACGCGCGGTAGCCCAGGGTCGCGGCGCAGGCGTCGGCGCCCTGCACGGTCTGGCACCGGAACGTGCTGCCCTCGTGTCGGATGATCCACTCGTTGTCGCCCTGCTCGACGGTGGCAGGCTGAGTCTGCGTCCAGTAGTGCGCGTCGGCGACGGCGAGCTGCTCGCTGCGGCCGACGCCCCAGATGCCCTCGATCTCGTTGGCGGTGAGCTCGGCCGGGAGGGCGATGTAGAACCCGCGCAGGTCCTCGACCGGGACGGGGCCGAACTCGGCCTTGAGGCGGGCGAGGAGCTCGTCGGTGGCGGACTCGTAGTCGGCGCCCTCCGGGGTATCGTAGGCGATGTGCTCGCCAATGGCCTGGGCGGCCAGGTCGCGGTCGATCTGCGTGGTGGCAGCCTTCCAGGCGGCGATGGCGGTGTCGAGGGTGTTCTTGCTGGTCAAGGGAGTGCCTCTTCTTGTTCCCTGGGTCGGTGAGAACCGGCCAAGTGTCTGTATTTAGCAGACACGGTTTGGATTGCAAGGGGGGCTCTGTGATCCCCGATCACACAACATTCGACGAATCTTCCGCCCTGATCGAGGATGCCCTCCTCACTTTCCGCCGGGCACGGTCGGGAGCCCGCGCGGTGCCACGTGCGGGGGCCCATCCCAGGGGGCCTTGTCCGGGACTGCGAGGGGTCCCGCGTGGCAGTGCGGGGCCCCTTTCTCGTGGGTACCCCCTAGGCGAATCCGGAATTCCTGCTTCGATCGAGGGCGAGCCCCGGCAGCTGACCCGGTGATAGCGCCACGCTGAAAACGTGGAGAGAGACGTTCGACTCGTCTCCGGGGCACCAACGGTTTCGAGGGGGACCGGACGTGTTTCAGGCTGCAGCACTCGCGATGGCGCTCGCGAAAGGACTTGGCGCCAGCAAGCCGCGAGCGCCTGCCCGGGAGCCGGAGACGCACGACTATTCCAGGCCACGGTGGGGGCACGCCTGCAACACCCTCAGGGTGATCGAGGAAGGCCAGCACCTCAGGGTCTCCGGCTTCGGCCATGGGGTCAGCGCCGGCGACTACCTCATCCTCCCAAACGATGGGGAAACCACCCGCTATCGCGTCGACACGATCCGGTACCAGGACGACCCCCGCGACATGTGGTTTGCCGACCTCACGTTCGCCCCGCGTTCGACGGAGGCCTGAGCCATGGCGAACGAGACCACACTCCGGCTGACCGTCTCCGGACCCGAGGCCTCCATCGCCGACTTCCGGGCAGCCCACATCGTCGAGAACACGAACCTGGGCTACGCCGGCTCCCCGGTCCGCCTGAGCTTCGAGACGTTCGCCGCGTACCCTTCCGGCGAGGGCCGGAACTGGGCCTACAAGTGTTGGGGCAGCGCCTACAACGCCGGGTACTTCGAGTTCATCCGGGACGAGCCCTGCCTGATCGAGTGCCGGTTCTGTGCCTACGACGATGACGCCCGGCCGATCTTCGAGGCCATCGCGCGCCTGTTCCCCGACCTGTCCGGCACCATCGAGGGCGAGGAGGAAGGAGGGTCCTACTGCCTCTCCGGCTGGATCAGGGACGGCGGCTACACGATGGAGGAGTTCGCCTGGTCGAGGGAGCATTACGCCAAGGTGCACGGACGCCCGTACGAGGATCCCTAGGACGAGGCTGCTTGACCATGGGCACCCAGCACACGGTCTTCGCGCGCGACGGGTTCGAGGTCTGTCTCAACGAGGGCAGCAACGAGTTTCACATCATGCTCAGGGCCTCGGACGAGGCGGACACCCGGCAGGTCTGCGCCTGGGGCGTCGACGGCGGCCCGGCAGTCCGGAAGGCGGCCGCCTACGGCAACCCACGGCTCACGACCGACGACCTCGTCGCGATGGCCGTCGAGATGATCCGGGTCGCCTCGGTCTGGGTCTGGGACGAGCGCGCCCTGCTCGACGCGGCCGCCCTCATGGTCATGGAACTCGCCGAGGCCGCGCCGCGGATGGACCCCATCGAGGACGAGGAGGACTGACCATGGGCCCCTACAACCACCTCCTCGATGGCGACGCCTGTCGGCGGATCCAGGGCCTGCCCCGGCACGAGCCCCTCGAACTCGTCTCCCTGCCGGTCGATCTGGCCGCCGCTCCGTCGAAGCCCGGCGAGGTGGTGTCGGGGATCCAGTTCGACGCCGAGGGGAGCCCGACTGCCTACGTCATCGCGCTCGACATGACGCCGTTCGCAGACGAGATGGCGGCCGCCCTGGCGCCCCTGTTCGAGCGTCCGCCCGCCAGGACCAAGGACGCCGATCTTCCGGCGGTGTGGTCCGCCCATGGCTAGGCGCAGCACCGCAGGCACCGACCGGCTGAAGGTGGAGGTCGGCGCTGCCGAGGTCGCCTACCGGCTCGAGGAGGCCAAGCGCCTCGTCGAGGCGATCCCCGCGATGCGCCGGTGTATCGCCTCGATCGACCCATCGACGGCCGAGATCAACAATGACTGGCTCGCCTGCATGATCGCGGAGCACCTGCTCGGCTGGCGGGACGCGGAGATCCCGGTCGACGCGAGGGGCGAGAATGCCTGCCAGGTCCTGACCCAGACGGGCAGCCTGCCCGAGGGATGGGTGCCGAACCCCATCGGGCGCTACGCGCGAGGGGTGTTCCTCCCGACCGTGTTCGGCGACCAGCGCCGGCGCCTGCTCTGGTTCTCCGGGATCCCCGAGGCCCTGAAGCTCGCCCGGACCCTGCTGCGGGTGCCCCAGGGCGGCCTGATGTGGTCGCGTGACTTCGGCGGCCGCTTCACGCTGGCCGCCCGGAACCCCCTGGAACCCTGGTCGTGCCAGTCGGGGCCGCATTGCGCGACCGACGCGCTGGCGGTGATCGACGCCGCGCTCACCGGGGTGCTGGCTCGCGCCGAGGCGACCATCGAGGCGACGGAGACCTGACATGCCCACCATCCCCGTCCGCATCACTTCGTTCGAGTCTGACGAGGCCGCTTGCACCTGGTCCGTCACGTTCGACGTGATCGAGCCCGATCCCTGCGCGGCCGCCATGGTCATCGCCGGGGGGCGGCCGGTGCTGGCGCGGTCCTGCGCCACGTGCTTCGACCAGCCCGCGCCGCCGGCGGAGTGCCCGTTCTGCCATGGATCCGGCGACCCGTGCCGGCCGGGGGCTACCGTCGCGAGGAAGGCATGAGCGCCACCGGGTACTTCGGCCCATACATGCTGGGGCAGGCGCTGGCGTCTGAGCCGGGGGCCAGCGTGGGCATCCCGTACGCCTTCCTGTTGCAGATCGCCAAGGCGGCGATGGACGCCGGCGTCTGGGTGCCGCCACCAGCGTCCCGGTCGAGGATGCTCTCGACACTTTCGCCGCCGGGATGCGGTTCAAGCCGGAAGGCGAGACGGTCCTGTGTGACGGCTCCGACGTCGAGGAACGCACCGTCTACCCCGACGGCAGCTACTCGACGCGGCTGGACTGAGGGAGCCTCGCGAGCCCCTCCCGCACGGCCGCCTCGACGGCGTCGCCCAGGCCGTCCGTCTCGCGACCATGCTCCCGCGTCTCGTACAGGCTGGCGGGCTCGCCCTGACGCTCCACGAGGACCGTTGAACGGCGGGGCCCGACCATCACGCGCACGACGACGTCGACGTATCGGCCAGCGCCGGGGCCGTCCTCGACCGGGTAGAGGGGCTTGCTCATGCCGGCAGGGTCGCAGCTCGCCCACGAAAGCGAAAGGGCCCGGGGAAGCCCCGAGCCCTTCGTTGCCACCTGTCGAGGCTTGCCGCCTGTTGCAGCCCGCCGGCCGGGACCTTGGCCTCCCCTGATTTCCGTCATCATCGCGATGGCTCCCGCCGAACGAGTGGCCACCGTCCGTGATCGGCGTCCTGTGCTTAGACGAACAGCCTGACCTCGACAGTCGGGGGCGATGATCGCCTGGGCGGGGGATTCGTCAACTCCGGCGGCGGCGCCCCTGATTCGGGCGGTGCCGGCGGAAAAGGTGGTATCGATGTGGTATCGCCCGGTTCGCGCCCCGGGCGGGGCTAGGCTAAGTGCCTGAAGATGCTGGAGCGGGCGATCGGGATCGAACCGACGACATTCAGCTTGGGAAGCTGACGTTCTACCACTGAACTACGCCCGCCGACATGGACGTCACGGATCATCGGGGCGGAACCGACGGTCCGCGCGCGACCCCTGCGCTCATGCACGGCCATGGTCTAGCAGCCGGACGGCGACGGCGTCAAACGCTTGACCCTGCTTCCGGCCACCTGTGCGGGTGTTCGATCCCGCGCCGTTGAAGGAACGTCGCGGCGCGCCGGCCGTTTCGCTCCGTTGGAGCGGTCATGCCGCCGGAACGAGGGCCGACAGCGACGATGTGCGGGATCTGCGGTGAGATCAGCTTCGATGGACCGGCCGATCCCGCTGCCGTCCAGGCCATGGTGGGCTGCTTGCGCGCGCGCGGCCCGGATGGCGAGGGCCTGTTCGGCTCCGGCCGCGTCGTCTTCGGCCACCGCCGGCTGAAGATCATCGACTTGTCCGAGGCCGGTCAGCAGCCGATGGTCGATCCGGGCCTCGGGCTGGCGATCGTCTTCAACGGCTGCATCTACAATTTTCGCGCGCTGCGCGCCGAGCTGGAGGCGAAAGGCTACGTCTTCTTCTCGACGAGCGACACCGAGGTCGTGCTCAAGGCCTATCACGCCTGGGGACCGGCCTGCGTCGAGCGGTTCTACGGCATGTTCGCCTTCGCCGTCCTGGAGCGCGACTCCGGACGCGTCGTGCTCGCGCGTGATCGGCTCGGGGTCAAACCCCTCTACTACAGCGCGGTGAAGGGTCGCTTCCGCTTCGCCTCGTCACTCCCGGCCCTGCTCGCGGCCGGCGACGTCGACACGGCGATCGATCCGGCGGCGCTCCACCATTACATGAGCTGGCACGCGGGCGTGCCGGCGCCGCTGACCATCCTCAAGGGTGTCCGCAAGCTCGCGCCGGCGACGATCCTGACCCTGGAGAAGGACGGCACCCGGCACGAAAAGACCTACTGGACGGTCACGATCGGCCCGCGCGAGGCCGATCGCGGCATGACCGAGGCCGATTGGCGCGACGCCGTCCTCGAGACCCTCGGCACGGCGGTTGAGCGCCGGCAAGTCGCCGATGTGCCCACCGGCGTCCTCCTGTCGGGCGGGCTCGACAGTTCGCTCCTCGTCGCGCTCCTGGCCCGCAACGGCCAGACCGGGCTGAAGACCTTCTCGGTCGGGTTCGACGCCGTGAACGGCGTCGAGGGTGATGAGTTCAAGTACTCGGACATCATCGCCCGCACCTTCGAGACCGATCACACCAAGGTTGCCGTGGACGGTTCGCGCACGCTGGAGGCGCTGCCCGCGGCGATCGCCGCCATGGCCGAGCCGCAGATGAGCCACGACGCGGTCGCGTTCCTGCTCCTATCGCAGGAGGTCGCCAAGCACGTGACGGTGATCCAGAGCGGCCAGGGTGCCGACGAGGTGTTCGGCGGCTACCATTGGTATCCGAAGCTGATGGGCTCGGCGAATCCGGTCTCGGATTATGCCAGAGCGTATTTTGATCGCGACCATGACGAGATGCGCGAGGCGCTGGCGCCGGACCTAGTGAACGGCGACTACAGCACCGCCTATCTCGAAGCGTTCTTCGCGGACTCAAAAAGCGCCAGCGCCATCGACAAGACGCTGCAGCTCGATCAGCAGATCATGATGGTCGGCGACCCGGTGAAGCGAGTCGACAACATGACCATGGCCTGCGGTCTCGAAGCGCGCGTCCCGTTCCTGGACCACGACCTCGCCGAGCTTGCGGCGCGCATCCCGGCGGATCTGAAGGTCCGCGACGGCGGCAAGTACATCCTCAAGGAAGCCGCCCGTGCGGTCGTTCCCGCCGAAGTCATCGATCGGAAGAAGGGCTACTTCCCGGTTCCCGCACTGAAGCACATCCGCGGCCCGTTCCTGGACTTCGTCCGCGACGTTCTGGACAGGCCGGAGGCGCGGGCACGCGGCATCTTCAACCGCGCCTACGTCGACCACCTGCTTGCCGATCCGGACGGCACGCTGACGCCCAAAGGCAATTCCAAGCTCTGGCAGGTCGCTCTTCTGGAAAGCTGGCTGCAGACCCACGGCGTCTGAGGCTGACCGTCGCGGCACGGTTCTCGCGAACGATTGTGATCGACGCGGCGCTCAAGGTGCCGCGCTTTGTCCACGATCGTCCCGGATCAGCCTCGCGACACGCACCCGGAGAACCCCGTCGATGTGCCGCTGGATCGCCTATGCGGGACGCACAATCCCGCTGGAGCATTACGTCACCGAGCCGTCCCACAGCTTGGTCTCGCAAAGCATCCAGGCGCTGGAATCGACGGCGGCGACCAACGGCGACGGCTTCGGGCTGGGCTGGTACGGGGATCATCCCGAGCCGGGTCGCTATCGCGAGGTGCAGCCAGCCTGGTCTGACGACAACCTGCGCTACCTGTGCCGCCACCTGCACTCGCACCTGTTCTTCGCGCATGTGCGGGCCGCGACCGGAACGCCGATCACCCGGCCAAATTGCCATCCCTTCGCGTGCGGGCCGTGGCTGTTCATGCACAACGGCTATATCGGCGACTGGAGCCGCCTGCGGCGGCCGGTCGAGGCGATGATTCCCGACGAGCTCTACCCGTCCCGTGCCGGCACGACGGATTCCGAGGCGATCTTCCTCGGCCTGCTCGGCTGCGGCCTGATGGGCGCGGGACCGCGCCGCGATCCCGTGGAGGCCACGGCGCGCGCGCTCGTGCGGCTCACCGAGTTGGCGGGCGAACATCCGTTCCGGTTCACGGCCGCTCTCGCGGACGGACGCGATCTCTACGCGTTCCGTTACGCGGCCAACGACAAGGCCAACTCCCTCTACTATCGCGCGTCCGACGGCGGTGTCGTCGTCGCGTCCGAGCCGCTCGATCGCGACCACGGCACGTGGACGTCCGTCTCGGAGAACAGCGTCCTCATCGCCCGGCGCAATCAGCCCGTGGAGATCCTTCCGCTGGCGTCATTCGGCCTGCGAGACACCGCCTCGGACGACCGCCTCCGCCGCCTTCGCGCCTGACCCGGCAGCCTCAGGCCACGCGCGACACGCTGCCGGACTGGGAATTGCGCGTCCCGTGCGCGGAATCGTAGGCGCGATTGCGCAGAGCGGTCTCGCTCGGGAGCTGGTCGATCACGGTACCGGACGAGGGATCGAGCACCTGGAAGACGATCGTGCTGGTGTCCGGGTCCTGAATGTAGCGCGCTTTGCCGCCATTGGTGCCGATATCGAGCTTCACCGCGGGTTCGAGCGGCGCGGTATTGGTCTCGGGTTCAGGCGCCTTCTGGGTCACGGCGGCTGCAGCCGTGGCTCCGAGGGCGTCGAGGCCCTGCGGCCCCGATGGCGTGGTCGTTAACGGGCGGATCTCCATGGCCAGTCTCCTGCGATCCTGTGATCGGAGGATTGAACCGGCCACCTGCCTAATCATCGGTTAAGGGCCGCGGACAGTCCACGGGACGGCTGTGGGCGTTCGGAGATGCGATGAACACCCCGTTACCGCCACGCCATAAATCCGAGCTGCATTCGTTTTAAAGTCGTCGCGTTGCACGGGCAGTCGCAGCGCTACGTCCGGTGCATCTTCAGGACCGGGATGCGCGGATGCTCTGCGAAGCCGCGTCGGGCGCATCCGGGCCGCGCCGGATGGGAATCGCTTGGCGGCTGAGCGCGCCCGCCCCGGCCGCCCTGGAGGCGCTCCGCTTCGATCACGATGGGCCGGGGACAATTGCGCCCGGATCGTGGAACTGGGAAACCCCCAGACGTCGGCATTGCCGCGGATCTGATGCTCGCGGCGCTGCACGATGCCTAAGGTGCCCGCCCGGGTGCCGTCCTCGATATCGAGGCCCCGTACGGCGGAGCGCCGGGGCGGGGCTGCGGCACGCCCAAATCCTGAAGGGACCGGGCGTGCCGCCGTCTCACTCGGCGGCGTCGACGTAGAGCTTGCCGCCTTCGGCCAGAAATTCCTGCGACTTCGCCCGCATGCCGGCCTCGGCCTCGGCCTTGGACATCGCGGGCGACGCGCCCACGACCTCGCCGGCCTCCTCCATCGCCAGCACCTCGGCGCGCAGATCCTGCGTGATCTTCATCGAGCAGAATTTCGGCCCGCACATCGAGCAGAAATGCGCGACCTTGTGGGCGTCCTTCGGCAGGGTCTCGTCGTGGTAGCGCCGGGCCGTATCCGGATCGAGGCCCAGGTTGAACTGGTCCTCCCAGCGAAAGTCGAACCGGGCGCGGCTGAGCGCGTCGTCGCGCAGCTGCGCGGCCGGGTGACCCTTGGCGAGGTCGGCGGCGTGGGCGGCGATCTTGTAGGTGATCACGCCGGTCTTCACGTCGTCCCGGTCGGGCAGGCCTAGATGCTCCTTCGGGGTGACGTAGCAGAGCATCGCGGTGCCGAACCAGCCGATCATCGCGGCGCCGATGCCGGAGGTGATGTGGTCGTAGCCGGGAGCGATGTCGGTGGTCAGCGGGCCGAGGGTGTAGAACGGCGCCTCGCCGCACTCCGTCAGCTGCTTCTCCATGTTGACCTTGATCTTGTGCATCGGCACGTGGCCGGGGCCCTCGATCATCACCTGGCAGCCCTTGTCCCAGGCGACCTTGGTCAGCTCGCCCAGCGTCTCAAGCTCGCCGAACTGGGCGGCGTCGTTGGCGTCGGCGATCGAGCCCGGGCGCAGACCGTCGCCCAGCGAGAACGACACGTCGTAGGCCCGCATGATGTCGCAGATCTCGTCGAACCGCTCGTAGAGGAACGATTCCCGGTGGCCGGCGAGGCACCAGCGCGCCATGATCGAGCCGCCGCGCGAGACGATGCCGGTGACGCGCCGGGCGGTCAGCGGCACGTGGGCCAGCCGCACGCCGGCATGGATGGTGAAGTAGTCGATGCCCTGCTCGGCCTGCTCGATCAGCGTGTCCTTGAACACCTCCCAATCGAGCTTGAGCGGGTCGCCGCCGACCTTCTCCAGCGCCTGGTAGATCGGCACCGTGCCGATCGGGACCGGGCTGTTACGGATGATCCACGAGCGGATGTTGTGGATGTTGCGGCCGGTGGACAGGTCCATGACCGTGTCGGCGCCCCAGCGGATCGACCAGACGAGCTTCTCGACCTCGTCGGCGGCCGAGGAGGTCACCGCCGAGTTGCCGATATTGGCGTTGATCTTGACCAGGAAGTTCCGGCCGATCGCCATCGGCTCCAGCTCGGTGTGGTTGATGTTGGCCGGGATGATGGCCCGGCCGCGGGCGATCTCGTCGCGCACAAATTCCGGAGTGATGAAGGGTGGGACCGAGGCGCCGAAGCTCTGGCCGTCCGCGAGCGCGGCCTCCGCGCCCTCGAGCATCTTCTCGCGGCAGACGTTCTCGCGATGGGCGACGTAGATCATCTCCTCGGTGATGATCCCCGCGCGGGCGAATTCGTACTGCGTCACCATCTGGCCCGGCGCGGCCTTGCGGATGATCCGCTCGGCGGGGCAGGCGGCTACGAGCTTGTCGCCCGCGAAGCCGTTATCCTCCGGCTTCACCGCCCGCGGCGCGACCGCCGCGTAGCCGCGACCGGCGATCCAGGGCTCGCGCACGCCTGGCAGGCCGGCGTTGAGGTCGATGCGCGCATCCGTCTCGGTGTAGGGGCCCGACGGGTCGTAGACCCGCACCGGTTCCTCCTTGGGATCGGAGAGGACAATCTCGCGGTAGGGCACGCGGATGTCCGGCCGGCCGGCCGGGCTCGCATAGACCTTGCGCGATCCGGTGACCGGACCGGTGGTCACGGCCTCGGGGCTGCCTTTCACGTCCTTCGGGAGAACGGGTGCGTTCATCGTGGGCCTCTCCTCGTTCTGGAGCGGTCCGGTCCACGCGATGGCTGAGATGAGAGCCGGCCGCGCGCACGCGACCGCAGGTTCCCGTCCCTCCGCCGGTATGAGCCGGATCAGGTTCAAGGGTCAGGGCAGCGTGCCCAATCTCAGCCCCCTGCAGGGCCCCCTCGGAACGATTCAAGACTCGGGCTCTCGGGCCGCTTTGTCAATGCTGAGTGCAACCCGTAGACAACAGATCCTCCCGGGCCGTCGCGCGCCTCGGCGAATGCCGTGCTCTCCAGCCAGCGGATATGCGTCTCCTGATCGGCCTGGCTCTCGCGGCCATCCTCTTCTACGGCCTGGCCCTGGTCGTGCTCGGCCTCAACCAGCGCCGGCTCCTCTATCCGGGCGCGTATCGGCCATTGCCCGCCGTCGTGCCGGTTCCGGGCGTGGCCGCTGTCACCCTCGTCACCGAGGATGGCGAGACGCTGCACGCGCTGTGGAAGCCGCCGGAGCCCGGCTGCGGCGTGATCGTCAGTTTCCATGGCAACGGCTCGCGGCCGGAGCCGCAGGGCGCCCGCTTCACCGACGGTCCCTGGCACCGCGGCGGCTGGGGCGTCCTGGCCCCTGCCTATCGCGGCTATCCGGGCTCGACCGGACACCCGAGCGAGACGGGGCTGATCCATGATGGGATGGCGGCGGTGGCTGCAGCGGCCGCTCGGGCGCCGGGTGCGCCGATCCTGCTTCACGGCCATTCTTTGGGCGCCGCCGTCGCGGTCGCGGTCGGTGCGCGCACAGCGCCGCTCGGGTTGTATCTGGAGGCGCCGTTCGACTCGATGAGCCACGCCGTGCGGCTGCATGTCCCGCTGGCCCCGACCTGCTCCTGCGCGACACCTATCGCTCGGACCTGCGCATCCGCACCGGGACGGCGCCTGTGCTGATCGTTCAGGGCCGCGACGATCCTGTGGTGCCGGCCAAGCTTGCGGTCGCCCTGGCGGCGGCAGCCGGGCCGCGAGCCCGGATCGAGCTCGTTTCGGGCGACCACGTCTCGATCCTGGGCGTCGGTGATCGCGCGGCCGAGGCGCTGTTCCGGAGCCGCCTCGCGCGGGGCTGCGCGCCGGCGGCGCAATCGGAGCGGTAACGGGTCGAACGAGGGAGGATGTGCGTGGTCGGACGGCGCTCACGGCGCTGGAGCGCCGATGACCCCGATGCGCCGGGGACGGCCGCGCGCGCGCATCCGGTCTGCCCGCTCTGCGAGCGGCCGATTCCGCCCGGCGCTCGCTCCAGCCTTCACCACCTGACCCCGAAGCTCAAAGGCGGGACGCACCGGGGTACGGTCCGGCTTCACCAGATCTGCCACTCGGCTATCCATGCCCGCTACAGCGAGGCCGAGATTGCCAAGCGCCTCGCCGATGTGGAGGCTCTCAGGGCCGATCCGGAGATCGCCCGGTTCCTGACCTGGGTCCGCGGCAAGCCCGACGATTTCCACGCCGCGACCCGCTCAACCCGCGACCGGCGCGCAGCACGGCGCAAGCACTGACGGGCGGCATTTACCGCGCGTTCGCCACGTCGACAGCGGGCGCCGGCGCAGAGCCTTGTCGTCAACCGTTCCGGGTCCAGGATCGCCTCGACTGCAAGGACGGGACGATGGCCGGAACCGGAGATGCGCGCGATCGGCTCGCCTGGGTCGATGTCGCCAAAGGCATATGCATCCTCCTCGTGGTCATGATGCATGCGGTGACCGGCACCGGCGACGCCATGGGCGGCGAAGGTTTTCTGCATCCGGTCGTGGCCTTCGCGAAGCCGTTTCGGATTCCGGACTTCTTCCTCCTGTCCGGCCTGTTCATGGGCCGGGTAATCGGCCGTGACTGGCGCCTGTTCTCCGACCGCCGCGTCGTTCACTTCGCCTATTTCTACCTGCTGTGGCTCGTGATCCAGTCGGCCGCGCGGTACGGGAAGATCGTCGGCGACGGCGGGCCGACGGCCTTCGCGGCGCATCTCGCCCATTCACTGATCGAACCCTATTCGAGCCTGTGGTTCATCTATCTGCTGGCGGTGTTCTCGGTCGTGACCAAGGCGCTCCATCAGGTTCCCGCGGGCCTGCTGCTGACGGGCGCTGCCCTGCTGCAGATCGCCGATATCCGCAGTGACTCGACGCTCATCGGCGAGTTCTGCGCCCGGTATGTCTACTTCCTCGCCGGCTACCTGTTTGCGGGTCGGATCTTCGCGCTGGCCGATACCGCGCGCCGCCGGATCGGTCTCGCCCTGTGCGGCCTCGCCGTCTGGGCTGGCCTGGAAGGGTGGCTGGCACTGACCCCGTGGAGCAATCCGGATCACCCGACCGTAGCCAGCCTGCCGCTCGTCAGCCTTGCGCTGGGTGCGGCAGGGGCGCTGGCGATCGTCGTGACCGCTGCGCTGATCGTCCGGTTGGGAGGTCCGGTCGCCGAGGCGATCAGGACCTGCGGTCAGCGCTCGATCGTGATCTATCTCGCCTTCTCGTTGCCGATGGCCGCCACGCGGGAGCTTCTCGTGCGCAGCGGTTGGATCGCCGATATCGGCGCGGCGAGCCTGATCGTCATCGCGATGGCGGTGCTGATGCCCTTGATCCTCGAGCGGCTCGTGCGCGGCACGTCGTTCGATTTCCTGTTCGTGCGGCCCCGGCGCTTTCGCCTCGCCACGGCCAGCGGCCGCCCTGTGCCCGCTCTGCAACCGGGCTGAGGCGCGGGCTCAGCCTTCGACAGGCGCGAAGGTCAGGCCGATCCGGCGGCCTCGCCGCCACGCCACGGCGACCAACTGCGGGTCACCACCTTCGGTCAGGCGCAACTGGAACTTGGCCGGAACGACTTGGTCGCCCTCGACTTCGATCTGAGCGCCCGTCTCGGTGATGTCCCAGACCAGGCAGCCGACCGCGCCGCGTTCGAGCAGCAGGCTGCCGATCGTGAAGGCGTTCTTCCGGAAAACGCTGCGGCGATTCTCCGTCATGGCCTCCCACCGGTCACGTCAGTCAGCGGAGCCGGGCTCCGCGCCGCACCATGTTGCCGACCGGCGGTTAACAGGCCGGATGCGCGCGAAGGCCGAGTTGCGATGCCGCAGATCAATCCTCGTCCGGATCGTCCCGCTAGCGACGCCGCGACGGTCCGTAATCTTCGTCGTACGGGCGGCGTGCCGGTGGGCGATCGTAGTCGCGACCGTAGCGATAGGTATCGCGGCGCGGCTCGTCATCCTCGTCAAACCGTCTCCGATCGGTACCGCCGCCCGCGGTGATCCGCGGCGCGTACCAGCAGCTCTTCGCCTCGGCCCGGAGCCGGGTCGCCGAAGGTCTGCGTGTTGCACGGAACCGTGCCGCCCTGCGGGAACGGGCGACCGTTGGTCCGGCCCGGGACCCCGTAATACACGTTGGTCGGGTAGGACATCCGGCAGACCCCGCCGTCCTGGGCGCAGCCGACCAAGTTCACGGTGTCGAGCTGGTAGGCCTGCGCCGGCGTGAGGTGCAGCACGGCCGATCCCAGCGATAAGGCTCCGAAGGCCACAACGATCCGATGGCGCACGTCCCTGATTCCCCCGTGGTTCGTGGTCACGCTGCCGAATAATCCGGAAGCCGGCTTCCGGCCAGCGGCGGCGCTCGCTATGCCGTCGCCGGCAGCCACCGACATCGCATGTTCTGGCGACATCGCGCGTTACGAAGGCGGCGCCGCAGGAGGCCTTGATGAGAGATGCGTCCGCGCAGGAGCTCCTGCTGCTCAGCGCGCTGCAGGAATGCCGGATCCAACTCACGGCCGCACGCAACGACGCGCTGGCCAGCGCGGACCTGCGGCACGAACTTGAGGCCGCACTCCGGCGTGAGGAGCACCTCAAGACCGAACTCGTGCAGGAGCGGGAACGGACGGAGGCTGTCCGCCTCGTCCTTCATGCGCTTGCCAAGAGCATCGGATGGCTCGGTCTGCGACGTCGGCTCTTCCTGTCTCGCATCGCCCGCCTCGGCCGCGAGACGCCGGATTCGGGTCCGCAAGCCGTGCGCCACGACGTGCTTCTTGCCGAGTCCCGGCGTGTTCTCGGAGTGACGCCCCCCACCGGCTAGGGGCCCGCGGTCCTGACGCTCTTCCGGGACGAAGCCTGGAACGGGTGCGGACCGCATCGATAACGGCCCCTTAAACGGCCGCATTTAGCATGCGGAAACCGTCACGCGTCGCACGAGACCCGCGCGTCGGTTCGGATCAATGCGAAGACGGGATGCATGGCCAAGGGTCGAGGCAGGATTGAGCCGAATTTCGATGTGCCTGAAGGGCGCGTGAGGGATCGCGGCGAACTCGATCTGCGCCTGTCCCGGGAGGACCGTCCCGGGACAGGAGAGCGCGTGGCGAAGCGATCGGGCGGCACGGCGCGGCAGCCGGCCAAGACGGGCGGGCGACCAAAGCGTTCGGGTAGCGCCCGGCGTCGCCGCTCGTGGCTCGGCCGGATCGTCTACGGCACCGTCGTGCTCGGCCTCTGGGCCGTGATCGGGCTGGCCGGGCTGATCGCCTACCACGCGTCCCAGCTGCCCCCGATCGACCAGCTCGCGGTGCCCAAGCGCCCGCCCAACATCGCCATCCTGGCGAGCGACGGCTCGCTGCTGGCCAACCGCGGCGAGACGGGCGGCCGCGTGGTCTCGATCAAGGAGCTGCCGCCCTATCTGCCCCGCGCCTTCGTGGCGATCGAGGACCGGCGCTTCTACCAGCATTTCGGCGTCGACCCGGTCGGCATCCTGCGCGCCATCGGCCAGAACCTGACCCGGCGCGGCGTGGCCCAGGGCGGATCGACCCTGACGCAGCAGCTCGCCAAGAACCTGTTCCTGACCCAGGAGCGCACCGCCTCGCGCAAGATCCAGGAGGCGATCCTTGCCCTGTGGCTGGAGCACAAATACACCAAGGACGAGATCCTGGAGCTGTATCTGAACCGCGTCTATTTCGGCGCTGGCGCCTACGGCGTCGAGGCCGCGGCGCAGCGGTATTTCGGCAAGCCCGCCAAGGAGGTGAGCCTCGCGCAGGCCGCCATGCTTGGCGGCCTCGTGCAGGCACCTTCGCGGCTCGCCCCGAACCGCAACCTGCCCGCTGCCCAGGCGCGCGCCGCCCAGGTGCTCGCCGCCATGCAGGACCTCGCCTTCGCGTCGCCGCAGGACGTCAAGGTGGCGCTCGCCCAGCCCGCGAAGCCGGCGAACGCCCGCGGCGGCGGCTCGGCCAACTACGTCGCGGACCTCGTGATGGACGTGCTCGGCGATTACGTCGGCAAGTTCGATACCGACATCACCGTGCAGACCACCGTCGATACGGGTCTCCAGGCCGCTGCCGAACGCGCACTCACCGACGAGCTCAACGCCAAGGGCGCGCGCTTCAACGTGGGCCAGGGCGCCATGGTCTCGATGCGGCCCGACGGCGCGATCCGCGCGCTGATCGGCGGTCGCGACTACGCCCAGAGCCAGTTCAACCGCGCGACCACCGCGAAGCGGCAGCCCGGCTCGTCGTTCAAGCCCTTCGTCTATCTCACCGCGGTGGAGCACGGGGCGACGCCCGACACCGTGCGGGACGACGCCCCGATCCGCATCGGCAACTGGGCGCCGGAGAACTACTCGCACCGCTACGAGGGTCCGGTGACCCTGCGGACCGCGCTGGCGCAATCGCTGAACACCGTCGCAGTGCGTCTCGGCCAGGAAGTCGGCCCGAAGGCGGTGGTTCAGACCGCGCAGCGGCTCGGGATCACGTCGCCGCTCCAGGCCAACGGGTCGATCGCCCTCGGCACGTCGGAAGTGACGCTGCTGGAGATGGTCGGAGCCTACGGCGCCTTCGCCAATGGCGGCACAGGCGTGATCCCCTACGTGGTCACCAGCGTGAAGGGTCAGGACGGCAAGGTGCTCTACAAGCGTGCCGATAGCGGGCTCGGCCGGGTCATCAGCGCCGATGCCGACGGCATGATGAACGCGATGATGCACGAGACCTTCGTCAGCGGCACCGCCAAGAAGTCCGACATTCCGGGCTGGGAGCTCGCCGGCAAGAGTGGCACCACCCAGGATTATCGCGATGCCTGGTTCATCGGCTTCTCGGGGAGCCTCGTGACCGGGGTCTGGCTCGGCAATGACGACGGCGAGCTGACCAAGAAGGTGACCGGCGGGAATCTGCCGGCCGAGGTCTGGAAGACCTACATGACCCAGGCGCTCAAGGGCCAGAATCCGGTTCCGCTGCCCAACATCAACCGCTGGCGCAGGGCGCCGGAGACGACCGCTTCGGTGGCGAGCGCCGCGCCGGGCTCACCGGCCGGCATACTCGGCCAGATCTTCGGCGAGCCGGAGGCGCCGGCGCCGCGTCCGGCCGCGCCGGCACGCCGGGCTCAGAAGGACGACCGCAACTTCATCGAGAAGCTGTTCGGCATCGGTGACTGAGGATCGGTCGTCCTTGGGTGCCAGCGCCGAAGCGGGTCTCGGCGAGCGATAAGGCGAACGGAGGCACGCGGGATCCGAGCCCCGCGTGCCAAGAGGGACGAGCGTGCACGCCCGGTGCGTGTGACAAGCCCCGGTCCGACGCGCCGGTTCACCGATCGCTAATCTTTTCGGTCATGTCTTTGTCAATCTTCCTGAGCGAGTATTCGCGTCAATTCTAAGTTCAGCGACCGCGAGCGCGCGTTCGACTGTAGCCGTGGTGACGCGACGGTCATGATCCTGCGATCGGCTGCTATAGCCCTGCGTGCGCATCTGGCCGACCGGGCCACACGCCTGATCGCCGCGGCCGGCGCGAGCCTGCTCGTCTGTCTGACCTTGCTCGGCGCCTATCTGTGTATCGACCTGCGCGACATCGCTTGGCACGGCGCCCGGCGCAACGGCGCCAACCTGCTGGCGGTGATCGAGGAGGGGGTCGGCCACAGCATCCGGACGTACGATCAATCGCTGCGTGATGCGGCCCGTCTGGCGAGCCGGCC
The DNA here is from genome assembly GCF_023546765.1 of Methylobacterium tardum. Taxonomy (NCBI): domain Bacteria; kingdom Pseudomonadati; phylum Pseudomonadota; class Alphaproteobacteria; order Hyphomicrobiales; family Methylobacteriaceae; genus Methylobacterium; species Methylobacterium tardum. The sequence continues at coordinate 6,742,788 of NZ_CP097484.1, forward strand.
GGATATCGCCGCCCTGGAGCCCGAACTCAGGCGGTTAGCCCTGTTCAACGTCTCGCCTCTGCAGTCAGGCCTGGGTCCGATCGCCGTCACCGACGTCGACGGCCACGTCCGAATGACGAGCGATCCGAATCTGTCGCCTCAACTCAATCTGAGCGATCTGCCCGAGTTCGAGACCCTGCGTTCCGATCCGCAGGCGGGCCTCATTCTGACGGGTCCGACCCGTTCACGCATGACGGGGCGCCAGATCATCCGCATGAGCCGTCGAATCGAGACGCCGGACGGTGCCTTCGCCGGTATCGTGACGGGGTCGATCGTCCTCGTGCACTTCCAGCGGCTGTTCGACCGTTTGCGCTTCGACAACGGTCTCATCATCAACATCTTCCACAGAGACGGGACGCTGCTGATGCGGGCGCCGGAACGCTCCGCGGCGCTCGGCCGGAATATCGGAAACAGCCCCGGCTACCAGATCTATAGGACACACCAGCAGGGCGAGTTTCTGGGTCGATCGAGTCTCGACGGAGAGGCGCGGCTCTACGCGTTTTCCAACCTCCACGATCTTCCGCTGATCGTGACGGTAGCCACCAGCGTCGAGAGCATTCGCGCGCTCTGGATCTACAAGGCTGCGATCATCGCCGTCCTGATCCTCTGCCTGAACGTCCTGACCTTCAGCCTGACGATCCTGCTGCATCGGGAAATCGGGCGTCGGGCGCTCGCGGAAGCCGCCACGCAGCAGGCCAACGCCGCGCTCGCCGTCCTAGCGCGGACGGATGGCCTGACGGGTCTCCCGAACCGGCGCAGCTATGACGAGCACGTCGCTGCGGAGTGGACGCGTGCGGTCCGATCCCACGCGCCGCTGGCGCTGATGATCGTGGATGCGGACCACTTCAAGCAGTTCAACGACCGGTTCGGCCATCACCGCGGTGATGAAGTCCTGAAAGTGATCGCCGATTGCCTGCGGCGGACGCATCCCATCGATGGGCTCTGCTTCCGGATCGGGGGTGAGGAGTTCGTGGTGCTTCTGCCGGGGCTCGACGCGGCGGCGGCTTACGACGTGGCCGAACGGGTGCGTAGAGCCGTGGTCAACCTGCAGATCGCCCACGCCCCGGAGGTCGGCGGCGTCGCCACCGTCAGCATCGGCGTCGCGAGTGCCGATCCTGGCTCCGGCGGTGCACCCGATACGCTGTTCGTGGCGGCGGATGCGGCGCTGTACGCGGCCAAGAAGGCGGGCCGCAATCGGGTGCGCGCCACTGCTGCCGAGGAACCGGTCTCGCGCGCGCGGTGTGCCTGAGGTTCGGGGACGGTCAGAGCATCGGCAGCATCCGGGGGCGCGGGCCACGCGGGAAGTGCGAATCGATCATGGCGATCTCGGCCGGCCCAAGATGCAGGTCCGCCGCGCCGGCATTCTCGACCGCCCGGCTGGTGCGGCTCGTTTTCGGGATCGTGAACGTCCCGGGGCTCCGCGTCAGGAAGGCGAGGGCCACGGCGTAGGGCGTCGTCCCGTGCGCGCGGGCAATGCCCTCCAGAACCTGCCCGCCGACGCTTGCGGGATCGGGGAACTCGCCGCTGCCGAAGGGCGAGTAGCCGACCATCGCGACACCGTGGGTCTCGCACCAGGGCAGCACCGCGTGCTCGATCGCCCGCTCGTTCAGATGATACAGGACCTGGTTGCAGGCGATCCGGTCCGGGCCGGCGATGGCGAGCGCCCGATCGAGGTCGTCGACATCGAAGTTGCTCAAGCCCCACGAGAGGATCTTCCCCGCCCGGCGCAGATCCTCAAATCCGGCGATCGTCTCCTCGAGCGGGTGCTGCCCCGGCCAATGCAACAGGTAGCTGTCGAGCCGGTCCGTTCTCAGGCGGCGGAGCGAGGCTTCGCAGGCGCGCACGACACCCCGGCGGGTGGCATTGCCGGGCACCACCTTCGAGACAAGGAAGACCTCCTCGCGGCAATCCGCGACCGCCTCGGCCACGATCGCTTCGGCGTCGCCATACATCTCGGCGGTGTCGATATGGGTCATGCCGGCATCGATGCCGGCCCGCAGCGCGCGGACCGCATCCGCGCGATCCGCGCTGTCGATGTGCCACGTGCCCTGGCCGATCACCGAAACCGGGACGCGTGTCGCACCGAAGCTTCTGGCGTACATGGCAGCGCTCCCTTCCCTGCCGCGACCTGATTTCCGGGGCGCACCTCATGGCTGACGGGCCCCGCTCGGCGTGCAGTGTCCCTGCCGCTCATCGTCCGGCACGCCTTACTCGCGCCATCTTGGGGCGTTGAGCAATGGCTGGGTGATGCCCGCGGCGCTAAACTTTAGGCCACGGCCTGAAATCGGGCGACGAGGGGCTGCCGCGTCTGCTGGTCCCGCGTCCGCGCGGAGCGTGGTTCGAGGCGCGGTCCATCGGTAGGCCATGCTGGAGATGCGCCGATGCTGCCGGCCCACCGGATGTTCTGGGCGCTGATCCTTCTGGCCTCCGCAGGCGCCGGACTGCTCTACAACGTCATCTTCGCGGCGGGAGCGTCGCCGCTCGCGGGGTTCACCTACGGGCTCTGCACCGGCGCGACGGTGCTGGCCTTCGATCGTGGCCTGATCCTGGCCGGGCTGCAGGCGCGGATCCGGCGCTTCCCGGCATGGCTCTACGTGCCGGCCGCCGAACTCGCCTATGTGCTGATGATCATGGCGGGCAACGCCATCGGCGGGCTGGTGGTCTGGTCCTTCGCCCTCACGCCCGACGATCTGGCCACCGCGACCCGCATGACGGCGCGTGTCCTGGCCTACGCGCTGGCCGTGTCCGGCCTCCTCGTGTTCGTGATCCGGATGCGCGACCTCATCGGCGGCGAGGTCTTCGTGAACTTCATGATCGGGCGCTACCACAAGCCGGTGGCGGAGGAACGGGTCTTCCTGTTCCTTGACGTGGTCGGCTCGACGGCCTTCGCCGAAGCACACGGCGATCTGAGGGCCCAGGAATATCTCGGCGCGGTCTTCGCGACCCTGGCCGAGCCGGTGCGGCGCAACGGCGGATCGGTCGGCGACTATGTCGGGGATCTCGCCATGGTGACCTGGCCGATGGCCCGGGGGCTGAAGGATGCGCGGTGCGTCACGTGCCTGTTCGACGTGCTCGATCGGATCGACGCGGATGCCGCGGCCTGGAAAGCCCGGTTCGGGACGGTGCCTCAGCTCCGGGCGGCCCTGCACGGCGGCTCCGTGGTCACGGCCGAAGTAGGCGTCGATCGGCACAAGATCGCCTATTTCGGAGACGCCGTGAACGTGACGTCCCGGATCGAAGCCCTGTGCCGCCCACTGGGCGTCGGTATCCTGATCTCGCAGGATCTTCTCGGGCGGCTGCCGCGCCTGCCGGCGGGCGTGCGGGCGCGCTCACTCGGGGCCCATGCCCTGCGCGGCCGCGGCGCGCCGCTGGCCGTGGCGACCCTCGAGCGGGGCCTCGCCGAGACCGTACCGGTCGAGGACTTGGCCGCGCGTCGGGCGGTGGCCGCCCGCTGATGACCCAAGCCGGCGCGAGACGCTCGACCCTCCTGGTCACCGTGAAGATGGCCCTGCGCTTCGGGCTGCCGCTGATCGGGCTGATGGTGTTCGGTCGCGCCATCGTGCTCTCGGTCGGCGGCGACATCGAGCACGGGCAATTCGCCCTCGGAGTCCTGCTGATCCTGGCAGGCTTCATCTCGAAGCTTGTGCCGCGTTCATGAGCGCGGAGAGAGCGGCTCCGCCGATCTATCTCGACGGCGACGCCTGTCCGGTAAAGGACGAGACGTACCGGGTGGCCGCGCGTTACGGCCTGACGGTTCACGTCGTCGCCAACAGCGTGCTGAACCTGCCGCGCGAGCCCTGGATCGTGCGCGTCGTCGTCGGCTCCGAACTCGACGCCGCGGACGACTGGATTGCCGCGCGGGCCGGTCCGGGCAGCATCGTGCTGACCGCCGACGTGCCGCTGGCCGCGCGTTGCGTGAAAGCCGGGGCGACGGTCCTCGCCTTCACCGGCAAGCCGTTCAGCGAGGCCTCGATCGGCATGGCGCTCGCGACCCGGGATCTGATGCAATCCCTGCGCGAGGCGGGCACGATCACCGGCGGGCCGAAGCCGTTCTCGCGCGCCGATCGGTCGGCGTTCCTGTCGGCGCTCGATCAGGCGGTGAACCGGATTCTCCGGCAGCGTCCGACCGGTGTCTGACGGCGGATAACCGTCGGCAATCCTAGGCGCCGGCGACGAGCGCCTTCAGCGCCTCGTTGATGCGGTCCTGCCAGCCCGGCCCATCCTTCTGGAAATGCGCGAGGACGGTGCTGTCGAGGCGGAGGCTGACGACCTCCCGCGCACCCGGGATCGCGGCGGGGGCTGCGGCCGGCCGCGAAACCGGCTGCGGCGGTGCGGACGGTTTCGGGGTGGTGGCGGCCCGAAAGGCGGCTTCGGCCGCCGCGCGGGGATCGGTGAAGCGGCGGCGGTTGCGATCGTCGGCCATCGGCCTCTAATCCTTCGCGGCGGTCTTCTTCGGCGCTGCCTTCTTGGCTCCGCCTTTACCTGCACTCTTGGCGGCCGCCTTGGCTTCCATCTCGGCGGCTTTCGCCTGCGCGTCCGCGGCCTCCTTGGCGAGCCGAAGGGAGCGCAACCGTACCGTTCGCTCGTCCACGGCCTTGATGGCCGCGTGGTGCTCCGCCATGGCCTGGGCACCTTCGCGGGCCATGCGCTCGGCGCGCTCCGCCCGCTCGATGCGGTTCTCCGCACGCGTCTTCGCTTCGGCTTCCGCGTCGCGAATGGCATTCGCCTCGTCGAGGTCGAACTCGGTCTCGTCGCTCATCCTATCCCTTTCGCCCCGGCTCAGTGTTCCCGGCCACACCTGCTGCGCGGGACGGTGACTGGGCGGGTCCGGCCTGTTCGAGGGGGAGGGGCAAGGCCGGATTGATCGCTCCCGCGCAGCGTCGTCGGACGCGCACAGGAGCGAGTTCACGTAAGCCTTAGCACGCTCGTCGGCCGGATGGCGAATCTGCGAGGCACGTTCGGTACGTCAGCGCACACTATTCGCCACGCCAGTGGAAGTCCTACGCAGTCCAACGAGCCGGATCACGCTCGCGCAGCGTTGTGCGGGAGAGTTTAGCGCACGCGGAAGTTGAGAGGGATCGACACCGACAGGCTCGACTGGGTCACGCCGGGCGGTGCCGGCGGCAGAGAACCGCGAACGGCCGAGAGTGCGGCGCTATCGATCTGACCGACCCCGCTGGACCGCGCGAGACCGGCCCCCGTAACCTGGCCTGAGCGCATGACCGTGAACCGGACAACCGCGGTTCCGCCGCTCGTGCCGTTGGCGGCACCCGCATTCATGCGCCCGTGGATTGCCGAACTGATCGCGCCCGTCCACTGGCGCAGCGCGCTCGGATCGTTGCCGGCCGCCGCACGGCCGGCCGCGTTCTGGCGCGATGCCGAGGCGGAGTCGCGTGCTTCGGCGCCCTGCTGAGCCTTGGCTTGACGCGCCTTTGCCTCGCGCGCGGCTTTCGCCTTCGCTTCACGGATCTCCTCGAGCCGCTCCTGCCGGGCCTCCTCGCGCTTCTGCTCGCGGATCTTCTCCTCGCGGATCTTCCGCAGCTTCGCCTCGCGCTCAGCTTTGAGCTTGGCGGGATCGGGCTTCGGCTTGGGCGGCTCCTCGGTCTTGGCCACTTCGGTCGGGGGCGCGGCCAGCGGCTCGGCCGCCTCGGACGTCGAGGTGATGACCTGGTTCTGGGCTTCCACCGGCTCGGCGGCAGGCGGCGGTTCGACGGCCGGGGTCTCCTCGGGCTTCACTTCCGCCATCTCGGCGGGCGGCGGCGGTTGCACCGCCTCGTCGGGCGGCAGCTCGACCGGCTTGGTCTCCGGTGGCGCGGCCTGGCTCATCTGCTGCTCCGCCGGGGCTTCGGTGGCCGCGTCGGTCATGACCGGCGCCAGGTCGACGGTGATCTGCTGCTCACCGGGAGGAGCGGGCGGCGAGAGCCGGAGGAACATGACCGCGGCCAGCACCAGGGCATGCAGGATCAGGGCGACGAGGAAGGCGGCGACCAGCCCGGACGGGCGGCGCTCGCCGAGACCGGCCGGCAGATCCGTCGACGTAAAGGTGCTCATCGGGTCAGCGGGCAGTCCCTGCGGGCGCGGCCGCGGCCGCGGGGGCCGCTCCGCCCGGCGATTGGGCGATCAGCGATACCTTGGTGAAGCCGGCTTGGCCGACGAGGCCCATCACCTCCATGACCTTGCCGTAGGGGACGTCGCGGTCGCCGCGGACCAGGATGACCTGGTCCTTGTCGGCGGCCGCCATCTCACGCAGGCGCGGCACGATGCTGTCCATCGTGAACACCTCCTTGGCGATCGACGGATTGCCCTCCTTATCGACGGTGACCTCCTGCGGCTTCTTCGATTGCGCCACCTTGGGAGCCGCCGTCTTCGGCAGCTGAACCGGCACCCCGGTGGTCATCAGCGGGGCGGCGACCATGAAGATGATCAGCAGGACGAGCATCACGTCGACCATCGGGGTCACGTTGATGTCGGACATCGGCGCGTCGTCGAGATCGTCGTCGTCGCTCGCGCGAATGGATCCCATCGCCATCGGGGCGTCTCCGGTTCGGTTACGTTCGGCCCGTACGGGCAGGCGCGCGAAGGGGCTACTCGGCCGCGGCGCGGTGGGCGCCGGCGCGATCGCGCGCGAGGCGGTTCCCGAGCACAGAGATGTAGGATCCGAAAGTGCTCTGGACGCCGCCGATGTCAGCCGACAGCTTGTTGTAGGCCATCACGGCCGGGATCGCGACGACTAGGCCGATCGCGGTCGCGAACAGCGCCTCCGCGATGCCCGGCGCGACCACGGCGAGCGATGTGTCCTGGCTCCGGGCGATCGGCGAGAACGAGTTCATGATGCCCCAGACTGTGCCGAAAAGGCCCACGAACGGCGCCGTCGAGCCTGAGGTCGCCAGCAGCGACAGGCCGGTCCGCAGGCGCTTCACCTCGAGGGTGAGCGCGCCCTTCATGGCCCGCTCGATCCGCTCGCGCCGCTCCGCGCGGGTCTCGGACGAGTCCTGATCGCGCCACGCATCGATCGCGGCCTTCACCACGTGGCCCGCGATGCCCCGGTGGTCGCCGTCCAGGCTCCCACCGGAGCGCACCAGCGTCGCGAAGGCCTTCGCCTGACGCCGGGCAGCCGAAAGCCGGATCACCTTCTCGAAGACGACGGTCCAGCAGGCGATCGAGGCGATCACCAGAAGGATCATCACACCCTTCACGATCGGGTCGGCCTGAAGGAACAGGCCGAGGAACGAGAAGTCGTGGGCCGCCTCGATCGGGGCTTGTGTCGGGTCCATCGCGGGCTCCTGGCGTTCTGATCTCACGCGGTCTCGTGCCGCATCCGTCGCAGTGTGCGGCGAAAGCCGCTCGCCGCCCGGCGGCATGTGCTGCAGGGCGGTTTGGTCTCGTCGTTCCTCAAGCCGCCCGCATCAGCGGTCGAAGGGGAGGCCGGCCTTGGTCTCTGTCTCGGTTCGTTCGAGGCACGCTTCGCGGGCGGAATCGCCGCCGTCGCAAGCCAGAACGTCGTTGAGGAGTATCCGGCCGACCTTGTTGCAGGCGATGCCGGGAAAATCGAAGATCTTGACGGTGGTCTTGCGGGGCGGAAGCGGGCCGAGTTCCACGGCCACACGCTTCTGCGCGACGCCCTCCGTGTCGAAGGCGAAGAGGTCGACCTTGTAGAACTTCAGGGCGGTCCCTTTGGTGTTGTCGATCACCATGGTGATCCGGCAGGCCTCACCGGCCGTCTCAACCTTGTTGAGCTGAAGCTTGAGCGGTACCGCCTTCTCGGACGCGTCCTGCGCGAGCGCCGAGACGACGAGGAGCGCCGAGAGCGCGAAGCAGGCGGCCGTGTCGAGGGCGATGCGCCCGATACGGCGACGGTACAGGGGAATGCTCAAGGCAAGCACCGAACGGATTTCCTCTTCCTCTTCAGCCCAGCCACGCGGCACGCCGCCCGACCGGTGTCCTTCAACGAGAAGCAGCTCAATGGAGGACCACGCCGCCGGGTCTGGCCGCCGGCGCGAGGCGCTCGGCTGCCGCATCCAGCGGTCCGACCGCCGCGCGAACCGCTGCGACGAGGCGCGGCGCGGTCTCACGTCCCGTGATCGCCGCCGCTGCCTCCTCGAGATCCGCCCAGAGCCGCTGTCGTCCCCGGTTGATCAGGTTCACCAACGCGCATTCATGCCCGGTCACCCGGCAGCAGCTCGCCGGCATGAACGACCAATCGTCATCCCGCTCCGCCCGCAGCGCACGGATGATCGCCACCACGCAGGCGACGAACCTGCAGCCCTCCGCGGGACCGAGCAGCTGCTCGGCGCCGTCGAAGGCGGCATTCCAGCAGGCCACATCGCTGGTCATGTAGCCGGCGGCCACGAAGCGGGCCACCGACAACGCCAGGATGTCGGCCTCATCGCCGCACACGTCCGCGACGCGCCGCATCACCGCATGATCCGCCGGGGTCGAGGGCGCGCTCATGGGCTTCGATGCCTCGCGTGGCAGGGCGTTGCAGGAGATCCGTGTACGACGGACGGTGATCAGCCGCGGCAGTATCTATCAGCGCCGCCGGGATCAAGGCCTGGCGAGAAAATCAGAGCAGTTCCAAACTGTTACCGGAAAGCGTGGCCGTTTCGGATATTGCCTAAGCTTCCCAATTAGATGTGCCTAAATTTCCCACTTACTGCCATTCCGGGCGCTTGACGGACAAAAGGTCGGCCTCCCTTGATGGCTCGCAGGGCCTCGGCCATATCTTTGCCTTGCCGAGGCGTCCTGCCCGGCGGAGCGCTGCCCCGTGCGGGCTCCCTATCGCCGAGGTGCTCAACGTACGCCGGGGCGCGGCAAGTCCCGGAGTGCGGAGGCCTCGCTCTCTGGATGACGGCCGCGATGACCCGATCCTCGCCCTTCGGGCACCCGTTCCTGCTCGGCTTCGGCGAGATCGAGCAGGCGCTCGACCGGGTTTCGAAGGCCGCCAACGATGGCTATCCGCCCTACAATATCGAGCGTCTGCCCCGCACGGAGAGCGAGCCCGAGCGCCTGCGCATCACGCTGGCCGTGGCCGGGTTCACCCGGGAGCAGCTCGACGTGATGCTGGAGGAGAGCCAGCTGGTGGTCCGCGGTCGGCAGGTGGACGAGCGCGAGCGCCATTTCCTCCATCGCGGCATCGCGGCGCGCCAGTTCCAGCGGGCCTTTCTCCTGGCCGACGGCATGGAGGTTCTGGGGGCAGACCTCGCCAACGGCCTTTTGTCTATCGACCTCGTACGTCCGGAGCCCGACCGCATCGTCCGGAAGATCGATATCGGCTCCCGCGGCTGAGACAGAACGACCGTCCGATTGATTGGCCGGCGACAATCCCCACATCAGGTCCGAGCCGCCGGTGCCTCTCGGACCGACGGTGGACGCTCTGCCACCCAGGAGGGCATTGATGACTGACCTGAACCCGTCGCCCCTGACCCCCGCCGATCTCGACCCGGCCGATTTCCAGCCGGCCGATCTCGCCGCGCTGGGCGAGGGGCACATCGCCTACGTTCGGCCGATCCGGTCCGACGAGGTGCGTCGCTTCTTCCCCCAGGCTCCGGAACTGACGCCCGGCCTGGATCTGTTCGCCCTTCTCTCGGCGAGCGGCGCGCCGATCATGCTCGCCGACTCCCGCGATGTCGTGCTGGCCAACGCCTTCGCGCACGACCTGCAGCCTGTCAGCCTCCACTGACCTGCGTGCAGACCCGATTTGAGGGTCCGGATCAGCCGATTTCGGCCACCGCCGCGATGAGCCGCGCAATATCCTGCGGCCGTGACAGGCGGTGGTCGCCGTCGGCGATCAGCGTGGCAACCGTGCCCTCTGCCGGCAGCCGCCCCAGGATCTTGAGAGCGTGCGTATAGGGCACATCGGTGTCGCGCATGCCCTGGAGGATATGGATCGGGCAGGCGGGATCGAGCGGCCGATCGAGCAGGCAGTTCCGGCGGCCATCCTCGATGAGACTCAGGGTGATGGGATCCGGCTCCGGCGCGTAATCGCTGGGCCGCCGCAGGACGCCGTCCCGAACAAGCATCGTGCGGGCGGCTTCGCTCAGGCGATCCCAGATCAGATCCTCGGTGAAGTCCAGGGCGGGCGCGATCAGCACCATCCCGGCCGTCTTCGCGCCCTGTGCCGCCCGTTCACGTGCCGCGAGACAGGCGATCCAGCCGCCCATCGGCGAGCCGACCAGGATCGGCGGCGCATCGACATAGGCCGCGAGCACGGCCTGCGCGTCTTCGAGCCACGATGAGATGGTGCAATCCGCGAAGGTGCCGCTCGAGGCGCCGTGGGCGGCGTAGTCGAATCGAACCAGCTTGCGGCCCGCCTTGTTTGCCCAATCATCGAGGGCTGTCGCCTTCGTGGCGGTCATGTCCGAACGAAAACCGCCGAGCCAGACGACCGGCGGCCCCGCGCCGTCGCGCACGCGGACCGCGATGCGGCGCATGGCGCTGCCGGTCCCGACGGTGATGAATGCGGGGTCCGTTTCGGTCATCGTATTCTCCGATAACTCCGTCTGGGAGCGGACGAAGTCCTTTCCTGACCGAGTCGGTTTCAATCTCCGTTTACCGGACCGTAAAGCGCGGCGTTGATGCTGGAGCAATGGCAGCGAGCATTTGGCAGATACCGTCCGGGGGCATGCGCGTCCTCGCCGAGGGACCGCGAATGGGCGACGAGGGCCGGGGTCTGTCGGGCTTTCCGACGGAGGTCGGCGTCCTGGCCGGAGCGCGGATCCTGCAGATCATCCCGGAACTGGACGCCGGCGGCGCAGAGCGGACGACCGTCGACGTCGCGGCTGCCCTGGCGGCCGTCGGCGCGCGCGCCCTGGTCGCGACCGAGGGCGGCCGGCTGATCGGAGAGCTGCAGGCGAAGGGTGGGCACTGGCACCAGTTCCCGGCGGCGTCGAAGAACCCGATTGGGATGGCCGTGAACGTCCTGCGGCTCATGGCGCTCTGCCGCCGGGAGCGGGTGCAGATCATCCACGCGCGCTCGCGGGCCCCGGCCTGGGTCGCGCTGGGTGCGGCGCGTCGCCTTGGGCTGCCCTTCGTCACCACCTATCATGGCAGTTATTCCGGCCGAACCGGCGTTAAGGTGCTGTACAATTCCGTCATGGCCCGTGGCGATGTGGTGATCGCCAATTCGCACTACACGGCGGCGCTGATCAACCAGCTCCACGCCGAGCAGGCCGGCGATCGCGTCCGGGTCATCCATCGCGGGACCGATCTGGCCACCTTCAACCCGGTGGCCGTTGGCACGGGTCGCGTCGAGGCCCTGCGCCGCGCCTGGAACGTGGCACCGCACGAGCGGGTGATCCTTCTGGCGGCCCGGTTGACCGCCTGGAAGGGGCATCGCGTGCTGATCGAGGCGGTGGCGCAGATGCGCGACCGCGGCGTGCCGGACATCGCTGTCGTGCTCGCCGGCGACCCGCAGGGCCGCGCCGCCTACGAGCGCGAGCTCGACGCGCTGATCGCGGCGCGGAATCTGGGCGGCCTCGTCCGCAGGGTCGGCCATTGCACCGACATGCCGGCGGCCTACCGGGCTGCCTCGGTGGTTGCCGTCCCATCCGTCGAGCCCGAAGCCTTCGGACGCTCCGCTGTCGAAGCGCAGGCGCTCGGGGCGCCGGTGGTCGTCTCGGATCTCGGAGCCGTCCCGGAAACGGTTCTGGCCCCGCCGGACGTGCCCGCCGGCCAGCGCACCGGATGGCGCGTACCCCCGGAGATGCCGCTGCGCTGGCCGCGGCGCTCACGGAAGCCCTGTCGCTCGGCGCAAGCGCCCGTGATGCGCTGGCGCGGAGGGGCCGCGCGCATGTCGAGGCCAACTTTTCTCTCGAGCGGATGGCTGGCGACACGCTCGCGGTCTACGCGGAGCTGCTCGGGCGCGGCCGGTAAGCGGTGCTTCAGCTTATGCGCGCAGCCGCGAAGCGCAGGCACCGGTAGGTCCGACCGCCGAGCGAAATCTCCGATCTTGGAGAGCGCCTGTTACCGTCACGCCTTCGCTCTCGGCACTGATCTGAGCGCATGCGGAGGCGAGCGCCTCGAACGTCCGCGCCGCCTTGCCGGCGCTCACCGGTCGTGACGTCACAACCGGTTATTATTGCGCGCTGCCATGGTAGGCCGTTGACTCTGGCCGCGCTTCCCCCAACGTAGTATGTCCGGATGAGACCGGAACGGCTGGCGGTCAGGAGATTCTCTCGGGGGTCGTCTGGTCCGCCGTTTCGTCGTTGCAGCAGGAGACCTAAGCCATTCGTAGACCGATGAGAGCCATGCCGGCCCCGCAGAAGGACGGGCCGCGCGCCAACCGCGACATTCGCGGGGTGCGGGAAGTGCAGCTGATCGACGATACCGGGCAGAACCGCGGCGTCGTCCCCTTCTTCGACGCCCTCAATCTGGCTGAGGAAGTCGGCCTGGATCTTGTGGAGATCGCGCCGAACTCCGTGCCGCCCGTCTGCAAGCTGCTCGATTACGGGCGCTTCCGCTTCAACGAGCAGAAGAAGCAGAACGAGGCGCGCAAGCGGCAGAAGACGGTCGAGGTCAAGGAGATCAAGCTCCGCCCCGGCATCGACAAGCACGATTACGACACCAAGATGAAGTCGGTGCACCGCTTCTTCGAGGAGGGCGACAAGGTCAAGGTGACCCTGCGCTTCCGTGGTCGTGAGATGGCTCACCAAGATATCGGTCTGCGCCTCCTGGAGCGCGTGAAGCACGAGACGGCCGAGATCGCCAAGGTCGAGAGCGAGCCGATGCTCGAAGGCCGGCAGATGATCATGATCCTCGCGCCGCGCTGAGCGGCCCGGATCCAGAGACGCGAGACCCGCGCCGCCTCCTCACCGGGGCGGCGTTGTCGTTTCAGCGCTTTCGATCGGCGGCGCCGCGGATTATGGGCAGCCTATGGCCCTCGCTCCCGATGAGATCGAACGCTACGCCCGCCACCTCGTCCTCGCCGAGGTCGGCGGTCCGGGTCAGGCCCGGATCAAGGCTGCCCGGATCTTGGTCATCGGGGCAGGCGGCCTCGGCGCGCCGCTGATCCAGTACCTCGCCGCCGCCGGGATCGGCACGATCGGCCTCGTCGACGACGACACGGTCTCGCTCTCAAATCTCCAGCGGCAGGTGATTCACGGCACGCCGGATCTCGGCCGGCCGAAGGTCGAGAGCGCGGCCGACGCGGTGGCGCGGCTCAACCCGCACGTGACCGTGGTCCCGCACCCGTTCCGGATCGACGCGGACAACGCCGTCGACCTGATCGCCGGCTACGACCTCGTGGCCGACGGATCCGACAACTTCGCCACCCGCTACGCGGTGTCCGACGCATGCTTCCGGGCGCGGCGCCCGCTGGTCACGGCGGCTTTGGGCCGCTTCGACGGCACGCTGACCACGATTCGGGCGCACGAGACCGGATCCGACGGGAATCCGAACCCAACCTATCGCTGCCTCTTCCCTAACCCGCCGCCGCCCGGCAGCGTGCCCGCCTGCGCGGAGGCCGGCGTGCTGGGCGCGCTCGCGGGTGTCATGGGCTCGCTGATGGCCATGGAGGTAATCCGCGCCGTGGCGGGCTTCGGCGAGCCCCTCGTCGGGCGCCTCCTGATGGTCGACGCCCGCGCCATGCGGTTCGAGACGCTGAGCTACGGCTGGGATCCCGAGAACCCGCTCAGCGGAACGGCCGCGTCAGCGGCCTAGCGGCTCCGGCGGCATCCAGGGCCCCTCCGCCTCCACCTTGCCGAGGCAGCACTTCTTGAACTTCTTGCCCGAGCCGCAGGGGCACGGATCGTTCCGGCCGACATCCTTGAACGGGTTGCGCTGCGGCTCGCCCGCACCCTCCTCGGTCCAGTCGAGCGCTTCGACCGGATCGTCGAGGTAGCCGTACTGGTATGGACCGAGCCGGTCTCGGTCGTCCGGCTTGGTCTCCGCCTTGCGCAGGGCCTCCTTGAACCAGTCGGCGTCGCTGATCTCGTCGGTGAGCCGTCCGTCGGCGCGGGCCGCGGCCGCGCGGGGCGCGAGGTCCCGGAAGCCGAGATGCGCGATCGTCTCTTCCCAGCCAACCCAGGCGGGACCGTCCTCGACAGCCGCCTGCGCATCGTCGAACCGGACCAGCAGGTCGTGCATCGCGGCCCGGTCGATCCGCCCCTCCAGCGTCAGGAAGGTGCAGGCGCACATCAGCGCCATGCGCGCGTGATCGTCCACCGTGCTGTCCAGGATCAGCCGGAACAGCGGTTGCGGATCGCCGTCGAACAGGCTCGCCACGACCTTGGCGAGGGTCGCCGTGACGGCATCGCCGAGCAGGGCGTCGAGGCTCTCCTCGTCGTGCCGGAGCAGCCTGAGAAGCGGCGCGAGGGCGCGCGTGTCCCGGGCGTGGGCCAGAACGTGAAGGCCCCAGAACAGGAGGTTCGTCTCTTCCGGCGTCAGCTCGCGCCCGTCGGCGGCCGCCTCCAGCAGCGGCAGAGTCGCCTCTGCGACGGCGGCCGGGTGGTTGAGGGCCTCCCGCAACGCCGCCTTCGGCCGGTACTCGGCCGCCGCGAGGTCGCCGATGAGCAGGGCGATCCGGTCCATGGCAGCGCCTCAGGCCCGGAGGATCGCGCCCGTCTTGCGGGTGACCTCGGCGACGATCCTGGCGCTCACCGCCTCGATCTCCGCGTCGGTCAGGGTCCGCTCGACGGGCTGGAGGCGCACCGCGATCGCCACCGATTTGGCGCCGTCCGGCACGCCCGGCCCCTCGTAGAGGTCGAACACCTCGACCCCGGTCACGAGCTTGCGCTCGGCGTTCTGGGCGGCTTTGACGATATCGCCCGCCGGGACGTCGCGGCCGACCACGAAGGCGAAGTCCCGCGACAGCGGCTGGAGCTCCGACAGCGCCAGGGTTGCCTTGGCCTTGGTGGGCTTGTGCTTGGGCAGGGGCAGGGCGTCGAGGACGATCTCGAAGGCTACGAGGGTCCCCTTCAGGTCGAGGGCCTGCAGCGTCCGCGGGTGCACCTCGCCGAACCAGCCGATCTCGTTTTTTGGCCCAAAGCGCAGCGTGCCCGAGCGGCCGGGATGCAGCCAGGACGGGCCGCCCGCAGTGATCTGAAGGCCGCCCGTCGGCACGCCGAGGCTGCCGAGCAGGGCGATGGCGTCCGCCTTGGCGTCGAAGGCGTCGACGGTCGCGGCTTTGCCGTCCCAGTGCCGCCCGGCGCCGGCCAGGGTCGCGCCGCCGCGGCGGACCGCCGCCGCACGGATGGTCTGGCCCTCCGGCTCGTCGGAGGCGAAGCACTGGCCGACCTCGAACAGGGCCGCATCCGGGTAGCCCCGGTCGGCATTGCGCTGCGCCGCGCGCAGGAGGCCCGGCACCAAGCTCGGCCGCATGTCGGACAGCTCCGAAGCGATCGGATTGGCCAGCACGAGGTCGGCTCCGCCGCCGCCGAACAGGACGCCGTCGTCGTGCGGCACGAACGACCACGTGACCGCCTCCATGAGGCCGCGGCTCGCCAGGGCGCGCTTGGCCAGGCGGGTCCGCTTCTGCATCACGGTGAGCAGCGGGCGGCCGATCCCGGCGAGCGGCGGCAGGGGCTTGGCCTCGATCCGGTCGAGCCCGGCGATGCGGACGACCTCCTCGGCGAGGTCGGCCTTGCCCTCGACGTCGGGCCGCCAGGACGGCGGCAGCACCGTCGCCCGGTCCCCGGTGCCGGAGATGTGGAAGCCCAGGGTCTCGAGGATCTGCTGCATCTCGGCGCGCGGCACCTCGATTCCGGCGAGGCGGCGGACCTCGGTCCAGGGAAAGTCGATGCGGCGCTCGGATTCGGGCGCTTCGCCGGCGATCCGCGCCTCGGTGGGCGTGCCGCCGCAGAGATCGACTACGAGCCGCGTCGCGAGGTCGAGGCCCGGGAGCGTGAAGGCCGGGTCGACGCCCCGCTCGAAGCGGTAGCGCGCGTCGGTGATGATGCCGAGGCGGCGGCCCGACTGGGCGATGTTGGTCGGGTCCCACAGGGCCGACTCGATCAGCACGTCGGTGGTGCCGGCGTCGCAGCCCGATGCATCGCCACCCATGATGCCGGCGATCGATTCGACGCCGTTCTCGTCGGCGATCACCACCGTGTCGTCGGTCAGGGTGTGGGTCCGGCCGTCGAGGGCGCGCAGGCTCTCGCCGTCGCGTGCCCGCCGGACGGTCAGGGTGCCGGCGATCTTGGCGGCGTCGAAGACGTGGAGCGGCCGGCCGCGATCGAAGGTGACGTAGTTGGTGATGTCGGCGAGGCTGTTGATCGGCCGCAGGCCGATGGCGCGCAGGCGGGCCTGCATCCAGGCCGGCGACGGGCCGTTCTTGACGCCGCGCACCAGGCGCAGGGCGAAGAGGGGGGCGAGGTGCCGGTCGGCCGGATCGAGGGCCAGCTCGACCTCGACCGGGCAGGGACCCTCGCCGCGCACGCCCGGCAGCGTCTCACGCTTGAGCGTGCCGAGGCCGGCGGCCGCGAGATCGCGGGCGATGCCGTGGACCGAGGTGCAGTCCGGCCGGTTCGGCGTCAGGTTGATCTCGATGACCGGATCGTCGAGTGCGGCATAGAGGGCGTAGGCCTGGCCGACGGGTGCGTCGGTCGGGAGCTCCAGGATGCCGTCATGGTCGTCGCCGAGGCCGAGCTCGGCGCCCGAGCACAGCATGCCGTGACTCTCGACGCCGCGGATCGTGCCCACCGACAGGGTGATGTTCTTGCCCGGGACGTAGGTGCCGGGCGGCGCGAAGACCGAGACGAGGTCGGCCCGGGCGTTCGGGGCGCCGCAGACCACCTGCACGGGCGCGCCCGCACCGGTGTCGACGGTGCAGACCCGGAGCCGGTCGGCGTTCGGATGCTGCTCGGCCGTCAGGATCCGGGCGATCACGTAGGGCTTGAGCGCGGCGGCCTTGTCCTCGACGCCCTCAACCTCCAGGCCGATCCGCGTGAGCGTCTCGGCGACGGTGTCGAGGGAGGCCTCGGTGTCGAGGTGGTCCTTGAGCCAGGAGAGGGTGAATTTCATGATGGACCTTCGAGAGCCCGGTATCGGCTCGACCGTCGGAGGAACAGGATCGCGGGGCCGTCACCGGGGCCGGAGGGCCGCGGCGGGACCGGGGCGGCTCAGCCGGTGAGGCCGCCCACGAGGCTCGGCACGTCGAGCGGGCGGAAGCCGTAATGGTCGAGCCAGCGGACGTCGGCCTCGAAGAACGGGCGCAGGTCCGGCATGCCGTATTTCAGCATGGCGATGCGGTCGATGCCGACGCCGAAGGCGAAGCCCTGCACGGCGTCCGGGTCGAGCCCGCAATTGCGCAGCACGTTCGGGTGGACCATCCCGCAGCCCAGGATCTCCAGCCAGTCGTCGCCCTCGCCGAAGCGGATCTCGCCGCCCTTGCGCGAGCACTGGATGTCGACCTCCGCGGAGGGCTCGGTGAAGGGGAAGAAGGACGGGCGGAAGCGCATCTTCACGCCCTCCACCTCGAAGAACGCCTTGCAGAACTCCTCCAGCACCCATTTCAGGTTGGCGATGTTGGCGCTCGTGTCGATCACCAGCCCCTCGACCTGGTGGAACATCGGCGTGTGGGTCTGGTCGGAATCGTGCCGGTAGGTCCGCCCCGGGATGATCACGCGGATCGGCGGCGTCTGCGCCCGCATGGTCCGCACCTGCACGGGCGAGGTGTGGGTGCGCAGCACCTTGCGTTTCCCGTCCCGGTCCGGGGCCAGGAAGAAGGTATCGTGCATCTCGCGGGCCGGGTGGCCGGGCGGGAAGTTGAGGGCCGTGAAGTTCAGCTCATCCGTCTCGATGTCCGGACCCTCGGCGACTGCGAAGCCCATCTCGGCGAAGATCGCGGTGATCTCGTCGATGACCTGGGAGATCGGGTGGATCCGGCCGCGCACCTCGGGGGCCTCCCGGACCGGCAGGGTCACGTCGACCCGCTCGGAGGCGAGGCGGGCCTCCAGGGCGGCCTCCGCCAGCTGGGTCTTGCGCGCGGTGACGGCGCCCTGGACCCGGTCGCGCAGGCCGTTGATCAGGGGCCCACGCTCCTTGCGCTCGTCCGGCGTCATCGAACCGAGGGTCTTCAGCAGATCCGAGACGCTGCCCTTCTTGCCGAGCGCGGCGACGCGGACCGCGTCGAGGGCCGCCTCGTCGGACGCCGCGCCCACCTGGGCCAGGAGATCGCGTTCGAGGGTGTCGAGATCGGTCATCGCTGTCTTCGAGCAGGGTTGGCGGAGTCGGCCGTCGGGCCGTGCTCTCGCGCGTTGTGCGCCCGGGCGCAAGCGCGGTGCGCGGGACCTCGTAAACGACGAAGGCGCGGCTCCCTGGGGAACCGCGCCTTCCGTCCGTCTCGCCTCAGGCCTGGATCAGGCCGCCTTGGCGGTGTTCTGCGGCAGCGCGGCCTTCGCCTTCTCGGCGACGGCGGCGAAGCTCGCCGGCTCGTGGATCGCGAGCTCGGACAGCGCCTTGCGGTCGACCACGATGCCGGACTTCGCCAGACCGTCGATGAAGCGCGAGTAGGTCAGGCCGTGCTCGCGGACCGCCGCGTTGAGGCGCTGGATCCAGAGGGCGCGGAACGTGCGCTTCTTGTTCTTGCGGTCGCGGTAGGCGTACTGCAGACCCTTCTCCACCGCCTGCTTGGCGATGCGGATCGTATTCTTGCGCCGGCCGTAATAGCCCTTGGCGGCCTTCAGAACCTTCTTGTGCTTCGCGTGACTGGTCACGCCGCGCTTGACGCGGGCCATCGGTTATCTCCTGGATTCGACGAAAGACAGTGGCAACGGGTGTTGAAGGACTTACCGCGCGTTCGGCAGGAAGTACTTCTTCACGTTGGCGGCATCGCCCTCAAACAGGGTCGTGGTGCCGCGCAGGTTGCGGATCTGCTTGGTCGTCCGCTTGATCATCCCGTGGCGCTTGCCGGCCTGGGCGTACATCACCTTGCCGGTGCCGGTGATCTTGAAGCGCTTCTTCGCGCCCGATTTCGTCTTCAACTTGGGCATTTGGCTCTCCGTTGCGCGAAAGGATCTCTGGCCGATCCGGAGGGATCGGATGAGGTTCGCGCGCTGATGCTTCTGGTGGAGCAGCACGAGCCGCCACGGCAGCCCTATCGGCCGGGCGGTTCGACGCGGGGCGGCTTATGACAGAAAGCTGACGCGGCGGCAACGGCCGTGGGGCACCGTGACGGGCGGGGCACTCAGACGGCCATGAAGGTCTGCGCCGTCATACCGGGCCGTGCTGCGCCGTCCCGGGATGACGGCGCGGTCGCCGTGGCCGCCTCGGGGCGGGTCGGCGCGCACGCCACCCCCGCTGATTCGGGGGAATCCGGGGACAGCTTGCGCGCTGCACAAAACGGTGCGCGACAGCGGGCGGCGCCAGGAACCATAACCTTGGCCGTCCGTTTCATTCATGTCCCGCTCAGGCCAACAGGGTTAGACCCCCCGTCAAATTCGGCCAACCAGGAGACACTTCGTGCGCATTGCCCAGATCGCTCCGTTGTCGGAGGCCGTCCCTCCGAAGTTCTACGGCGGCACCGAGCGCGTCGTCAGCTGGATTACAGAAGAGTTGGTCCGCCAGGGCCACGAAGTCACGCTGTTCGCCAGCGGTGACTCCGAGACGTCTGCCAAGCTCGCCGCCTGCACGCCGGAGGGGCTGCGCCTGCTCGGGTACCGGGATCACACCGCCAGCCACCTGGCGATGCTGCATCAGGTGCACCGCCGCGCGCACGAGTTCGACATCCTGCACTTCCACATCGACCTGCTTCAGTATCCGATGTTCGAGGATCTGAATCACAAGTGCATCACCACGATGCACGGTCGCCTGGACGTACCGGACTTCATGCCGGTCTACCGCACCTTCACGGGCATGCCGCTGGTCTCGATCTCCGACAATCAGCGCCTGCCGATGCCGCCGACCTCCAACTGGCTGGCGACGATCCATCACGGCCTGCCGGCCGAGAACTGCCCGTACTACCCGGAGGCCAAGGGCGGCTATCTCGCCTTCCTCGGCCGGATCTCGCCCGAGAAACGGCCCGACCGCGCGATCGAAATGGCGATCCGTTCCGGCACGCCCCTCAAGATCGCCGCCAAGGTCGACAAGGCCGACCAGGATTACTGGGACGAGGTCATCGAGCCGATGATCCATCACCCGCTGGTCGAGTACATCGGCGAGATCAATGAAGAGCAGAAGAAGGACTTCCTCGGCAACGCCCTGGCGCTCGCCTTCCCGATCGATTGGCCGGAGCCCTTCGGCCTGGTGATGATCGAGGCGATGTCGGCCGGCACCCCGGTGATCGCCTTCCGCAACGGCTCCGTGCCGGAAGTGATCAAGGACGGCGTCGGCGGCGTGCTCTGCGATAACATGGACGATGCCGTGGCGGCGGTCGCCAAGGTCAAGACCATGAGCCGCGCCGGCGTGCGCCGCCACTTCGAGAGCGCCTTCACCGCCGAGTGCATGGTCAAGAAGTACGTCGCCGCCTACGAGGACCTGCTCGCCCGCGGCGCCGACGTGATCAAGCTGCCGAAGTCCGGCTTCAAGCCGCAATACGGTGAGGTCAACGGCTCCGCGCGCCCGGCAATCCCGGTCGCCGCAATGCCGGCCTGAACCTGGGCACCGGGCTTGCGAGGCGGGTCCGGCTCGGCCTAGCGTCTTAAAGGCGACTCATCCGTAGGGTGAACAAGGGCTGCTGCATCGAACGGGTGCAGCAGCCCTCTCGATCGCACCTCTCACTTGCACCCGGAGATGCCCTGCATGGCGGCGGACAACACGGCAGCGGCCCACGACGCGAAGGCCCGGACCGCGGCGAGCTCCGGAAGCGTGGCGCACGGATTCCAGGACGCAGACGACGTCCTGCCGACCTATCACATCGAGGCGCAGACCTCCCTGGTCGAGCGGCCCCTGCGCTCGCTGAAGTTCGGCGAGGCGTTCGGCGTCCTCGATTCCTACGGCGATATCGGCGTCCAGCCCGGCCCGGAGGGCCTCTACTTCCAGGACACGCGCTACCTCTCGCGCCTGGAGGTCACGGTGGAGGGACAGCGCCCGCTGATGCTCTCCTCGGTGATGCAGGACGATAACGGCGCGCTCAGCGTCGACATGACGACGCCCGACATCCGCATCGACGCCCACGACGAGACCTCGATTCCGCGCGAGACGATCGCGATCGAGCGCACGAAGTTCCTGTTCCGCGGCGCCTGCTACGACCGCATCGGCCTGCGCTCCTTCGATTCGAAGCACCGCCGCCTGCGCATCGCCGTGACTTTCGATGCGGATTACCGCGACCTGTTCGAGGTGCGCGGCACCGACCGAAAGGAGCGCGGCAAGCGCGGCGTCCAGGTGGCGAGCGACCGGGAGGTCCAGTTCCGCTACGTCGGCCTGGACGAGATCGTCCGGACCACGGCGCTGCATTTCGGCCCGAAGCCCGATTCGATCGAGCCCGGCAAGGTGGTCTTCGACGTGTCGCTGCCGCCGGGCGGCCGGACCTCGCTGTTCATCCGCGTCACCTTCGAGGCGCATCGGGCCTTTACCAAGCCGCCGACCGACTCGATGGTCGGCGAGGACGCGGCCGCCAAGCTGACGCTCGCGGCCAATGCCGGAGGCGCCCGGCGCGAGCTCAAGGACCTCGGCGAGGGGACGATCTTCGCCCGCGCCTATCGCGACTCGCGGCGCGATCTCCGGGCGCTCACGGCGGGGATCACCACGATCATCTCGCCGAACGATCAGTTCAACGAGGGCCTGTGCCGGGCCACGGCCGACCTCTACATGCTGGCGACCCGCACCCCGGAGGGCATCTACCCGTTCGCCGGCATCCCCTGGTACTCCACGGTGTTCGGGCGCGACGGCATCATCACGGCGATGATGGCGCTCTGGATCGACCCGAAATTCGCCCGGGGCGTGCTGCGCTACCTCGCCTCGACCCAGGCCAAGGCGATCGATCCGGCGGCCGATGCCCAGCCCGGGAAGGTGCTGCACGAAACCCGCCGCGGCGAGATGGCGATGCTCGGCGAGGTGCCGTTCCGCCACTATTACGGCACCATCGATGGCACGCCGCTCTTCGTGATGCTGGCCTGGGAGTACTACGCGGTCACGGGCGACCTCGAGACCGTCCGGGCCATCTGGCCGGCGCTGGAACTCGCCCTGGAATGGATGGACCGCTACGGCGACCGGGACGGCGACGGCTTCGTTGAGTACGCCCGCGACACCGAGAAGGGCCTAGAAAATCAGGGCTGGAAGGACAGCCACGATTCGATCTTCCACACCGACGGTCAGCTGGCGAAGGGCCCGATCGCCCTGTGCGAGGTGCAGGGCTACGTCTACGCGGCCAAGAACGGCATGGCGAAGCTCGCGGCGCAGCTGGGGCACGATCCGATGGCCGAGCGCCTCACGCAGGAAGCTGCGGCGCTCCGCGAGAAGTTCGACGCGGCGTTCTGGAACGAGGAGATCGGCACCTACGCGCTGGCCCTGGACGGAGCGAAGAAGCAGTGTGCGGTGCGCTCGTCCAATGCCGGCCACGCCCTGTTCACCGGCATCGCCAAGCCGGAGCGGGCGGCCCAGGTCGCCGAGACACTGCTGTGCAAGGACGGCTTCAACGGCTGGGGCGTGCGGACGATCGCCAAGGGCGAGGCGCGCTACAACCCGATGTCCTACCACAACGGCTCGATCTGGCCGCACGACAACGCGCTGATCGCGATGGGTCTGGCGCGCTACGACCGCAAGCACGAGGCTGCGCGCATCTTCCAGGGGATGTTCGACACCTCGCTCTACCAGGACCAGAAGCGGTTGCCGGAGCTGTTCTGCGGCTTCATGCGCCGCAAGCAGCGCGGGCCGGTTTCCTATCCGGTGGCCTGCAGCCCGCAGGCCTGGGCGGCGGCGGCGCCGTTCGCGTTCCTGGCCGCGTGTCTCGGCCTCGAACTCGACCATGAGGGCAACAGCGTCCGTTTGAAGAACCCGATCCTCCCGGGTTTCCTCGACGGCGTGACCCTCTACAACGTCAAGCTCGGCGGTTCGCGCCTGGATATCCGCTTCCAGCGCTACGACGACGACGTCACCGTGTCGGTGCAGCGCCGCCACGGCGACGTGCAGGTCGTGGTCACCAAGTAGGGCTCGGGACGGGAGTTCCGGGGCGGCCCGCTTCGGGTTAAGCGGGCCGCGCGGCATGTCACGCCGCCGAGGACGGGTCCATGCCGGCTGATCATCACGCCCCCGACGCGGCTCTGCGTCTCGCGCAGGCCCTGATCCGCTGCCCGTCCGTGACGCCGGAGGATCGCGGCGCCCTCGACGTGGTCGCCGACGCGCTCCAGCCCGTCGGCTTCGCCATCGAGCGGCCGGTCTTCTCCGAGCCCGGATACCCCGATACGCCGAACCTCTACGCGCGCATCGGGCAGGACGGTCCGTGCCTCGTCTTTGCCGGTCACACCGACGTCGTGCCGGAAGGCGAGGGCGCGTGGCGCCACGACCCCTTTGCGGGCGCGGTCGCCGATGGGATGCTGTACGGCCGCGGCGCCGCCGACATGAAGGGCGGCATCGCCTGCATGCTCGCGGCCACGCTCGCCTTCCTGGAACGGCGCGGCGCCGATTTCGGCGGCTCCATCGCGTTCCTGATCACCGGCGACGAGGAGGGGCCGGCGGTCAACGGCACCGTGAAGCTCCTCGATTGGGCGCGGCGACGGGGTGAACGCTTCGACCATTGCGTCCTCGGCGAGCCGACCAATCCGGGCCGGCTCGGCGAGATGATCAAGATCGGCCGGCGCGGGTCGCTCACCGGCAAGCTCACCGTGCTGGGGCGGCAGGGCCACGTCGCCTACCCGCACAAGGCCGAGAACCCGATCCCGGGCCTGCTGCGCCTCGCCTCGGCGCTGGTCGCCGAGCCGCTGGATCGCGGGACGGCGCATTTCGACGCCTCGAACCTCGAGTTCACCACGATCGACGTCGGCAACCCGGCGACCAACGTGATCCCGGCAACCGCCCGGGCGACCTTCAACGTCCGCTTCAACGACGACTGGACGGCCGAGAGCCTGGGCGCGGAGATCCGTCGGCGCCTGGAGCAGGCGGCCGGGAACGCGGTGCGCTTCAGCCTGGACCTCCAGCCCTCGAATGCGCCGGCCTTCCTGACGCGGCCGGACGCCTTCGTGACGCTCGTCTCCGAGGCGATCCGGGCCGAGACCGGCCTGACGCCGACGCTCTCCACGACAGGGGGCACGTCGGACGCGCGCTTCATCAAGGATGCCTGCCCGGTGATCGAGTTCGGCCTCGTCGGCGAGACCATGCATCAGGTCGACGAATGCGTGGCGGTCGCCGATCTGGAGCGACTGACGGCGATCTACGAGCGGGTGCTCGACGCCTACTTCGCCGGACCGTAGTCGACGCCCACGAACGTCAGCCCTGCGGCCGGGGCCAGCGGCCCGCAGCGGCGCTTGTCGCCCGAGGCGAGGATCTCGGCGACGTCATCCGCCGAGAGCCGGCGGCAGCCTGCGAGCATCAGCGTGCCGACCATGGCCCGCACCTGATGGTGCAGGAACGAGCGCGCCGCGGTCGCCACCACGATCTCGTCGTGCAGAGCCATCGGGACGCGGGCGACGTCGAGTTGCTCCAGCGTGCGGATTGGGCTGTTCGCCCGCACTCGGCGGCCCGGAAGGCCGAGAAGTCGTGGCGGCCGACGAGGCGCTGGGCGGCGTCGTGCATGCGATCCGCGTCGAGGGGCCACGGCACGTGCCAGACATGGGCTCGCGTCAGCGCCGCCGGGCTGCGCCGGTTGAGAATGCGGTAGCGGTAGTGCCGGCGGATCGCCGAGTGGCGGGCGTCGAAGCTCTCCGGTACGATCTCGGCGGACAGGATCGCGACTGGCTGCGGCCGCAGATGGGCATTGAGGGCGTCCCGCACCGTGTCGGTTCGCCAGTCCTTGGCGAGGTCGAGATGGGCCACCTGATGGATCGCGTGCACGCCGGCATCGGTCCGGCCGGCGCAGGTGAGCCGGGCATCCTCGCCGGAGAAGCGCGTGACGGCCGCCTCGATCGCGCCCTGGACCGTGGGATCCTCGGCCTGCCGCTGCCAGCCGCAGAACGGGCCGCCATCGTACTCGATGACGAGTTTGTAGCGGGGCATCAGCAGGCGCCCTCAAGGTTTACCGAGGGCGCTCTGATGTTCGATTTCGCGATATGACACAAAGCTTTGGAAGGATGTGCGCGCGATCGTCTTTGCGAGCGTAGCGAAGCAATCCCGTGTCGCGCCAAGCCTCGCCAGGGTGCGCTGCCCTGGGTCGCTTCGCTGCGCGCGCGATGACGGGTTGGACCGAGTGCAGAAGACCTTGACCGGGCTACGCGCATCAGCCGAGGCGGGCGCCGGGCGTGAGACGGGCGCCTCGGACGAACTCCGCTCCGCTGGCGCTCCCGCCTTTTCCCGCGCGGCGCAGCTCCAGAAGCCGGACGGCGCCGTCGCCGCACGCGACAATTCCCTCCGCATCGCGCAACGTCCCCGCCTCGCCTGCGCCCGCTGCCGGAATGGCGCGCAGCACCTTCACGCGCTCGGGACCCTTGCCGAGATCGACCTCAAAGAACGCGCCGGGGAAGGGCGACAGCCCGTTGATCCGGTTGGCAACCTCGGTGGCCGGCTTGGACCAGTTGATCCGCGCCTCGTCGTTGGTGATCTTGTGGGCGTAGACGACGCCGTCCTCCGGCTGCGGCGTGAAGGTCAGGGTACCCGCGTCGAGACGGGCGAGGGCCTGCGCCATCAGATCGGCGCCGACCGGCATCAGCGCGTCGTGCAGCGCGCCCGCCGTCATGCCCGGGGCGATCGGGAGCCGGGCCTCCAGGGCCACGGGGCCGGTGTCGAGGCCCGCCTCCATCCGCATCACCCCGACGCCGCTCTCGGCATCGCCGGCCATGACGGCGCGCTGGATCGGTGCCGCGCCGCGCCAGCGCGGCAGCAATGAGCCGTGCAGGTTGAGGCAGCCGTGCTTCGGCGCGTCGAGGATCGCCTGCGGCAGCAGCATCCCGTAGGCCACCACGACGGCGACGTCGGCCCGGTGCGCCGCGAAGGTCTCGGCTGCCTCCGGCGTGCGAAGCGTCGCGGGCGTCAGGACCGGCACGCCGAGCGTGTCGGCCAGCGCGTGAACCGGCGAGGGACGCAGGCTCATGCCGCGGCCGGCCTTGGCGGGCGCGCGGGTATAAACCGCGACGATGTCGTGCCCGTCCTGCGCGAGCCGGGCGAGCGTCGGCACCGCGAAGTCCGGCGTGCCCATGAAGACGACGCGCATGGCCGGCTCAGGCCGCGTCGCGCTTGGCCGCCTTGGTGAACTTCTTGATCACCCGGTCGCGCTTCAACTTCGACAGGTGGTCGATGAACAGCACGCCGTTGAGATGGTCGATCTCGTGCTGGATGCAGGTCGAGAGCAGGCCGTCGGCCTCGATCTCCTGCTCCTTGCCGTCGAGGTCGCGGAACTTCACGCGCACCCGGTCCGGCCGCTCGACCTCGGCGTAATAGTCGGGGATCGACAGGCAGCCCTCGTCGTAGACCCGCTTCTCCTCTGAGGACCAGACGATCTCGGGATTGATGAAGACCCGCGCGTCGCGGACGCCTTCCTCCTTCGACGTGTCGATCGTGACGACACGCTTCGCCACGCCGATCTGGATCGCCGCGAGCCCGACGCCGGGCGCGTCGTACATCGTGTCGAACATATCGGCGACGAGGGTGCGGATCTCGGCGGTGATCGGACCGACTGGTTCGGAACTCTGGCGCAGGACGGAATCGGGGAGGATGACGAGCGGGCGGATGGTCATGGCGGAAACCGGCAGGGAAGGCGCCGGGACGGGTCCGGGCTCAGCGTCGAATAGGATGCGGTCGTGGACCGGTCAAATACCGGCTCGCGCCGGCTTCCCGCCGCTCAGAACGCCGTGCGGCTGCGGATCGCCGCCGACAGGGTGCCCTCGCCGAGATAGTCGAGCTCGCCGCCGACCGGCACGCCGTGGGCGAGCCGCGTGACCTTCACGCTGCAATGCCGGATCGACTCGGTCACGTAATGGGCGGTGGTCTGGCCGTCGACGGTGGCGTTGAGCGCCAGGATGACCTCGGTCACCTCGGGCCGGGCCACGCGCTCTACCAGGCTTGCGAGGTTCAGGTGCTCCGGCCGCACGCCGTCGAGCGCCGAGAGGACGCCGCCGAGCACATGGTAGCGCGCCTTCACGGCGCCCGAGCGCTCCAGGGCCCAGAGATCGGACACGTCCTCGACCACCACGAGCGTCGTCGGGTCGCGCTCGGCATCGCGGCAGATCGTGCAGGGGTCGGAGGTATCGACGTTGCCGCAGCTCGTGCACACGATGATGCGGTCGGCCGCCACTCGCATGGCATCGGCCAGCGGGCCGAGCAGCGTGTCGCGCTTCTTGATGAGCTGGAGGGCGGCCCGCCGCGCCGAGCGGGGTCCGAGGCCCGGCATGCGGGCGAGAAGCTGGATCAGGCGCTCGATCTCGGGGCCGGCGACGGCTTGGGGCATCGTGCCTCTTGGGCGAGGAGGGGCGGAGGATCCGGACGGGCATAGACGCCGCCGGGCGGCGCGCAAGGGTTCAGGCTCGCACCTCTGGTATATGGGTATTCCAGAGTCGGTCCGCCCGTACCGTTCTGCTGCACGACGCGCGAAACGGCTTACAGACTTGGGTTCCTGAGTCCACGACTGTGGTCTAACCTGTTTGTCCACATTGCGGGCCCCTGGAGGAGCCCATAATGACAGCGAAGCTTCGCCGCCTACTCGTTGCAGGGACGGCAAGCAGCCGGGGAACGGAGATCCTGCGCGCGGCGGACCTGTACGACCGCGCGGACGTCTCCCGGTCGGATCCGGACGGCGGTGCCGTCCGGCTCAGTCGCGTCGACGGTCGAACAGGGGCCCGGGAGATACGCTCTTGACCAACATCGGTGATCACAACGCGGCCCACGGTGCCGAGGCGGCCGGTTTCCGCGACCTCAAGGCCGTCCACTGGAATTTCGAGGCGCCGCGCCTCTACGAAGAGGCGCTGTCCCGCAAGGAGGCGCAGCTCGCCCGCGGCGGCGCGATCGTCGCGACCACCGGCAGCCATACCGGCCGCTCGCCCAAGGACAAGTTCGTGGTCCGCGACGCCGGCACCGAGAACGAGGTCTGGTGGGACAACAACGGCGCGATCACGCCCGAGCAGTTCGAGACCCTGCGCCAAGACTTCCTGAAGCATGCCGAGGGCAAGGAGCTGTTCGCCCAGGACCTCTACGGCGGCGCCGATCCCGCCTACCGGGTCAAGGCGCGGGTGTTCACCGAGTTCGCGTGGCACTCGCTGTTCATCCGCAACCTGCTCATCCGGCCGGACCGCTCCGAGATCGCGTCCTACGTGCCGGACATGACGATCATCGACCTGCCGAGCTTCCAGGCGGATCCCGCCCGGCATGGATGCCGGTCGAAGACGGTGATCGCCATCGACTTCTCGAAGAAGCTCGTGCTGATCGGCGGCTCGGCCTACGCGGGCGAGATGAAGAAGTCGGTCTTCACCTACCTGAACTACATTCTGCCCGGTCAGGGCGTGATGCCGATGCACTGCTCGGCCAACGCGGCGCTCGACGCCGAGGGCGGCTCGGCGATCTTTTTCGGCCTCTCGGGCACCGGCAAGACGACGCTGTCGAACGACAGCTCCCGCCAGCTGCTCGGCGATGACGAGCACGGCTGGTCGAATTCCGGGATCTTCAACTTCGAGGGCGGCTGCTACGCCAAGACCATCCGTCTCTCGCGCAACGCCGAGCCGGAGATCTACGCCACCACCGAGCGCTTCGGCACGGTGATGGAGAACGTGATCATCGATCCGGTCACCCGCATGCCGGACTTCGACGACGCGTCGCTCACCGAGAACACCCGCTGCGCCTACCCGCTGGACTTCATCGCCAACGCGAGCGCGACAGGCCGGGCCGGGCATCCGAAGAACATCGTGATGCTGACCTGCGACGCCTTCGGGGTGATGCCGCCGATCGCCAAGCTCACCGGCGCCGAGGCGATGTACCACTTCCTCTCGGGCTACACCGCCAAGGTGGCCGGCACCGAGCGCGGCCTGACCGGGCCGGAGGCGACCTTCTCGACCTGCTTCGGCGCCCCGTTCATGCCGCGGCATCCGAGCACCTACGGCAACCTGCTGCGCGACCTCATCGCCAAGCACAGCGTCGATTGCTGGCTGGTCAACACCGGCTGGACCGGCGGCGGCGTCGGCACCGGCCGGCGCATGCCGATCCGCGTGACGCGCCGCCTGCTGAGCGCTGCCCTCGACGGCTCGCTGGCACAGGCCGAGTTCCGCCGCGACCCGTATTTCGGCTTCGCGGTGCCGGTCTCGGTTCCGGGCGTCGAGCCGCACATCCTGACCCCGGTGAAGACCTGGGCCAACAAGGGCGCCTTCGTGGAGACGGCGGCGCGCCTCGTGAAGATGTTCGACGACAACTTCAAGCGGTTCGAGGCCCATGTCGACGCCGACGTGCGCGCTGCCGGGCCGACCGCGCAGGCGATCGCAGCCTGACCATGAGATCGGGCGGCCCGACGTGCCGCCCGTGATCGCCCGATCAAAGCGGTCGCGCACGGGCCGGACAGCCCGTCATTCCGGGGCGCCGCAGGCGAGCCCGGAATCCAGACGCACCGGGGGTGTACGTGTCTGGCAGGTCGGCGGGTCTGGATCCCGGGCTCCGCTGCGCGGCCCCGGGATGACGGGGCGCAGAGATGACCGGCCCGCAGGCTGGAGACCCCTCCGCGTCGACAAGCCCTAGAACGGCAGCTTCATGCCCGGCGGCAGCGGCAGGCCCTTGGTCAGCTCGGCCATGCGCTCCTGCATGGTCGCCTCGGCCTTGCCGCGGGCGTCGTTGCAGGCGGCGACGATCAGATCCTCAAGGATCTCGCGCTCGTCCGCCACCATCAGGGACGGGTCGATGCTGACGCCCTTCATCTGACCCTTGGCGGTCATCGTGACCCGAACGGAGCCGCCGCCCGAGGCGCCGGTGACCTCGATCCCGTCCATCTCGGACTGCAGGTTGGCCATCTTCTCCTGCATGGCCTGGGCCTGCTTCATGATGCCCATCAGGTCGCGCATGCGGCTCTCTTCCCGTTTCCTTGTCGTGGGGTGATCTGGGAACGCCGGCCGCCAACCGCCATGGGCGGCCGGGCCGAGGGCTCAGGCTTCGTCGTCCTCGACCTCGTCCACCGGGGCGGCGTCTCCCACCCCGAGGATCTCCTGCTCGGCCGAGGGGAGAGCCTCGGGCGCAGTCTCGCGCACGTCGACGATCTCGGCCCCGGGAAAGCGGGTGAGCACTTCGCGCACGAACGGATCGGCGGCCGCGTTCTCCCGGCGGGTTTCGGTGGCGGCGCGGGCCGCGGCGTCACGCGTCGGCGCACCTTCTTCCTTCGAGAGGGCGACGACCCAGCGCTGTCCGGTCCAGCGTTCGATGGCGGCTGCGAGGTCGGTGGCGAGGCTCGGACGCCCGCCGGTCGCGAGCCGGAACTCGATGCGGCCCTCCTCGAATCGCACCAGGTGGATGTCCCGCTCCAGCGCCGTGCGGAGCAGGATGTCCCGGTTGGCATCGGCCAGCGCGATCAGATCCTCGAAACGGCCGAGTCGCGGCGTCGGAGGCGCCACCGGTGCCGGCCGCGGGGCCGCGATAGCCATCGCCGTCGGCACGGCCGCCGGATTGGGCTGTGCCAGTTCGGTTCGGGGTGAAGCCGCGAGAGCCGCCGAGCCGCCGCGCAGATCCGGGATCGGTGGCAGAGGCGGGCGCCCCGACGGCGCGGGCGGATCGTCCTGTGGTGCCGCGGCCGCCTCGGCTTTCAGCTGGCGCAGGGCTTCGTCCGGCGTGGGCAGGTCGGCCGCGTAGGCGAGGCGCACGATCGCCATCTCGGCCGCCGCGAGCGGGCGCGGGGCGGCCTGAACCTCCGGGATGGCCTTCAGCAGGATCTGCCACGCCCGCGACAGCGCACGGATCGAGAGCTTCTCGGCAAACTCAGCGCCGCGGACGCGCTCGGTCTCGCTCAGCGTCGGATCCGACGCGGTCTCCGGCACGGCCTTGAGCCGGGTGACGAGATGGGTGAAGGCGGCGAGATCCGAGAGGACGACCGACGGGTCGGCGCCGGAATCGTACTGCGCCCGCAATTCCGCGAAAGCGGCCGGGACCGACCCGCGCATCACCGCCTCGAACAGGTCGAGGATGCGGGCGCGATCGGCGAGACCCAACATGTCGCGCACGCTCTGCGCGGTGATCGTGCCGGCGCCGTGGGCGATGGCCTGATCGAGCAGCGAGAGCGCGTCGCGCACCGAGCCCTCCGCGGCGCGCACGATCGCGCCCAGGGCCTCGTCCTCGACGGAGACGCCCTCGGCCGCGCAGACCTTGGCGAGATGGGCGTGCAGCGTCGGCGCCTCGACCCGGCGCAGGTCGAAGCGCTGGCAGCGGGACAGGATCGTCACCGGCACCTTGCGGATCTCGGTGGTGGCGAAGACGAACTTGGCGTGCGGCGGCGGCTCCTCGAGTGTCTTCAGGAAGGCGTTGAACGCCTTCTCGGAGAGCATGTGGACCTCGTCGACGATGTAGACCTTGTAGCGCGCCGAGACCGGCCCGTAGCGGATGCCGTCGATGATCGCCCGGACGTCGCCGATGCCGGTATGCGAGGCGGCATCCATCTCCAGCACGTCCATGTGCCGGGATTCCATGATCGCCGCGCAGTGGAGGCCGAGTTCCGGCATCGACACGGTCGGGCCGGTATCCGGCTGGCCGGCGCGGGCGTAGTTGAGGCCGCGGGCGAGAATGCGCGCCGTCGTGGTCTTGCCGACCCCGCGGACGCCGGTGAGCATCCAGGCCTGCGGAATGCGATTGGCCGCGAACCCGTTGGCCAGGGTCCGGACCATCGCGTCCTGACCGATCAGGTCGCCGAAATTCGTGGGGCGGTATTTTCGCGCGAGCACCCGGTAGGGCGTCGCCGCGGCTGCGGGCGCTGGAAACCCGGGCAGGCCCGGCTCGTCGTCAGGCGTGCCGGTCGAAGCGTCCATGCCGTGTCAGAATCGGGCTGCCGCGCGCAGGGAATGAGGTGGGAGGCTGGACGAAGACCCGCTCGGTCTCGTTAGGGCTGCTTCCTTCCGGACCTGACCCGGTTGGCGAGTGAAACGTCCCTCGCCAACCCCCCGCCGGCTATATGGCCGGGCCTCGGCCCGAACGCAAGCGCTGCCTCGATGCCGCCTACTCGGCCTTGCGCTTCACGATCGCCAGGGTCTTGGGATCGAGCTTCAGGTCGAACTGCTTGCCGCTGGCGTCGATCGCGTCATCCACCTCGATCATGCCGTCGTCCAGCTCGATCTCCTTCCACTTAGTGAAGCCTTCCTGCTTCAGCATGGCCTCGACCTTGGCCTGCTGGTCCGGCGGAAGCTTCTCATCGGCTTGGGCCGCGGTTGCGAGGCCGAGAGCGAAGGTCAGCGCGAGAAGTGGCGTGGCGAGGCGCAAGGCAGTCTCCAATCCATCACGAGTTGTCGGCTGTGAACAGGAATGCAGCAGAGGGGTTCCCTCGCGCCGTGGATCCTCTTGAGTCCCCTACAATTCTCCCGCAGATCTGAAACGCCCAAGCCTGCGGCGTCGAGGATTCTTCACCTATGGTCACGCGCGTCGCCACTGTCGCCTTCGAGGGTATCGAGGCGCGCGCGGTCGACGTGCAGGTCCAGATCATCCCGGGCTCGGTGGTGTTCACGGTGGTGGGTCTGCCCGACAAGGCGGTGGCCGAGTCGCGCGAGCGGGTGCGTGGCGCCCTGATCGCCTCGGGGCTGGCGCTGCCGGCCAAGCGCATCACCGTCAATCTCGCCCCCGCGGATCTGCCCAAGGAGGGCTCGCATTACGACCTGCCGATCGCGCTGGGCGTCATGGCGGCGATCGGCGCGATTCCGGCGGATGCCCTCGCCGGCTACTGCGTCCTGGGCGAGCTCGCCCTCGACGGCAGCATCACCGCGGTCAACGGCGTGCTGCCGGCCGCCATCGCGGCAGGCGCGCGCGGCCTCGGCCTGATCTGCCCGGCCTCGACCGGGCCGGAGGCGGCCTGGGCCGGCGGCGACCTCGACGTGCTCGCCCCGCGCTCGTTGATCCAGCTCGCCAATCACTTCAAGGGCAGCCAGGTCATGGCGCGCCCGGAGGCCGCGGTGGCTGGTCTCGCGGGACCCTTGCCGGACCTGATCGACATCAAGGGACAGGAGGGGGCCAAGCGCGCCCTCGAAGTCGCCGCCGCGGGCGGCCACAATCTGCTGATGAACGGGCCGCCCGGCTCGGGCAAGTCGATGCTCGCCGCCCGGCTGCCTTCGATCCTGCCGCCGCTCGGCCCCCGCGAGCTGCTCGATATTTCCATGGTCCAGTCGGTCGCGGGCGAATTGAAGGACGGCGCGCTCTCGAACCGCCGACCGTTTCGCCAGCCCCACCATTCCGCCTCGATGGCCGCGCTGGTCGGCGGCGGGCTCGGCGCGCGCCCGGGCGAGGTCTCCCTCGCCCATGGCGGCGTCCTTTTCCTGGATGAACTTCCCGAATTCGCCCCACAGGTCCTCGACAGCCTGCGTCAGCCCATGGAGACCGGCGAGGTGATGATCGCCCGCGCCAATCACCGGGTCACCTATCCGGCCCGGTTCCAGCTTGTGGCGGCCATGAATCCGTGCCGCTGCGGCCAGGGGCTGGAGCCGGGTTACGCCTGCCGGCGGGGCCCGAACGACCGCTGCATGGCGCAGTATCAGGCGCGGATCTCGGGCCCGCTGCTCGACCGGATCGACCTGCGCATCGAGGTCCCGGCAGTGACGGCGGCCGACTTGATCCTGCCGCCGCCCGCGGAAGGGTCGCCCGAGGCCGCCGCCCGGGTTGCTGCGGCGCGCGCCCTGCAAAGCGCCCGCTATGCCGGCCGGGGTTTGTCGCCCGCCACCACCAACGCCACCTGCCCGGCGAACCTGATCGAAGAGGTCGCCGGCCCCGATGCCGACGGGACAGCGCTGATCCGGCAGGCGGCCGAGAGCATGCGGCTCTCCGCCCGCGGCTTCCACCGCACATTGCGTGTCGCCCGGACGCTCGCCGATCTCGACGGCGAGACGCAGGTCCGTCGGCTGCATCTGGCCGAGGCCCTCTCGTATCGCGGTCGCGGCGACGGCACGGCGGTCGCGGCTTGAGTGCGCCCCCCAGCAATCCGGGTTCGGACCTGACCGTCTCGATCGGCCAGCACAGCACGGCCGGCCGCAAGGACGCCAATCAGGATTTTCACGGCGCCCTCGTGCCGCAGCAGCCGGAGCTCGGCCTGAAAGGCATCGCCGTGGCGCTGGCCGACGGGATCAGCAGCAGCGCGGCGGGGGCTGCGGCGAGCGAGACCGCGATCAAGAGTTTCCTCAGCGACTACTACGCGACCCCCGATACGTGGTCGGTGAAGAACTCGGCGCAGAAGGTGATCGCGGCGGCCAATTCCTGGCTCCACGCCCAGACCCGGCGCGGCCTCGATCCGATCGATGCCGACCGTGGCTACGTCACGACCTTCGATGTCCTGATCCTGAAGTCGCGCACCGCGCATCTCTTTCACGCCGGCGATGCCCGGATCTGGCGCGTGGCGGGACGATCCCTCGAGCAGCTCACCGAGGACCACCGCGTCATCGTCTCCGCGGCGGAATCCTATCTCGGTCGCGCTCTGGGCGTGAACGGCCGGGTCGAGATCGATTACCACACGCTCAGCATCGACGTGGGCGACACCTTCGTGCTCACCACGGACGGCGTGCATGAGCATGTCACGCCGCGCGATATGGTCTCGGCGATCGCGTCTGCGGAGAACCTCGATGCGGCTGCCCGGGCCATCGCCGAGGCGGCTCTCGCTGCCGGCAGCACGGACAATCTGACGGTCCAGATCGTCCGGGTCGACTCCGTGCCGGCGGGTGAAGCCGTCGATCTGCTCGAGGATGTCCAGGGTCTCGATCCCGCACCCCTGCTCGACCCGCCTGCCGAGTTCGACGGCTACCGCCTCCTGCGCACGCTCCATTCCGGTCCCCGGAGCCGCGTTTACCTCGCGACGGATCTGGAGACCGGGGCACGTGTCGCCCTGAAGGTCCTGTCGCTGGATCTGCGCGACGATCCCGCCCAGCGCAAACGGTTCGTCATGGAGGAGTGGATCGCCCGCCGGATCGACAATCCGCACGTCCTCCAAGCCCATCCGCAGAACCGGCGCCGCAATCACCTCTACACGGTGATGCGCTACGTCGAGGGTCAGACCCTGACGCAGTGGATGCGCGATCACGCCGCGCCCGAGCTCGAAGCCGTGCGGGGCCTCGCCGAGCAGCTCGCGAAGGGCGTCCAGGCCTTTCACCGGCGGGAGATGGTCCATCAGGACCTGCGGCCCGACAACGTCCTGATCGACGCCTCGGGTACCGTTCAGGTCATCGACTTCGGTGCCACGAAGGTTGCCGGCGTCGCCGAGGGCGATCCGCGGATCGACCCGGCCGAGATCCTCGGCACGGTGCAGTACACGGCGCCGGAATGCTTCCTGGGCGCGCCGTCAACGGCCGGGTCCGACGTGTTCGCGGTCGGCGTCATGGCCTACCAGATGCTGACCGGCCGGCTTCCCTACGGCGATGCGGTGCCCCGGGCGCGTACGCCGGCGGCGCAGCGCCGGCTTCGCTACGTCTCGGCCCTGACGACGCGCCCGCTGCTGCCGGTCTGGGTCGATGGCGCTCTCCGGAAGGCCGTTCATCCGAATCCGGCCCGGCGCTATCAGGCCCTCTCGGAGTTCATCCAGGATCTCCGGTATCCCAACCCGGCCTTCACGGACGGGAGACGGACATCGCTGCTGGAGCGGGATCCGCTGCTGTTCTGGCGTCTTCTGTCGCTGACGCTGGGGATCGTGGCGCTGACCCTCGCCGGCATCCTCGTCGCCCATCCGCCCCGGTGAGATGCCGCCTCCTCAGGCGTCCAGTTCGGGATAGCGGCGGAAGATGCCGTCCTCGTTGAACGGGATCCGCCTCTCGCTGGCCAGATAGGCGGCGATCCGCGGTCGCTCCGCCACGGCCTCGTGGAGGCGCACGACCTTGGGTGTGTCGCGCAAGGCTGCGCCCGCCGCCTTCGGGAAGGCGTAGCGCAGTCCCTCGACGAGCTGGAACAGCGACAGATCCGCGTAGGACAGATCGGATCCGACGAGCCGACCGCCGTCATTGGCCGCCAGCACGCGCTCGAAATAGCGGAGGAACTTGGGGATCTGTTCTTCGCGGAAGCCCTTGGCCCGGCGCAGGGCCTCTGGCTTCTGCTCGGCGTAGTACAGGCCGACCCCGACCGGATGGTGAGTGTCGTGCGCCTCGTCCACGGCGTCCGCGATGGTGAGCTGAAGCTGGTGCGTCCAGATCCGGTCGCGCTCCGACGCGCCGACAAGTCCGAGACGCGGGCCGAGATAGAGCAGGATCGCAGCCGTCTGAGCCACGACCACGTCCCCGTCCCGAAGGAACGGCGGTGCGAACGGCGGCCGCGCGTTCGCCGGATCGGAGAGGCGGCCGAGCATCGGTTCGATGCCGCCGGATTCGTCATCCTGCCGGGCGACATCGACGTAGTCGGCCCCGGCGTCTTCCAGGGCGAGGCGAACGAACTCGCCGCGCCCCTGGATCATCGGCCAATAGTGAAGCTCGTAGGCCACAGCCGCCTCCTCGCTGGCGAAGACGGTACCCGAAGAGGCCGTTCCCGCGTCAGTTGCCGGCCGCGGCGTCCTCGGCGGCCGCCTTCTCGGCGGGCGGCTCGGCACTGGCCACGGCCTTGTGGGCCAGCATCGGCTGGAGCCGCTCGGCGAGCTGCTGATCGAGATGCTTGGCGTAGGCGCCCTTGAAGTACCGCTCCCCGGTCTTCGCACCGTAGAGCCGATCGTGGGCCTTGATCATCGCGGCGACTTCGGGACGGCAGAGGAAGCCCGTGATGCCGACGGCCTCGTACCAGTGGCCCGCCCGCGCCTCGGCGGTCGCCTTCGGGTTCGACAGCACTGTATCGGCGAAGCACTCGGTGGCGGCCTGCCGCAGCGGCGCCAGCACCTTCTCGGCCTCCGCCGCGTTCACCGCCGGGGCCGCGGGCTGCCGATGCGGGCGCGCCTGCGCCGTCGAGATGAGAGCGAGGACGGTGAGGGAGGCGAGGATCGAAGACTTCATGCGGGCGGCCTCGTCGGGTATCCGAACCACGTTCAGCATTCCCTCATGATTGCGTCGGGAACGGGGCTGATCCGTCTTTCGGCGTGCCCGATTCCGGGCAAGATCCAGACCGTTTTGCGACGCCTTCCGACCGGAGCTCATCCCCGGCGTTCGGCGTTCCAGCGACCGCGGCATTCGAGAGATCCGGAGGCGACCCAGGTGCCGGCGCCGAACCCGTTCGCGCCGAGGCGTCCGCTGACGACGGCCGTGGCCATCCCGTTCGAGATCGATCCCCGGACGGCGCCGTTTCCGGCGACGCTCCCCTGAACCGTGAAGGCGGCGCCGATGAAGCGGGCCCGGCCGTTTTCGATTCGGACCGGGTAGCGGTAGGCCCGGTCGCACGTGCCCGCCTCGGTGATGATCTCGACGCTCCACGTGCCGTCGAACCGGTCCGGAACCGGCGGCCTGCGCGACGCGGCCGTGGCGGGAACCGTACAGGCGAGGATCAGGGCGGCGGCAATCAGGCGCGTCATGCGGCTCCGGTCCGGGGAGGGTCAGGTCGCCGGCTGCTGGGTCGGCGCGCGCATCGCTGTGCGCAGCGCCGCGTTCAGCAGGGCGAGGAGGTCGCAGCCGACATGCAGGAAGGCGTCAACGCCCGCCTGCTTCAGCGGCTCGCTGAGATCCGCGGGCTTGCCGGCGAGGTACACCGTGCCGGCCCCGGCCCGGGCCAGCGCCTCAGCGGTCGCGACGGCGCGCTCCGCGTAGATGGCGTCGGTGGAGCAGATGCAGGCGAGCGCGGCCCCGGAATCCCGGAAGGCGGCCGCGAGCGCGTCCGCGTCCGTGAAGCCGTCGTTCGACAGGGCTTCGATGCCGCCCGCCGCGAAGGCGTTGGCCGCGAAGGTCGCCCGGGCGTTGAAGGCGGCCACCGCGCCGAGATTCGCGAGGAAGACCGCCGGCCGGCGCCCGGTCTTGGCGAGAAAGGCGTCGGAGGCGTCGCGCAGCGTCTCGTAGGGCTCGGCGAGGCGCTGGGAGGGCAGGGCGTCGCAGGCGACCGCCGAGCCCGAGCCGAAATTCGACCCTCGCGGCGCGCTGACCGGCGCCACGTCGAGTACGGTGACAGGCTTCTCGGCGAGGTTCGGGAACTCGCTGGCGCCCGTCAGCGCCTCACGCCGGGTCGCGACCGCCTTTGCCCGTGCCTCTTGGATGAGCTCGATCCGCCGTTGCAGCTTGCCGACGCTCAGCGAGGCGACGATCCCGCCCTCGGCCTCGATCGTCTGGAACGCCGCCCAGCCGGCCTCGGCGATTTGGGCGGTGAGCGCCTCGAAGCCGCCGGCGCCCGCCGCCGGATCGCTGACCCGCGCGAGGTGTGATTCCTCGATCAGGACGATCTGGCTGTTGCGGCCCACACGCCGGGCGAAGGCATCGGGCAGGCCCAGCGCCTGCGTGTAGGGCAGGACCGCCACGCTGTCGGCCCCGCCCATCCCGGCCGCCGCCGCGGCCATCCCGGTGCGCAGGATGTTCACGAAGGGATCGCGCTTCGTCATCATCCGCCATGCGGTCTCGGCGTGGACCCGGAGCGGCTTCGGATCGAGGCCGCAGGCCTGCTCGACCCGCGCCCACAGGCGCCGCACGGCGCGGAACTTCGCGACCGTGACAAACTCGTCGGCGTCGGCCGCCAGCAGCACCGCGATGCGGTCGCGGGCGCTGTCGAGGTCGTGGCCGGCGGCTTCCTGCGCGCGCAGATAGGCGACGGCGGTCGCCAGCACGGCGCCCAGCTCGGCGGCTTCCCCGGCTCCGGCCTCGTGGTAGGGCCGCCCGTCGGCCAGGAAGGCCCGCCCGCGGAAACCCGCGGCGCCCAACTCCGCGACGGTCTCGGCGAGACGCGGCGCGATCTCGCTCCAGACGGCGCCGAGACTGCCGGTGGCGGCCAGGACGCCAACCGGGTCGATGCCGAGATCGAGATCGTAGGTGGCGAGATCCTCGCCCCGACGCTCCGCCAGGGCCTTCACGAGGCGGGCGATCTCGAGCCCCCGGCCGCCGGCATCGACGCGCAGGGCGATCAGCGGCAGCATCACGCCCTTGAGCACCGCGTCGAGATCCTCGACGGTCGCGGCGGTCAGGCCGTATCCCCGAGCGGCGGGCGCACCCGCGAAGGCCAGGACGAGGGCGTCGGCCCCGCCCTCGAGGTCGGTGATGGCCTGCGCGTTGGCGGCGGCGATGTCCGGATGATCGACGCGCTGCGCGATCCGCCACGGGCCGGGCTCGCGGACCGGCTGCACTGCCGGCTTGGCCGGACCGTAGAGCGGCTCGATCCGCAGGCCGTCTGCCGTCCGGGACACGAGCCGCTTCTCGAAATCGGCGCCCTTCAGGACACCCTCGACGAGGCCGAGCCAGCGCGCGCGGTCGGCGGGCTCGAAGAGGTCGGCGAGGGGTGTGTCTTCCATCGGAGCGTCCCAGGGCGCGGCGTCTGCTGCGCCGCTTTCATGGGATTGCCTCGCACGCCGTTCCGCCGGAGGCAATCGCCCGAAGGTTTAGGAAACCTCAAGCCGCGGGTGACCGAATTTTGATCGGCCGTCGCCGCGACGGCCGGCGGGTCAGCCGAAGATGATCAGCCCCGCGAAGCCGAGCGCGCCGACGATGATCCGCCACCACGCGAACAGCCAGAAGCCGTGTCGGGACACGTAGTCGAGCAGCACCCGCACCACGAACAGCGCCGAGATGAACGACACGATGAAGCCGATCACGATCAGGCCGACATCGTTGCTCGACAGGTATTTGTAGTTGTCGAGCAGATCCTTGGCGAAGGCGCCCGCCATCGTCGGCATCGCCAGGTAGAAGGAGAACTCGGTCGCCGAGCGCTTGTCGGCGCCCATCAGCATCGCGCCCACGATTGTGGCGCCCGAACGCGACACGCCGGGGATCATCGCAAGGCACTGGAAGATGCCGATCTTCAGGTCCATCGGCAGCGAGAAATCGTAGACGTCGGTCTTCTTCACCCGCAGATCGGTGTCGCCGATGACGAGCAGCACCAAGCCGCCCGCCACCAGGGTCGCGCAGACGATCCACGGGTTGAACAGGTACGCCTTGATCATCTTCGAGAAGATGCCGCCGATGATCGCCGCCGGCAGGAAGGCCACCAGGATGCCGAGAACGAAGCGGCGCGCCTTCGGATCGTTGGGAAGGGCGGTGGCGATGCCCAGCAGGCGCCGGAAATAGACCGCCAGGATGGCTAGGATCGCGCCGAGCTGGATCAGCACCTCGAAGGTGTTGTTGGGCGAGTGGAAGCCGATGAAGTGGCCGACGAGCAACTGGTGGCCGGTGGAGGAGACCGGGATGAACTCGGTCGCGCCCTCAACCAGGGCGAGCAGGACTGCCTTGCCGATGCTTGCCGGATCCATCGCGAAGCCTTGTGCCGCGGGCGCGCGCCGACCCATGCCGGGCACGCCGCGAACCACCTGAATAGTTGTGCCGGTGGCTTCGCCGATCAGGGTTGACGGGCGGTTACCGGAGCCGGCTGCGCGTGTTAAGGGCTCGGCAACGGTCGGGCAATAACGCTCGGTCCGAAGTCCTGCGCGCCGAAGATCTGCGTTTCAGGACCCTCGACGAGCGCGGGACCGGCCGCGCTGGCAGACCGAACGTCCCGCACGGCCTCGATGGCAACCCTCTACCACTTCCCCTTCTGCGCGAATTCCCGGTTCATCCGTCTCGTACTCGCCGAGATGGGCATGGAGCCGACGCTGTTTGAGGAACGGCCCTGGGAGCGGCGCGACGATTTCCTGCTGATCAATCCGGCGGGCGTGACGCCCGTGCTGCTGGAGCAGACCGGTCTGGTTATCCCCGGTGCCGGCGTCATCGCGGAATATCTCGACGAGACGCGCGGGCTCGGTCTCTCGGGGCGGCGGATGCTGCCGGAGGACACCGTCGAGCGCGTCGAGGTTCGGCGCCTGCTCGACTGGTTCCTGGTCAAGTTCGATTCCGAGGTGACGGCCTACCTCGTGAACGAGAAGATCTCGAAGCGCTTCATGTCGGCCCACGAGGGCGGCGGCCCGCCGGACATGAACGCGATTCGCGCCGCGCGCAGCAACGTGCGCTACCACCTCAAGTACATCGGCTACCTGATCGCGCGCCGCCGCTGGATCGCCGGCGACAACCTGACCTATGCCGATCTCGCGGCGGCCGCCCATCTCTCGTGCGTCGACTATCTCGGCGACGTGCCCTGGGACGAGGACGAGATGGCGCGAAACTGGTACGCGCGGATCAAGTCGCGGCCCTCGTTCCGCGGCCTGCTCGCCGACCGGGTGCCCGGCATGGCGCCGGCCGCCCATTACGCGGATCTGGATTTCTGAGCCACCGACGGACCTATTTCGGCGCCGATCTGCGCCGCCTCGCCGAGACCCGGGCCCGGGCGCTCGGCTTCTGCGGCCTGCGCGTTACCCGTCCGGACCGTCTCCCGGATCTGCCGAGCCGCCTCTCGACGTGGCTCGCCGAGGGCGCGCACGGCACCATGGACTGGATGGCGGAGCGGGCGGATCAGCGCGCCCGGCCGACCGGCCTGTGGCCCGGCCTGCGCAGCATCCTGGTTCTGGCGATGAGCTATCGGCCGGACGACGATCCGCTGGCGCTGACGGCGAGGACGGACCGCGGCGCAGTCGCGGCTTATGCGCAACGCCGGGATTATCACGAGGTTTTGAAGGGCCGGCTCAAGGAACTCGGCGGCTACCTGTCGGCGAAGGGCGACGTGCGGGTGAAGGTGTTCTGCGACACCGCCCCGGTGATGGAGAAGACCCTGGCCGAAGCCGCCGGGCTCGGCTGGCAGGGCAAGCACACGGTGCTGATCTCCCGCGAGCACGGCAACTGGCTGCTCCTCGGAGCGATCTATACCAGCGCGGAATTCGAGCCCGACCCGCCCGGGCGCGATCATTGCGGCTCGTGCCGGGCCTGCCTCGACATCTGCCCGACCGACGCGTTCCCGGCGCCCTACCGCCTCGATGCCCGGCGCTGCATCTCCTACCTGACCATCGAGCATCCCGGGCCGATCCCCGAGGCGTTCCGGCCCGCGATCGGCAATCGCGTGTTCGGCTGCGACGACTGCCTCGCGGTCTGCCCCTGGAACAAGTTCGCCCGCACGGCCGCGGAGAACCGGCTGGCCGCCCGGGCGGATCTGGCGGCGCCCGCCCTGAAAGATCTCGCGGCTCTGGACGATGCGGCGTTCCGCAGGTTCTTCGCCGGCACGCCCGTGAAGCGTACGGGCCGCGACCGCTTCCTGCGCAACGTGATGATCGCGATCGGCAATTCCGGCAATCCGGATCTGGCCGAGACGGCCATGGCCCGGCTTGCCGATACATCGCCGCTGGTGCGCGGCATGGCAGTCTGGGCGTGCAGCCGGCTTCTCGGGCAAGAGGCGGTCGAATCCCTCTATCGTCGGTTCGGCGTCGGAGAGACCGACGTGCATGTCCGCGACGAGTGGCGGGCTTCCGGC
The DNA here is from genome assembly GCF_023546765.1 of Methylobacterium tardum. NCBI lineage: Bacteria > Pseudomonadati > Pseudomonadota > Alphaproteobacteria > Hyphomicrobiales > Methylobacteriaceae > Methylobacterium > Methylobacterium tardum. Next base: position 6,785,340 of record NZ_CP097484.1, read on the forward strand.
TTGACGGGAGTGGGGGTGGGCGAGACATCCGCCGCATGAATCTCTTCGTCTTCGGGCTCGGCTTCACCGGCCGCCGTTTCGCCGAGCGCGCGCGCGACCGGTTCGCGATCGTGCGCGCCACGGTCACCGAGGCGGCGTCCGCCGACCGCATCGCGGCCGAGACCGGCTTCACCATGCGCGCCTTCGGCCCGGAAGCCGACGACCCCCGGATTGCCGACGACCTCGCCGAGACGGACGCGCTCCTGGTATCGGCACCGCCGGGCGAGGAGGGCGATCCGGTCCTCGCCCGCTACGAGGCGGCGATCCGGGCCAGCCGGATCGGCTGGATCGGCTATCTCTCGACCATCGGGGTCTACGGCGACCAGGGTGGGGCCTGGATCGACGAGACCACGCCGGCCGCGCCGCGCAGCGCCCGATCCCGGATTCGTCTGGATGCCGAGGCGGCGTGGCTCAAGCTCGGCGCCGAGACCGGCAAGGCCGTGCAGGTCTTCCGACTGTCGGGCATCTACGGGCCGGGCCGCAACCCGATCGTGAAGCTGCGCGAAGGCCGCTCCCAGCGAATCGTCAAGGCCGGTCAGGTCTTCAACCGGATCCACGTGGACGACATCGCCACGACGCTGCTCGCCTCCATCGACCGGCCGCGGGCCGGGGCGGTCTACAACGTCACCGACGACGAGCCGGCCGCGCCGCAGACGGTGACCGAGCACGCAGCCGCCCTCACCGGCTTGCCCCTGCCGCCCGAGATCGACTTCGAGACCGCCGACCTGTCGCCGATGGCGCGCAGCTTCTACGGTGAGAACAGGCGTGTCCGGAACGCACTGATCCGCGAGGAACTCGGTGTGACGCTCGCATACCCGACCTACCGCGAGGGGATGGCGTCCCTGAAGGACCGGCCCTGATCAGGCTTCGAGGTGGCGCGTCCGGACGAGGCGGCGGAGCAGGCCGCCGCGGGGCCCGACCATCATCGAGGCGACATACAGCGCCCCGGCCGCCAGCACGATGGCCGGACCGCTCGGCAGATCGAAGTGATAGGACACGCTGAGCCCCGAGATGCTCGCCGTCGCGGCGATCAGCATCGAGACCGGGATGAGACCGCCGAGGTCGCGGGCCCAGAACCGCGCGGCGACCGCCGGAAGCAGCATCAGCCCGACCGCCAGCAGGGTGCCCAGCGCCTGGAAGCCGCCGACGAGGTTCACGACCACCAGCGCCAGGAAGGCGAGATGCACCGGGCCGCCGCTGCGGCTCACCGTGCGCAGGAACAGCGGGTCGACGCATTCCATGACCAACGGCCGGTAGATCAGCGCGAGCGCCAGGAGGGTGAGCGTGCTGATGCCGCCCAGGAGCCACAAGGCGGCATCGTCCAGCGCCAGAACCGAGCCGAAGAGGAAGTGCATCAGGTCAATCTGCGAACCGCGCAGGGAGACCAGCAGCACGCCGGCCGCCAGCGAGATGAGGTAGAAGGCCGCCAGATTGGCATCCTCCCGCACCACCGTGGCGCGGGTCACGGCGCCGGCGAGCAGCGCCACTGCGAGGCCGGCGACAAGGCCGCCGAGGGTCATCGCCGGCAGCGACAGGCCGGCGACCAGGAAGCCGGCCGCCGCGCCGGGCAGGATGGCGTGGCTCATCGCGTCGCTCATCAGGCTCATCCGGCGCAGGGTCAGGAACACCCCGACCGGCGGCGCCGACACCGACAGCGCCGGCAGCCGGCCAGCGCCCGGCGCATGAAGCCGAACTCGACGAACGGCGCCAGGACTGTTCCGAACGGATCGATCACGCGGCGTCCTCGTGATGACCGTGTGCGCCTGGGCCGTGCGCAGCGTGGTCGTGCGCGTGCGCATGGTCATGCGCGCCCGCGGCTTGCCGGCCGGCGCAGATCGGCGCGCCCTCGTCCCAGGCCTCGGAGAGATTGCGCGCGCGTGCCGGTTCTCCTGCGTCAGTACCCGTGAGGTCGGCCCCCAGGCCACCGGCTCCCGCGCGAGAAGCAACGTGGACGGGAAATGCGCCCGCACCTGTGCCAGGTCGTGGAGGGCGGCAATCACCGTACGTCCTTCGGCGTGCCAGGCCGCGATCAGCGCGAGGAGATCGTCCACCGTCCGGGCATCGATGCCGGTGAACGGCTCGTCGAGGAGCACCACGGGACAATCCTGCAGGATGAGCCGTGCGAACAGGGCGCGGCGGAACTGGCCGCCGGACAGCGTGCCGATCGGCCGCGCCTCGAACCCTTCGAGACCGACCGCCGAGAGGGCCGCCTCGATCGCCCGGCTATTCCGGCGGAGGCTCCGCCGGCGCCGGACCGTCGCCAGAGCCCCATGCCGGCGAGGTCCATGACGCTGAGCGGGAAGCTCCGGTCGATCTCGTCGGCTTGCGGCATGTAGGCGAGGGCGCCCGCGCGCTCGATACGCCCTTCCAGACAGCGGATTTCCCCGGCCATGCCCTTCAGCAGGGTCGATTTGCCGGCCCCGTTCGGTCCGACCAGCGCGAGCAGATCCCCGGCCCGGACCGTCCCATCGAGATGGTGGACCGCCGGATGCCGGTCGTAGCCCAGGGTCAGGCCGACGAGCCGGATCGGGGCCGGCTGCTGCCGCGAAACATTCATGCCGTGAGCGCCCAGGCGATCGTCAGCCACACGAAGACCGAGAGAGCTCCGGCAAGCGCCAGGCGCAGCCCGATCCCGCTCTGGAACAGGGATCGCCGGGCCGCGTGTCTCGGGCTGGGAGTGATCGGCAAGGCGTCCTCGTCGCGCGCTCGGGCCGGCGCGGGGACCGTGCAGGGCTACTGGTGCGGTCCAGGGTGGCGGTGATACACTGTAACAAACCCGCGGGACAACCTGCGGATCAGTCCACTGGAGCCATCATGCACCGTCACGAGGGTCACGACGCGTGCCATGCCGGCGCGGGTGACATGCTCGCGCGGGCGGAAGCCCTCTGTCGCGAGCGCGGGCTGCAATTCACGCCGCTGCGCCGCGAGGTGCTGGAGGCCGTGGCCGAATCCGGCAAGGCGCAGGGCGCGTACGACATCGCCGAGCGCCTCAGCGCACCGGGCAGGCGCGTGGCACCCGTCTCGGTCTATCGCGCGCTCGATTTTCTCATGGAGCAGGGGCTGGTCCATCGGATCGCCAGCCGCAACGCCTTCATCCCCTGCGCGCACGGCCATGCGCCGGGGGAGGGGGTCATCTTCCTGATCTGCCGCACCTGCGGCGGCGTCGATGAGACGTCTTCGGAGGAAGTCGAGGGTGGCCTCGGGCGCACGCTGAAGCGGGCCGGATTTACGCCCACGCACAGCATCCTCGAGGTCGAAGGCGATTGCGACGCCTGCAGCCAGGGGAAGCATGCGTCCTGACGCCGACGGATCCCGGCGCCATCGCCTCGACAACGGCCGATGCCAGGCGTGCGGCCGGATGTCAGCAACCCGTCAGAACGCGTTCCGATAGGCGCGGCGGGACACGATGGTCTGAACCATGATCTGGATGTCGAACCAGATCGACCAATTGTCGATGTAGTGGAGGTCGCAGGCGACACGCCGCTCCATGTCGAGGTCGGTAAGCGTCTCGCCGCGGAACCCGTTGACCTGCGCCCAACCAGTGATCCCAGGCCGAACGTTGTGGCGACGGGCGTAGAGCGCGATCCGCCGCTCGAAGCTGCGATCGTGGGCGAGCGCGTGAGGCCGGGGGCCGACCAACGACATCTCGCCCCGCAGGACGTTGATCAGCTGGGGTAGCTCGTCAAGGTTGGTCCGCCGCAGGAACGCGCCGACGCGGGTGATGCGGCTGTCGTTGCGGGTCGCCTGACGGAACGCCGCGTCCGGCTCAGCGCGCATCGACCGGAACTTGAACACACCGAACGGCTGCTGATTGAACCCGTACCGCTTCTGACGGAAGAAGACCGGCCCCCGGCTGTCGAGCTTGATCGCCACGGCGATCGCAACCAGCAACGGAGACAGCGAAACCAGCGCGATCGCCGAGACCGTGAGATCGAACGCGCGCTTCAGCAACACCTCGCCCAGATTGAGCGGGCGACGGCCGATGTTGATCCCCGAGACGCCGCCGACCCGCGCGACCTGCAGGTCCGGGAACCGGTCGAGCACCGTGCCGGGGCGCAGATGCAGGGCGGAGGGAACCCTCAGGAATGCGTCGATGCAGCGCTCGACCTCCGCGGTGTCGGCCCAGGGCACGAGCACGAACACATCGTCCGGCCGCAGGAAGCGGACGACCGAGACGGCGAGGTCGAGGTCTTCCTGCAGCTGATCATGGCGGGTCGCCGTGTCGGCCCCCGGATCGACCCGGCGCAGGTAGCTCGTACCGACGATCCGCAGGCCGAGATTCTCGGACTCGTTGGCGGCGTAGAAGCGGGTAATGTCGTCCTCGTACCCGACCAGATGGACGCGGCTGACGGACGCCGATCCGGCCGTCAGACGCCTGCGCACGACGCGCGTCATCAGGTCCCGCGTCGCCATCAACGTGGGGAGCCCGAGCAGGAAGATCCCGATCGACACGATCCGCGAGTAGTCGTTGGTCGTCTTGGTCATGAAGCTGACCACGAGCAGAGCCGCCCAGGCCACCAGCCACAGCGACGCCACGCGCTGGAGATTCGCCTTCCGCGCGATCACGTTGTCGAGATTGTATTCGGACCGAAGCGCGGTCGTGGCGACGATGACCAGGCTCAGCAGCGCCGAAAGCCTGAGCCCGCGCAGGCTGCCCAGCCAGAGCGGGCCGTCCTCGTACGCGACGTGGTAGCCAAACTCGATGCAGAGTGTGACCGCCAGGATCGCCAGGACGTCGGTGAAGGCCAGGGCCGATGACAAGCCGATCCGCGCCACGGCGCGACCGCGACGGGGAAGCACCGCCGACCACACGTTGCGGCGGTGCTCCGCCGCCTCGGGAAGGGCCTGGAACGTTTCCGGAAGCCGATCGTGAAACATTTGCCGCGCCACGTCCCGTCTTGATCGGACTCTGTACCAGTCTGAAACGCGCAAGGTTTCAGCGCCGGCCTGTATCCGTGACGGAGCAAGCCGTGGGCCCGAACGACTCACGATTCCGGGATTTCGAGCTCAGCGCGACTTAGTGCGCAACCTGAACCGCGGCAATACATGATTAATGCTGAACTAATGCTGAGCGGCTGTATCGCACGCTCAGCACCCAAACAGTCCGGTGCACGACCGTTTGGGCCTGAACCTATGTGATTCAGACGCGTTGGCCGGGGTCGCGGCGGGCGTTGATCGATCCCGCAGATGGCATAGCCTCACGCCCCTGAGACGGTGGCCGCGACCGCTTGTGAAAGCCAAGCTTGATCAGATGGCCTCGACGCGCTCCGAATTTGCGCCGGGAGAGCCGACAGTCTGGATCGTCTCGAAGCCTTCGAATTGCGGATGGCCGAGATAGAGAGGCTTCGTCGAGGGAACGCGGCCATGCGCCTTCCGGAACTGTTCGGAACGCGTCCACGCCTCGAAATCCGCCCGCGAGCGCCAGATCGTGTGCGATGCATACAGGACGTGGTCCTCGTGCTCCGGACCGCGAAGCAGGTGGAACTCGACGAAGCCCGGCATCTCGCCCAGATGGCTGTCGCGGCCCAGCCAGACCGCCTCGAAATCGTCGGTCGCGTCCTTGACCACCTTGAAGCGATTCATCGCGATGAACATGCGTTTCTCCTCTGAGGCGTTAATCATACAAGTGTCGCTGTCTCTAGGGTGACCCATGGCGCGGCGACAGGGCGCACCACAGAAACTGCGCAGAGTTTCGCTGTCGACATTTCAGCAACAATGTTGCAAAGATGTGTAAGGTTAAACTAGAAGCTGTAACCTTAGACTTGCGAAGCCTGACAACTTGGTGTCCTACTGCGGCGTCGCTCGATTGTGTCGCGGGTCTGGCGTTTGCCGGCCGCGAGCACTTGAGCGGGTAGATCGACTCGTACGACATAGGACGCAGGGGCGGACGGTGAAGCGGCGCGACAGCGAGGCGAAGACACCGCGTCCGCAACAGGACGCAATCTCTTCCGCGGAGAAGGATCTGTCCGGTCAGACGATGCCGAAGCAGACCACTGACGTCGACCGCCTCGTTGGTATCCGCATCACGGCTTTGCGCAAGGCGCGGGGCATGAGCCAGACCGCTTTGGGCAACGCGGTCGGCGTGACCTTTCAGCAGGTGCAGAAATACGAGAAGGGCCAGAACCGGGTCGGCGCCGGGCGGCTGCGCGAGATCGCACGGCTACTTGAGGTGCCAGTCTCGGCGTTCTTCGAGGAGAACGAGCCCCGCGAAAATTCCCGTGAGGATGTGTTCGGCTTCCTCAGCGCGCACGGAGCGATCGAATTGCTGCGGGCCTACGCGCAGATCGAGGATGAGCAGATGCGCCGGGACGTGCTGGCGCTGGTCCGCAGCGTTGCGCGCCTTGCTCAGGCGCGCAACATCCCGCCCCCGGCCAACCCGACCTGACCGAAGCCGTCCTCCGCAAACCCGTCACTGCGTAGGGCTCGCGCCTACGCTTGGTCTGCGGCGATGACATGGAAGAAGCTTCCGGTGACCGTGCCGTGGCGGTGCCCGGCGAGGCCCAGCGCGACGTCCTCCGCATCCGCGACCTGGGCAAGCGCCGCCGATTCATCCGGCACCGGCGACACTTCGCTGGCGTAGTGGAACTCGTGTCCGACCAGGCGGGCGCCGCGCCTGCCAAGAACGCCGTCGCCGCAGAGCCGCGCGACACGGTAGCCGAGGTGGAGCTTGCGACGGTGATATGAGGTCCGGACCGGCAGCAGGGCCGCCATGGCGTGAGTCACGCCGTCCGCATCTTCGAGACTCTGCCCCAGGACCATGTAGCCGCCGCACTCACCGTGGACGGGACGCGCCTGCGCAAAGGTGCGCAACCCATCCATGAACCGGCTGGCGCTCGCCAGACGTCCCGCGTGCAGTTCCGGGTATCCGCCGGGCAGCCAGCACACATCGCAACCTGCGTGGGGCGGCTCGTCGGCGAGCGGCGAGAACGGGACGAGTTCAGCCCCGGCCCTGCGCCATCCGGCTTCGATGTGCGGATAGAGGAAGCTGAAGGCCGCATCCCGCGCGACGGCGATGCGCTGTCCGGGCGGGACGATCGACGAGTCCGTCGAGACCGGTACGGCGCCACCGGCGGAGGCTGTCACGGCGTCGAGGTCGATTCCCGCCTCGGCCAGATCGGCCAGCCGGTCGAGGCGCGCCTCGAGATCGGTGGTCTCGCCGGCCTGGACCAGGCCGAGATGACGCTCGGGTAAGACGAGTTGTGCGTCGCGCATCAACACGCCGAGAACCGGCAAGCCAACCCGCTCCATTCCGGCCTCGACCAAGCGGCGATGACGCGCGCTCGCGACCTTGTTCAGGATCACCCCGGCAATCGTCACCCGCGAATCGTAGAGCTTGCAGCCGAGCGCGACCGCGGCAGCCGATTGGGCCGCGCCGGATACATCGACCACCAGCACCACCGGCCAGCCGAAGCGGGCGGCGATGTCGGCATTGGCTCCGGTTCGGCTTTCCGCGGCCCGCACACCGTCGAAGAGGCCCATGGAGCCCTCGGCGATCACCAGGTCGGCATCGGTCGCCGTGGCCGAGGCGAGGGCGTCGAGCAGGGGCGGTGCCATGGCGAAGCTGTCGAGATTGAAGCTCGGCCGGCCGGTCGCGGCCCTGTGAAAGGCCGGGTCGATGTAGTCCGGCCCGCATTTCGCGGCCCGGATCCGCAGGCCGCGCCGGGTCAGCGCCCGCATCAGGGCGAGCGCCACGGTGGTCTTGCCGGAGCTGGAGCGGGGCGCCGCGACGAGGAGTCCGGGCGCGCTCACGACGCGGTCCCGACGGTGCCGCCCGGACGGTAGCGCCGATCATAGTCGGGGGCGTAGAGCGCGCTCTCGCGAAAGGTCTCGGCGCCGAGCGCCGGCCCGACGAGGATCAGCGCGGTCCGCTCCAGGCCCGCCGCCGCGACCAGGCCGGGCAGCGTAGCAAGGTCGCCCAACAGCACCCGCTCATCCGGCCAGGACGCGCGGAACACCGCCGCCGCCGGGCAGGACGGCCCGTAGAACGGGATCAGCTCGCCCGCCACCCGCTCGGCCACGTGGATCGACAGATGGATTGCGAGCGTCGCGCCGGTGGCCGCGAAGGCCGCCAGCGTCTCGCGCTCAGGCATGGCGCTCGCCCGGCCGGAGGTGCGGGTGAGCACGACGGATTGGGCCACGCCTGGCACGGTGAGCTCGCGCCGCAGCAGGGCGGCCGCGGCCGCGAAGGCCGGGACGCCCGGCGTCACCGTGTAGGGAATCCCAAGCCCGTCTAGCCGCCGCATCTGCTCGGCCAGCGCGCTCCAGATCGACAGATCCCCCGAATGAAGGCGCGCCACGTCCTGTCCGCTGGCATGCGCGGCTTCGATCTCCGCCATGATGGCGTCGAGGTCGAGGGGGGCGGTATCGATGATCCGCGCGCCGGGCGGGCACCAGCCGAGGATCTCGGGCGCCACCAGGGATCCGGCGTAGAGGCAGACCGGGCAAGCCGCGATCCGGTCGCGGCCACGCACGGTGATGAGATCCGCCGCGCCGGGGCCGGCGCCGATGAAGTGAACCGTCATGGGGCAGGATTCGTGTTGGGCCGCAGGGCCAGCGCGCAGGTGGCGCCGCCGCTCGCGATCCGGGGAAGAACGAGGCTGCTGTCTGGTCCCGCCACGGCCAGGGCGGCCGCTTCCGCCAGCGAGCCGACCCCGCGCAGGTTCTCGATGCGCGCGGAGCGTGTGACGACCCGTGCGTCGGAGGCCGCTAGGGCGTCGGGTCCGACCGGGCAGGGCGCCGGCCGAACCCGGCCGCGGCCGCGGCGATCGCGGGTTCGCCGGCGCGGTCGGCCGCGGTGGCGACGGCGGCAAGCGCCGTGCCGTCGACGCCGGCCTGCTTGAGCGCGCGGGTGATCAGCGCCGCGATCTCGTCGGGGCCGGTACTCCGGCGGAATCCGATGCCGGCGACGAGACGATCGGTCATGACTTCGTCCAGGCCCATTGGGTCACCGGCATCGCCGGGCGCCAGCCGTGCAGGCCGCCCACCGGGCTCGCTCGGTCGACCGAATAGCGTCGCAGGCTGCCGCCCTGTTGCGCGAAGGCCGCCAGCAGGGCGGCTTCGCCCTGGAGCGTCACCGCGTTGGCGACGCAGCGTCCGCCCGGCCTGAGCGCCGCCAGCACCGCCGACAGGAGGCCCGGCTCCGAAACGCCGCCGCCGATGAAGACCGCATCCGGCGCCTGCAGGCCGGCGAGCCCGTCCGGGGCCGCACCGGTGACCACCGCGAGATCCGGCGTGCCCAGAGCCTCGGCGTTCCGCCGGATGCGCTCGGCCCGGTCAGGCCGCGCCTCGATCGCGGTGGCGCGCAGGGTCGGATGGCGGAGCATCCACTCGATCGCGATCGAGCCCGCGCCGGCTCCGATGTCCCACAGGTGCAGGCCCGGATGGGGACGCAGGGCCGCGAGGGTCAGGGCGCGGATTTCCGCCTTGGTGAGCTGCCCGTCATTCTCGAACAGGCTGTCGTCCGAGCCCCGGCGATAGCGGGAGGCTGCGGCCCTCGCCGGCGACGGCGATCGCCACGGTGTTGAGCGGGTCGATGGTGCCGAGATCGAAGGCGTCGGCGCGAGCCGCACGGACGCGCTCGCGCGGGCCGCCCATGGCCTCGAGGATGGTCAGCAGCGACGCGCCGAAGCCGCGCTCGCGGAGCAGGCCGGCGAGCGCCGCTGGGGTCGATCCATCCCATGACAGCGCGAGCAGCCGGGCGCCCGGCCGGATATGTGGGATGATCCGGGCGAGCGCCCGACCGTGGAGGGTGACCAGGCCGCACTCGGCCAGCGGCCAGCCCAGCCGTGCGCAGGCCGTGCTGAACGCCGAGGGCTGCGGAAACGCGCGGATCTCGGCCGCCGGTACCAGCCGGGCGATCTCGGCGCCGATGCCGTAGTGAAACGGGTCGCCGGTGGCGAGGATACAGGTGGGCTCGCCTCGGCGATCGAGGATGCCCGGATAGGCCGCGTGGATCGGGCTCGGCCAAGGCCGCATGTCGGCGTCGAGCGGGCCCGCGAGGGCAAGGTGGCGCCGGCCGCCATAGACGACACGGGCGGCGTCGAGCGCCGCGGCGGCGGCGGGTGCGAGCCCGGCCCGTCCATCCTCGCCGATGCCCACGATCGACAGCCAGGGGGCCGGGCTGGTCCGGCTCGACAGAGGCTCAGCGCTCATGGACAAGGTGCCCATGACGAGCGGTGGCATGCGGATCCTGATCCTCGGCGGGACCGGCGAGGCGAGTGCCCTCGCGCGGTCTCTCGCCGGTCGACCCGACCTGTCCGTGGTGCTGTCGCTGGCCGGCCGGACCGCCGCGCCGAAAGCCGAGCCCGTGCCGACCCGCGTCGGCGGTTTCGGCGGGGCCGAGGGGCTGGCCCGGTACCTCGCCGCCGAGGGGGTCGATTGCCTGATCGACGCGACCCATCCTTTCGCCGCAGCCATCTCCGCCAACGCCGCACGCGCGGCCGTGCTGACGGGTGTCCGGCTCCTCGCGATCCGCCGTCCACCCTGGCACCGCGGCGCCGGCGACGTCTGGAACGAGGTCGACACCATGGAGCAGGCCGTTGCCGCCCTGGGGCAGGAACCCCGGCGCGTGTTCCTGACGATCGGCCGCCAGGAAGCCGGAGCCTTCGCGGCGGCGCCGCAGCACAGATATCTGGCGCGTACCGTCGAGCCGCTGGGCGACCTGCTGCCGGTGCCGCATCTGACCGCGCTCGAGGCGCGCGGCCCCTTCGACGCAGACTCCGAGGTCGCCCTGATGCGCGCCAACGGCATCGAGATCGTGGTCAGCAAGAATTCCGGTGGCGCGGCGACCTACGGCAAGATCGCGGCGGCGCGCGGACTGGCGATTCCCGTCGTCATGGTTCGCCGGCCCGAGAAGCCTGACGTGCCGAGCGTCCCGGATGCCGAGGGCGCACGCCGCTGGCTGCGTTTCGGCGATCACGCCGGCCCCTCGACCTTGCGCGCGGTGTAGACGAAGGGCGGACGGCCGTCGCGGGGGATCAGGCGCGTGGTCGAGGCGCCCAGGATGACCATCGTCGCCATGTCGGCCGGCACGTCGCGGGCCTCGGCGAGCGTCGCAACCCGGATCGCCTCGTCCGGCCGGCTGATCGCGCGCGCGAACATCACGGGCGTTTCCGGAGCGCGGATCCCGGCCGCGATCTCGAGCGCGGCCCCGAGCTGCCAGGGCCGGGCCGACGAGATCGGGTTGTAGAGCGCAACGACGAGATCCGCCCGCAGCACAGCCTCGAGCCGGGCGGTCACCACCGGCCAGGGTTTCAGGTTGTCCGAGAGCGATAGGGCGCAGAAGTCGCCCCCGAGCGGCGCCCCCAGCCGCGCCGCGGCCGCCAGCATGGCGGTGATCCCCGGCTCGACCGTGATCGCGAGGTCGCGCCAGCCGGGCTCGCCGTGCTCCACCGCCTCGAATACGGCCGCCGCCATGGCGAAGACGCCGGGGTCGCCGCCGGAGACGACCGCCACCCGTCGGCCCCCGGCCGCGAGCTGCAGAGCGTGGCGGGCGCGGTCGACCTCGACCCGGTTGTCGCTGGCATGCCGGACGAGGCCTGGACGCTCGGGCACGCGGGCGACATAGGGAAAGTAGCCGATCAGATCCTCGGCCGCGTCCAGGGCGCGGCGGGCGGATTCGGTGAGCAGGCTCGGGTCGCCCGGGCCGAGGCCGACGACCGTGACGCTTCCGCTCAAGGCCGCCGCCCCTCGCCGGGCAGCAGCACCATCGAGAAGTACGGGGCGTCGTCATCCGCCTTGTCAACGAGCCGCACGACGCGCTCGCCCGCCATCGTGCCGCGCTCGACATAGACCGCGCGCTCGAGCAGCCCGGCCGCCGCCAGCGCCGCACGTACCTTGGGCAGGTGCCGTCCGAGCTTCATGACGACCGCGGCGTCGGTCCCGCGCAGGCGTTCGGTGAGCGCATCGAGCGACAGGGTCGCCGGCAGAACCGTGAGGACGTCGTCGCCCCAGGTGATCGGGGTCCCCGCCCGGGTCCAGCAGCCGGACATGCCGGTCACGCCCGGCACCACCTCCACGGTGAAGCGGTCCTTCAAGCGCCGCCAGAGATGCATGAACGAGCCGTAGAAGAAGGGGTCGCCCTCCGACAGAATCGCCACGTCGCGTCCAGCGCCGAGATGGTCGGCGAGCTGCCCGGCCGCATCGTCGTAGAACGCCGCGAGCGCCGCGACGTAGTCGGGATGCTCCGGGTGGATCTCGGTGGTGTAGGGATAGGCCAGCGGCATCTCGCGGGCGGGATCGCGCAGGATCGCGTCCGCGATGGTGCGGGCATTGCCGCGCTTCCCGCGCTTGCAGAAATGCACCAGCACCGGCGCGCGCATCAGGATCCGCTGCGCCTTCACGGTCAGCAACTCCGGATCGCCGGGACCCATGCCGACGCCGTAGAGCGTACCGGTCACCGCCACGGCCGCGATCTCCTCGGCGGGCGCGTCCAGGCGTTCGAACCCGTCCATCACTCGACCTCGCTGGCGAGGGCGTTGACCGCGGCTGCCGTCATGGCGCTGCCGCCCCGCCGCCCGTGGACCACCACGAAGGGGACTCGGCCATCCCGGGCGAGCGCGTCCTTCGACTCGGCGGCCCCGACGAAGCCCACCGGGATCCCGATGACGGCAGCCGGGGGCTTCACCCCGGCGTCGAGCAATTCGAGCAGGCGGAACAAGGCGGTCGGCGCATTGCCCACCGCGACGACGCTGCCCGGAAGATGCTCGCGCCACAGCTCCAGGGCGGCGGCGGATCGGGTGGTGTCGAGCTGCTTCGCCAGATCCGGCACGCGCGGGTCGCCGAGCGTGCAGATCACCGGGTTGGCGGCCGGAAGCCGCGCCCGCGTGACGCCGTCGGCCACCATGCGCACATCGCACAGGATCGGTGCGCCGCCCTGGAGCGCCGCCACGCCGGCCTCTGCGAAATCCGGCGACATCTCCACGTCCGCGGGAAGGTCGGTCATGCCGCAGGCGTGGATCATGCGCACGACGACGCGCTCGGCCGCGCCGGACCAGCGCGCGAGGTCGGCCTCGGCCCGGATCATCGCGAAGGAGCGGGCGTAGATCGCGCCGCCATCACGGATGTAATCGTAGCGGGACGGGGGTTCGTGGGCCGCGGCCGGCTCCGATCCTGTCTGGCGCAGGGCGTTCTGGCTCGCGCTCATGCCGGTCTCCTGGTCCTCCCGGACATCGTCAGGTCTGTATCCGGCGCGAACGCGGCGGCGAGCCCGACAGTCTTGGCCCTTCCTAACCGCTCCAGCACCGCCTCGATAGAGAGATAGAGCGCCGGCTCATCGCCGGGCGCACCCCCAACGATCGGGCCGTACAGGCCATCCTGGCCGACGAGGGTCAGGTCGGCCGGACCCGGCCGAGCGCAGCCCTTGGCGCAGCCGGAGACGTGCGCCGCAAGCGGCGGCATCTCCAATGATCTCAACGCCTCGGCCAGACGCGCGGCATCTGCCAGCGTCGGCGTTGATCCGGAAGCGCAGCCCGGCGCGCCCGTGCAGGCATCGATCCCGCGCCGGGGATCGTCGGGTGCGACGATGAACGCATCCGCGAGTGCGGCCCGTGCCGGTGCGGCCTCCGTGCCGGGTGCGGCGAGAAGGACGAAACCGCGCGTCGGCGAGAGGCGGATCGCGTCCGCGCCGACCGCATCCGCCACCTCTACGACACGGTCGAGGGAGTCTGCGGTGCACCGGCCGAACGGCGCGTCGATGGCGAGGATGTGATGACCCGACACGGTGCGAAGGCCGGCAGCTGGGGCGAAGGGCCTGAAGTCCCGCGCGACGCCTCGGCGACCACCTCCCGCCTCGGAAGGCAGATCCCCCACCGGACAACGCGCCCGCAGAGGGCTAGCGAGGTCCTCGAGTCTTTCGTCCGACAGGTCGCGCATCCGGCGATGACCCGTACGCGCGAAGGCGGCCAGGATTGCCGCCGCGAGGGCAGGGGCCTCCTGTTCGGAGCAGGTGAAGAGGTCGCGCCGGCCCTCGGCGGTGTCGGCCGCGATCACGACGGTACCCGCGCCGCTACCAACCACGAAGCAGTCGGCGTCCGGCAGCGCCACATCCGGGCGTCCGTCGACGACGACGAGGGTCTTGGCCGGCAGACCTGGGACGGCAAGGCCCGCAGCCTCGATGGCGCGGGCCAGCGCCGGCACATCGATCGCTTCAGACGCGTCGCGTCCGGCGAGCGGATTCGTGAGCGTCAGTCGCTGCGGACCGCCATCGGCGCGCACGTCGCCGAGCCCAGCCGTTTCCAGCAGGCGGGCGAGGGGCGCCCGGGTCGCGTCGGACACGCCGCGGATCTGCAGATTGGCGCGGGCCGTGAGGTCCAGATGGCCGTTGCCGAACCGGCGCGCGCCCTCCACCACGGCCCGCGCCTGATCGCGGGAGAGCATCCCGAGCGGCGGGTGCACGCGCGCGAGGAGACCGTCGCCGGTGGGCATCGGGCGGGCGAGACCTGGGCACCAACCCCGGCGGGTAGGGGCCTCCGGCAGCGCGCGGCGGTGCTGGCGCGCCGGGGCGCTCATTCGGCCGCCTCCGGCATCAGCGCGTCGGCGGGCAGGGCGTTGCGGCGGCTGCGCCAGAGGCCGCGGTCTCGCGCCTCGCCGAAGCGCTCCAGGATCGCCCGGGTCGCCGCGGGATTGGCGGCGCGCAGCCGCTCAAACACCTCCGCATCGGCGATCCAGGCCGCGTAGAGCCGGTCGAAGCCGGCATCGGTCACCGCGTCGCTCGTCGCGGCGAGGACGAAGACCGCGTCGAGACCCTGCGCCAGTTCCTGCGCGCCCCGATAGCCGTGGCGCAGCTGCGCGGCGATCCAGCGCGGATCGGCGAGCCGGCCGCCGATCAGGCGTGCCGCATCCTCCCGGGCCGTGCGCGCCTTCGGCCGCTCCGGCACGGAGACGTCGAGGCTGTAGAGTTTCGGGCTGGCGCCCCCGAGGGCGGCGGCCGCCGCGAAGCCGCCCATCGCGTCGACCGCGGCATCGCCGTCGAAGAGATCGCGTTCGGCCACGTCGAAGGCGTGCAGGTAGGCGTCTGCCGCCGCCACCCGGGCGGCGAAATCCGCGTCGGGTCCTTCATGGTCGCCGTAGGCGTGGCTGCTGGCCGCCAGGTAGGCACGCCCGAGATCGCTGCGCGCATCCCAGGCGCCGTCGAGCGCGGCGGCCGCCGCTCCGGCGCCGTACCGGCCCGGAGCCGCGCCGTAGACCCGGACCGCGGTCTCGCCACGTCGCCGGGCCGCCGCCAGCGGGTTCTCGTCGTCCGGCTCGTCACGGTCGGCGACGGCCCGCGCGGCCCGGTCGAGCAGCGCGAGTGTGTCGGGGAACGTATCGCGGAATGCGCCGGAGACCCGCACCGTCACGTCGATCCGCGGCCGGTCGAGCAGGGCGAGCGGCAGCACCTCGAAACCGGTGACCCGGGTGCTCGCATGGTCCCAAACCGGCCGCACGCCCATCAGCGCCAGGGCGTGCGCCACGTCCTCTCCGCCGGTGCGCAGGGTCGGGGAGGCCCAGAGATCGATGACCATCCGCTCGGGATAGGTGCCCTCGTCCTGGAGGTAGCGGGTCACGACCGCTGCGGCCGCTTGCTCGCCGAGCCGCGCCGCGGCGCGGCTCGGGATGGCGCGAGGATCGAGGGTGGCGAGGTTTCGGCCGGTGGGCAGCACGTCCGCACGCCCGCGCGACGGCGAGCCGGCGGGACCGGGCGCGACGAACCGGCCATCGAGGGCGGCCAGCAGGCCGGTGCGCTCGCCGGTCGCGCAGGACGAAGCCGCGTCCGCGGCCCCGTCGGCCGCGCGTCCGAAGACGTGCAGGCCGTCGCGGAAGACGGTCTCGCCGAGGTCACAGAGATGGGCGTCGAGCCGGGTCAGCGCCTCGTCCATTGGGGTTTCCGGGCCGATGCCGGCACCGTCGAGCAGCCCGGCCGCCTCGGCATCCTCCAGGATGGCACGGGCGATGAGCGCGGCCCGGCGCGGATCGAGGACGCTCGCCGCGGAATACTCTTCCACCAGCTCGCGCAGGCGCGCAGCCTCGGGCGGCAGGTCGTGCGCGGCGGTCGTCGGCGTCAGGTGACCGAGCGCGATCCCGCCAAGGCGGCGCTTCAGCGGGGCCGCCTCGCCCGGATCATCGACGATGAATGGATAGACCACCGGAAGGCTGCCCACGCAGAGGGCGGGGAAGCAGGTGGGCGCGAGCGCCACGGCCTTGCCCGGCAGCCACTCGGTCGTCCCGTGCGTGCCGAGCTGGACCAGCACGTCGAAGTGCTGCCGCAATCCGAGATGGAAGGCCAGATAGGCGTGTGTCGGGACGCGCTCCGGATCGTGATAGCCGGCTTTCCGGTCGGGATCGCGCCCGCGGTCCGGCTGGAGGAAGACGGCGAGGCGACCCCCGGACGTTGCCGGCTCACCCTCGGCCACGCGGAACCGGAACGCGCCGTCCACGCAGCCGGGATCGTAGTCGGGCGGACCCCACGCGTCGGTGAGCGCGGCGCACATGTCCGCCGGAAGTTCGGCAAGCCAAGCGGCGTAGTCGGCGAGCGGCACGCGGAACGACGCTGGGCCCTGCGTGAGCGCGGTCATCAGGGCGCCGGAATCCGGCAGACCGGTCGCCGCGTAGCCGGCTTCGGCCAAATCGGCGGCGATCGTCCGCGCGCTCTCGGGCGTGTCGAGTCCGACCGCGAAGCCGGCCCTGCCACCGCGGGCCGGATAGTCGGACAGAACCAGGGCCACGCGTCGCTGCGAACGGGGCAGGGCGGCGAGGCGCAGCCAGCCGGCGGCGCGTTCGGCGAGCGCCGCGATGCCGGCGGTGTAGGGAACGGCCCGGCGTTCCGCGAAGCCCGCGACCTCCGGCGCCTCCTCCTTGAACGAGATCGGGAAGCCCGAGAGCCGTCCGTCGAATTCCGGCAGGGCCACCTGCATGGCGAGATCGGCCGCGCCCATGCCCCGCGCCGAGGCCTCCCAGGCTGCCCGCGACGCGCCGACCGTAAAGGCCTGGAGCACCGGACAATCGGCGTCGCCGAGCACGAAATCGAGGCCGTCCTCGCGGGCCGAGAAGGCCGTGGCGGCGATCACGAGATCGGGCCTGCGCGCCCGCACCGCCTCCGCGACCGCGGCAGCGGCGACCGGCTCCTTCAGGCTCGACACCGCCATCGGCAGCACGCCGATCCCGCGGGCGCGCAGGGCTTCGGCGAGCGCGACGAACGGCGCGGTGTCGCCGCCGAGCACGGCAGACCGATAGATCAGGAGCAGAGCCAGAGGCGTGCTCGGCGTCCGGGAACCCGCCAGCGGCACGGCGCTCGCGGCTGCCGCGACGGCTCGATCGAGGGGCAGCACGCCGCAGCCCGCGCACCAGGGAAAGCCGCGCGGCAGCGGCTCGGGCGGCTCCACCACCAGATCGGCGCCGGTGCGGGTGGCCAGCAGCCGCAGCATCCGGCGCAGGTTGTCAGGACCGCCGGCGCGGAAATAGCGATCGAGTCGCTCGGCGAGGTCCGAGTCCGTGGAGAAGGCCGCAAGCCGCGGGTCGGGCCGGTCGTCGCCCGGCAGCACCGCCAGTACGACGCCGTGCGCCCGCGCCGCCTCGGCGCAGCGCTCGACGCCGTAGCGCCAGTAATCCAGCCCTCCGAGGCAGCGGATCACCACCACCTTGGCGTGCGTCACCACGCGCTCGACGTAGAGGTCGACCGACAGGGGATGGCGCAGCTTGGCGAGCTTGGCGAGGCGCAGGCTCGGCAGACCGGGCTCGGCGGCGTGCGCCTGCCCGATCCCCGCGAGATCGCTGTCGGTGAAGGACAGGACGACGAGATCGCCGTGCTCCTGTCCGAGGTCCACCGCCGCCTCGCCCTCGCCGAGGGAGACGGTATCCATGCGCACAAGATGCATCGCGGCCCCTAGACCGTGACCGCGCGCGACCGCGCGCCGACGCGGGTCGTCAGGGCGCGCGCGGCCGCCCTCATCCCGCCAACGCCGCGGCGACCGCGTCCTGGTCGAAGCCCTTAAGGCCGATCACCACGAGCTTGCCGTCCCGGGCCTCGCCCGCCCGCCAGGGCCGGTCGAAATGGTGGGCGACCCGCCGGCCGACGCCCTGCACCACGAGGCGCATCGGCTTGCCCTCGACCTCGGCGAAGCCCTTGATCCGCAGGACGCCTTCGGCCTCTGCCGCCTTCTCGACGCGGGCCGCGAGATCGGCCGCCGTCACGGCCGGGCGGACCGGCAGCGCCACGGTCTCGAAATCGTCGTGGTCGTGATCCTCGCCCTCGCCATGGTGCGAGGGCCGCGAAGCCAGATCGTCCTCGGCCGCGGCGCCGAGGCCCAGCAGCACCAGGGGGTCGATGGCGCCGTTCGCGGTCTCCACCACCTTCACTGCGCGGGGCAGGTGCCCCTCGACCTCGCCGCGGACGCGGGCGCGGGTCGCGGCATCAATCAGGTCGGCCTTGTTGAGCACCACGAGATCGGCACAGAGGAGCTGATCCTCGAACACCTCCTCGAGCGGATTGTCGTGATCGACAGACTGGTCCGCCGCGCGCTGGGCGGCCAGGGCTTCCGGATCCTCCGCGAAGGCGCCGGCCGCGACCGCCGGCCCGTCGACCACCGCGACGACCCCATCGACCGTGACCCGCGAGCGGATCGCCGGCCACTGGAACGCCTGGACCAGGGGCTTCGGCAGGGCGAGGCCCGAGGTCTCGATCAGGATGTGCTCCGGCGGCTCGGCGCGGGACAGCAGCGTCTCCAGCGCCGGCACGAAATCATCCGCGACGGTGCAGCAGATGCAGCCGTTCGGCAGCTCGACGATGGAGTCCTCGGTGCAGCCCTCGACGCCGCAGGCGGCCAGGAACGACTTGTCGAAGCCGACATCGCCGAATTCGTTCACCAGGATGGCGAGGCGACGGCCTTTGGCGTTCTCCACCACGTGGCGGACCAGCGTGGTCTTCCCGGCACCGAGGAAGCCCGTGACAATGGTGCAGGGGATCTTGTTCACGAGGGTCATTCCGCGGCCTCCAGGGCGCCGGCGGTGCGCGGGCGGGGTTCGGGAAAAGGGGGATGCGGGCGATCACGCCCTTGCGGAACTCGGCCGGGCGCTCGCGCCAGGGCACGATGCCGTCCGGCGTCGCCGCGTAGGCCGCGAGCCCGGCGAGGATGGTCTCGGCGGAGGCCGCCGGATCCATGTCGCCGTACACATAGGTCCAGCGGTCGGCCGAGGCGACCGCCACCGTGCAGGGGCGCTTGCACACCGACAGGCACTCCACCGGCTCGACCCGCAGATCCGGGGCATCGCCGGCGCGGTCCCGCAGGGCCTCGAGCAGGCGCGCGCCGGCCCGGGGACCGTCCGGGTCGTCACCCTCGCGGCGGCAGGTGGTGCAGACGTACAGGACGGTCTCAGACACGGGCGGACCCCGCTGCCGCCTCGCGCGAGAAGGCCTGCCACGCCCAGCCGAGGCCGAGCCCGATCAGCATCCAGAACACGAAGCTGATCGCCAGCGAGCGGGCCGCGAACTGTGCGGCCAGTGCGGCGGGCAGCTCGGACGCGCCCTCCGGTGCCGGCGGCGCACCGACGGCGTGTGGCGCGACGATCAGGACGAGTCCGCCCAGGATCGCGATCAGCGAGCGCCGGATTCCGATCAGGTACAGGCCCATCCCGGTGGCGGCGGCGGTCATCACCCACCAGAGCTGCCGTGCGGCGAGCGGCGCGGCCTCGCTGCCGGGCAGTTCCGGCGGCAGGCCGAGACCCGGGGCGAGGGCGACGCTGGCGAAACCCGCCACCGCGAAGGCGAGGCCGACCTGCGGCGTCGGATCGCGCCCGCAGGCGAGCATCACGGCGCCGAGCAGCAGGGCGTAGCCCACGCCGCCGACCAGGGTCGCGAGTGCGGTGAACGCCATGCGCGGGAGGCCTTCGCCAGGCTGCCATTCCGGCGCTGCGTCGGGCGCGGCATGGTCGTGCCCGGCATGCGCCAGCACGATCGGCAGGCCGATCTTCGCCTGATGCGTCGGTTCCTTGCGCTCGTAGCGCTCGGCCGCCACGATCAGCGGCGAGGTCAGCGTGAGCTCGAGCCCCGTCACGACCGCAGCCGCGAGGAAGCCGGCGGCGAGCGCCGCCGACAGAAGCCGGATGATCATCCCTGCGATGCAGGCGTCAGTGGCAGGGGAAGTTCTGGGTGTGCCGGAAGTCGTGCGCCGCGTTGTGGAGCGCGATCGCCGGCGAGAAGCCCGCCATGAACAGGAGGCCGAGGCCCAGGAAGGCCGCGAGCGCGACGGCAACCGAACGCTCGGACGAGCGGGTGCCGGCGGCGACGGGGGCGAGGGTCGAGGTGGTCATCAATGTGTCTCCAGCCGCCCCACCGGCGGCATTCCGGGATCCTGGCGTGACGGCAGGTCTCCTGGCTCGCAGCTCTGCGCGCCTGCCGCCTTCCCGGATCGCTCCGGTGGCGCTCTGGCAGGCGCTCGCCGCTCACAGTTGCGGGGGCAGCCGCGGAGTCGAGGCTCGCGCCCCTCACCGCATTCCCTTTTCACCCCGTCGCCGGGGCACCGTCACACAGCCGTTGTAGACGCATGGCGGCTTGCGCACAACGGAGTGGCGGGCGGTAAGATCCGGATTATCCAGAGCGCGCGCCACTCGTCGCTCAGGGCGTATCCTTGAGGCGCTCCGCGGGCGCTCCCGCCGGTGCCGGTCCGGCGTCGCGCGCCTTCATGGCATCCGCATAGAGCCGCTCCACATCCGCCTTAAACGCGGCGCGGGAGTCGGGCCGCGAGTAGAACATGTGGCCGCCGGGATAGACCGCGAGGCCGACGCGGCCGGCGCCGTAGGCCGGGACCTGCGCGAGCAGGAGCTTCGAGGCGTAGTAGGGCGTCACGAGATCCGTGAAGCCGTGCGCCACCAGCACTCGCAGGCGGCCATCGAGCGCCAGGGTGCTCTTGAGGTTCGACAGCACCTCGGGCGCCTGCCGGCCCGACCCCCAGCTCCAGCCGCGGTTCACCGCATTGTTCAGGAGTTCGTAGCGCATATTGGGCACGGGCCACTTCAGCGTGCGCGCGTAAAGGTCGAGCATTGCGCTGGTCAGCGGCGCCTGCAGCGCGGTCAGCTGCGGGTCGCCGAAGCTCGACTGGGCCGCATCCGGATTGGGGTCCCAGCCGGTGATGCCGGTATCGTAGGCGCTGGTCACGCGACCCTCGGCACGGTCGATCTCGCGCTGGACGCTGCGGGTCGACAGGCGCGCGGCCTGCGCCCGCACCAGGGCGGCATCGAGCCCGACCAGGGGTGCGACCCGCTCGGTCATGCGTGCCACGGCGGCCGCGTCGCTTGGCCCCTTGAGCAGATCCGCCAGATAGGGGCCCGAGGCGTACGACTCGGCCTCCTTCAGGAGCGCCGGGGTCGGGACCGTGCCGGACCGCTCCAGGGCGCCGGCCGCCAGGGAGGGCAGCTTCAGGACGTAGCCCCAGGGGTTGGCACGCGGCGTTTCCAGCCACGCAAAGTCCAGAACCGGCGAGAGCAGCACCATTCCGGACAGGCCGACCCCGATATCGTCCTGAAGCTTCTCGGTGATGAGCGGCCCGCGGAAACCGCCGTAGCTCTCGCCGACGTAGAATTTCGGGCTCGCCATCCGGTCGTTGACGCGCAGGTAACGCGCGATGACCGCCGCCAGGGTCGAGGCGTCGGAATCGATGTTCCAATAGGCCTTGCCGTTGCCGTCCGCCGCGCGGCTGTAGCCGGTGCCGACCGGATCGATGAAGACCAGATCGGTGAAGCCGAGCCACGTCCCGTCATTGGGCGTGAGCGCCACAGGCTGCGAGGGGCTGATGCTGTCGCCGCCCGTGGGAAGTCGCCAGGGTCCGATCGCCCCGATGTTGAGATAGGCGGACGCCGCGCCCGGGCCGCCATTCACCGCGAAGGTGACGGGGCGCTCGCGGCCGGCCTCCGGCGCCACCGTATAGGCCACGTAGGCGATCTCGGCCTGCAGCTTCCCGGCCTCGTCGACGAGGGGCAGGCTGCCGGCCGTGGCGGTGAAGTCGAGGCTCTTGCCGTTCGGCAGGGTGAGGCTGTGCCGCGTCGCCGAGTCCGGCGGCAGACGGCGGCCTTCCGGCCCCCGCGGCGCCTGCCTGGATTCCGACGGCCGGGGATCGTGCGGCGCGTCCTGTGCGCCGGCTGCCAACGGCGCCCCGAGGGTCAGGGCGGCAACGAGAGCGGCACGCCCGAGGCATTGGCTGAGGAGCACGTTACGCCTTCTTGTTCCAGCGGCCCGAATCGTCCTGCTGCCAGTAGGCGACCGCGTGGCCCGCCTCCTTGGCCTGCTTCCACTGCTCGCGGGCGCGCAGCAGCGCATCCTGGTCGGTCCCGTCGAACAGGATGCAGATCCGCTCGTAGGCTTCGGCATCCGGCGGCAGGTCGGCACCTTCGACCAGGAAGCGGATCGAGGCGGTGTTGGGGTTGATGTCGCGCAGGGTCAGCACGACCGGCTGGCTCCCCGCATCCGGCTCGCGGTCGGTGCCGTGCGGCAGGAAGCTCTCGTCCGAGTAGGTCCAGAGGTGGTCGCCGAGCGCCTGCAGGCGCTCTTCGGTAGCGGCCTGGATCGCAGCCTGCCAGCCCCGGTCGAGCGAGCGCTCGACGAGGTTCGGCAGCACCTTCTCCAGGGGCTGACGCTGCATGTGGTAGAAGAGAATCTCGGTCACAGTCCGGTCAATATAGGGTCCGGGACCGCGGCGCGAGGAGCGGCGCGCCGCCGCGCCCTCAGACCAGCCGGCTCTGCTCGATCGCCGCGCCGACGAAGCCCTTGAACAGCGGATGCGGCTCGAACGGGCGCGACTTCAGCTCCGGGTGGAACTGCACGCCGATGAACCACGGATGCCCGACATGCTCGACCGTCTCGGGCAGGAGCCCGTCCGGCGAGACGCCCGAGAAGCGCAGGCCCTTGGCCTCCAGCCGCTCGCGATAGGCCATGTTGACCTCGTAGCGGTGGCGGTGCCGCTCGGAGATCTGCTCGGACCCGTAGATCTGGGCGATCTTGGAGGTCGGATCGAGCTTCGCCTCGTAGGCGCCGAGCCGCATGGTGCCACCGAGGTCGCCGGCCGCGGCCCGCCGCTCCAGCTCGTTGCCGCGCAGCCACTCGGTCAGCAGGCCGACCACTGGCTCCGAGGTCTCGCCGAACTCGGTCGAGTTCGCCTCGGGCATCCCGGCCAGCGAGCGGGCCGCTTCGATCACCGCCATCTGCATGCCGAAGCAGATGCCGAGATAGGGGATGCGCTTCTCGCGGGCGTAGCGGGCCGCCCGGATCTTGCCCTCGGCGCCGCGCTGGCCGAACCCGCCTGGCACAAGGATCCCGTTGAGACCCTCCAGGAACGGCGCCGGGTCCTCGCGCTCGAACACCTCGGCCTCGATCCACTCGAGGTTGACCTTCACCCGGTGGCTGATGCCGCCATGGGTCAGCGCCTCGGTGAGCGACTTGTAGGCGTCCTTCAGCCCCGTGTACTTGCCGACGATGGCGATCGAGATCTCGCCCTCGGGGTTGCGCACCCGCTCGGCGATGGTGCTCCAGCGGCCGAGATCCGGTTCCTCGCCGTGCTCCAGGCCGAAATGGCCGAGCACTTCCCGGTCGAGGCCGGCGGTCCGGTACGAGAGCGGCACCTCGTAGATCGACGCCACGTCCCGCGCCTCAATCACAGCGGTTTCGCGGACGTTGCAGAACAGTGCCAGCTTGCGCCGCTCGCCGACCGGGATGTCCCGGTCGCAGCGACAGAGCAGGATGTCGGGCTGGATGCCGATGGAGCGCAGCTCCTTCACGGAGTGCTGCGTCGGTTTGGTCTTCAGCTCGCCCGCGGACGGGATGTAGGGCAGCAGCGTCAGGTGCACGTAGCAGCAGGTGCCGCGGGGCAGCTCCTGGCCGAGCTGGCGGATCGCCTCGAAGAACGGCAGCCCCTCGATGTCGCCGACCGTCCCGCCGATCTCGACCAGGACGAAGTCGAAGCTGTCGTTGCCGTCGAGGACGAAGTCCTTGATCGCGTTGGTGACGTGCGGGATCACCTGGATCGTGGCGCCGAGATAGTCGCCCCGCCGCTCCTTGGCGATGATGTCCTGGTAGATCCGGCCCGTGGTGATGTTGTCGGCCCGGCTTGCCGGAACGCCGGTGAAGCGCTCGTAATGGCCGAGGTCGAGGTCGGTCTCGGCGCCGTCGTCGGTGACGAACACCTCGCCGTGCTGGGTCGGGCTCATCGTGCCCGGATCGACGTTCAGATAGGGGTCGAGCTTGCGCATCCGGACCCGGTAGCCGCGGGCCTGAAGCACCGCCGCCAGGGCCGCCGAAGCGAGACCCTTACCGAGGGAGGAAACCACGCCGCCGGTGATGAAAACGTACCGCGTCATGGGCCTCGGTCCATAAAGAAGGTGCTGGCGTTTGCCAAACGGCGAATGCCCCGGCCCGTGTATGGACTGGGGATCGCGCCACGCATGGGACGGATCGGCATGGCGCCGATCCAGCGGGAAGGAGTGGGACGCTGCGCCGCTCCCGGCGCGCGCCGTCAGCGCGACTGCGGCGCGTCCGGAACCGCCGGCTGCGCCGGGGTGGCCGGCTGGGCCGGGGCCGTCGCGGGGACCCGGTCCTGCTGCTGGCGGAGCGTGTCGAGCAGGTTGTCGGCGCCGGTCGGCTGCTTGGCGGGCTGGCCCGAGGTCTGGGGCGCACCGGTGTCGAGGATCGACTTCGGCGCCGCAGAGCGATGCGACAGGATCGCGAGCAGCAGGCTGGTGGCGAAGAACAGGGCCGCCAGGATCGCGGTGGCGCGGGTCAGGGCGTTGGCCTCGCCCCGGCCGGTCATGAAGCCCGCGACACCGCCGCTGCCGCCGCCGCCAAGCCCGAGGCCACCCTCGGAGCGCTGGAGCAGCACCACGCCGATCAGTGCGAGCACGATGATGAGGTGGACGACGATCAGGACGGTCTGCATCGGGATTCCGAAAACGTCTTCAGGCTCGCGCAGGGCGGCCGGCCGCGGGGACCGGCGAAAGCGCGCGACGGCCGGTGCTCCGGGCAACGGCCGCAAATCTGCGCCGGCCATACACCACTCGCGGTCCGGCGCCAACTTTATGATCCGGTCGCGCGTGTCGCCCGCGGGCCTCGCGCGCGGCAGCCAGCTGTGCTCTGTCTCGGACCGTAGGACGGCGCACCCAATCCGCCGCCTCATCCGGGAAGGAAGCCATGCCGATCTCACGCCGCGCAGCGCTGGCCGCTGCCCTCGCAACGCCTGTCCTGCTGCGGACGCGTCCCGGGACGGCCGCCGGTTCGGACGCCGCCGCCGTGGAGGAGGCGGTGGACGCCCTGACCAAGGCCCTGCTCGCCGGCGACGGGCCGGCCCTGGAAGCCCTGACCCTCGACGGGTTGAGCTACGGCCATTCGAGCGGGCTGGTTCAGGACAAGGCGGCCTTCATCGAGCCGCTCGCGACCAAGCGCGCCTCCTTCCCGAGCATCACCCTGTCCGACCGGTCGGTCTCGATCGTGGGTGACGATGCCATCGCGCGCCACGTCTTCACCGGCGAGTCCACCGCGAACGGCAAGACCTCCCCGGTGCATATCGGCGTGATGCAGGTCTGGCGCCGGGACGGCGGGCGCTGGCGGCTGATGGCCCGTCAGGCGTTCAAGATCTGACGGTACCTCGTTCGACCGTCATCCCGAACGGAGCGGAGTGTTTCAGCCGCTTCCCGTCATCCCGGGGCCGCGCAGCGGAGCCCGGGATCCAGAACCGCCGGCGCGCCAAAGATGTGCACCGACAGCGAGACTGGATTGCCCGCCTACGGCGTGCCCCTTCGGGTCCGGGCTCGCCTTCGGCGCCCCGGAATGACGGCGCGGATAGTCGCGCGATCGGGAGGTAGGTCCTTGACCTGTGCCTCGTTCCGGCTCGTGAGGACGGCGCGCAGGCCCGCTCACGAATAGGCGGCGCAAATCCCCAGGAAATCCTCAGCCACGAGGCTGGCACCGCCGACCAGGGCGCCGTCGACGTTGTCGACGGACAGGAGTTCCTTCGCGTTCCCGGGCTTCACCGAGCCGCCGTAGAGGATGCGGATCTTCTGCGCCTCGTCGCCGACGAGCTTGTCGAGCATCTCCCGGAGCGACGCGTGGACCTCGGCGATGTCGCGCGGCGTCGGGGTGCGGCCGGAGCCGATCGCCCAGACCGGCTCGTAGGCGATGACCGTGTCGGCCGCGGTCGCGCCCTTCGGCAGGCCGATGGCGAGCTGGGCGCGGACGATGTCGAGGGCGCGGCCCTGCTCGCGCTCCTCGATGGTCTCGCCGACGCAGATGATGCCGCACAGGCCGGCGCGGCGCGCGCCCAGCGCCTTCGCGTGGACGCCGTCATCCGTCTCGTGGTGGTAGGCCCGCCGCTCGGAATGGCCGACGATCACGTACTTGGCGCCGAGATCGGCGAGCATCTCGGCCGAGATCGAGCCCGTGAAGGCGCCGCTCGGGCGGGCGTGCAGGTTCTGGCCGCCGATGGCGATCGGGGAGCCGGCGGCGGCGGCCACGCAGGAGCCGATCAGGGTCGCGGGCGGGCAGATCAGCACGTCGATGCGGGCGGCGAGGTCCGGCGAGAGGCGCTCGCGAATCGCCTCGACCACCTGGATCGACGCCCGCGTGCCGTTCATCTTCCAATTGCCGGCGACCAGCGGTCTGCGCCCCGACTGCGTCATTCCCGCCCTCTTTCCGCCGCGGCTGTTCCGAAGTTGTCGCGGCCTACCAGAGCGAGCTTGAGCGCGCAAACGGAGTGCGGCGCCCGAGCCTTTGCCTGTGGACGCGAATGGTCTATCGCGGTCGGCTCTCAGGGAGAGTGCCGGTCCGGCGACGGATCGGCCGCTGAAGGTATTCGATCACAGACCATGCTTCAGGGCATCCGCAACGCGAGCCAGCATTGGCTCGGCAAGATCGTCTTGACGGTCGTCTTCACGCTGCTGATCGCCGGCGTCGGCATCTACGGCGTCGAGGAGTTCTTCCGGGGCGGCGCCAGCAACAACGTGGCGACCGTCGGCAGCACGCCGATCACCGCTGAGCAGGTGCGGTCGGCCTATCAGAATCAGATGCAGCGCTATCAGGCGCAGCTGAAGCGCGCGCTCACCCCCGACCAGGCGCGGATGCTCGGCCTCGACCGGCAGGTGATGTCCCAGCTGATCACCGAGGCCGCCCTCGATCAGAAGACCCATGACCTGGGCCTCGCCGTCCCGGATTCCTCGGTGATCAGGGCGATCCACGACGAGAAGAGCTTCCAGAACCAGCAGGGCCAGTTCGAGCCGCAGCTGTTCTACCAGACCCTGCAGCGCGCCGGCCTGAACGAGGGGATGTTCGTGCGCGAGCAGCGCGCGGTGATCGCGCGGCTCCAGCTCGCCGAGGCGGTGTCGTCCGACCTGCACGTACCGGTCGCCCTGCGCGAGGCGGTCCACCGCTACACGACCGAGCGCCGCGCGGCGTCCTACCTGATGCTGACGCCCTCGACGGCGGGGCAGATCCCGGATCCGACCGACGAGGAACTGAAGACCTGGTACGACGCCAACAAGTCCGGCTTCCGCGCCCCCGAATTCCGGTCCGCCAATCTCCTGGTGGTCGATCCGGAAGCGATGGCCAAGCCCGAGGCGATCACCGATGCCGATGCCCGCGCCGCCTACGGGCTGAACAAGGATCGCTACGGCAGCCCGGAGAAGCGCACGATCCAGCAGATCGTGTTCCCCGACAGCGCCGCCGCCGAGGCCGCCCGCAAGGCGATCGAGGACGGCTCCAAGACCTTTGAGGCGGTCGCGACCGAGCGGGGCACCGACAAGAAGGATCTGACCCTCGGCACGCTCACCAAGAGCGAGCTGTTCGACAAGGCGGTGGGCGATGCCGCCTTCGCGCTGCCGGAGGGCGGCGTGAGCCAGCCGGTCCAGGGCCGCTTCGGGACGGTGCTCCTGCGCGTGACCAAGATCGAGCCGGGGACCGTGAAGCCGTTCGAGCAGGTCGAAGGCGAGATCCGCAAGGGCCTCGCCCTGGCCCGCGCCCGCGACGCGATGGAGACGACCCGCGACGCCATCGAGGACCAGCGCGCCGGCGCCAAGCCGCTCACCGACATCGCGGCCGAGCGCGGGCTCAAGCTCGTGTCCGTGAAGGCTGTCGATCCCAACGGCAAGGATCCGGAGGGCCGGAAGGTCGGCGACATTCCCGATCCGGACACGACCCTCCCGGCCCTGTTCCGTGCCGAAATCGGCGGCGACAACGAGCCCCTGCGCACCAAGGCCGGCGGCTATGTCTGGTACGACGTCACCAACATCGACCCCGCCCACGACAAGCCGCTCGATCAGGTCAAGGACGGCGTGAAGGCCGGCTGGACCGCCGCCGAGATCGCCAAGCGCCTGCAGGCCAAGGGGCGCGAGCTCACGGAGAAGCTCAACAAGGGCGAGTCCCTGGAGGACGTCGCCAAGGAGGTCGGCGTCAACTCGCAGGAGGTGCAGGATCTGGCCCGCAACCAGGCCAGGGACATGCTGACGACCGACGACGTCAACCTGATCTTCGCCACGCCCGTCGGCAAGGCCGGGACCGCGGCGGCGAACGACTCCCGGGCGGTCTTCAAGGTCACGGCCGCGACGATGCCGGCCTTCGTCGCCGACAGCCCGAGCGACCGGACGATCACGCAGAACTTCCAGGCCGCGCTCGCCGACGACGTGCTGTCCCAGTACATCGCCGAGGTTCAGAAGAACGCGGGCGTGAAGATTGATGCGCCGGCCCTGCGCCGCGCGATCGGCGGCGAGTATTGAGGCATGGCCGAGGCTCCCGATTACGCGGCCTTCGCTGAACGCTACGAGGCCGGCCAGCCGAGCTTCGTCGCGCTGAGCCTCGTGGCCGATCTGGAGACGCCGGTGGCGGCGTTCCTGAAGCTGCGTGCCCGGCACGCGGGATCGGCCTTCCTGCTCGAATCGGTCGAGGGCGGCGCCGTCCGCGGGCGCTACTCGATGATCGGCCTCGATCCGGACCTGGTCTGGCGTTGCCGCGACGGCGCCGCCGCCATCGCGCGCGGTGCCGATCTGACGCGCTTCGAGCCCGACGACCGGGCGCCGCTCGCGAGCCTGCGGGCCCTGATCGCCGAGAGCGCGATCGGCGCGTCGGAGGGCGAGAATCTGCCGCCGATGGCCGCCGGCCTGTTCGGCTATCTCGGCTACGACATGGTTCGCGCCATGGAGCGGCTGCCGGAGCCCAATCCCGATCCCCTCGGGGTGCCGGACGCGATCCTGATCCGGCCCCGGGTGATGGTGGTCTTCGACTCGATCCGCGACCTCATCACCGTGGTCTCGCCGGTGCGGCCCTCAGGGGGCGTTGCGGCCCGGGCGGCCTACGAGGACGCGCTCCAGCGCCTCGACCGGGTGGCGGCCGCCCTTGAGGGCCCGCTGCCGATCGAGGCGCGGATCGACCTCTCCGCGGTGGCCCATCCGGAGCCGGTCTCGAACACGTCTCCCGACGAATTCTTCGCCATGGTGGCGCGGGCCAAGGAGTACATCGTCGCCGGGGACGTCTTCCAGGTGGTGCTCTCCCAGCGCTTCTCGGCGCCGTTCACGCTCCCGGCCTTCAGCCTGTACCGGTCGCTCCGCCGCACCAACCCGGCGCCGTTCCTCTGCTACCTCGACTTCGAGGCTTTCCAGATCGTCTGCTCCTCGCCGGAAATCCTCGTGCGGGTCCGCGAGGGCACCGTCACGGTCCGGCCGATTGCCGGGACGCGCCGCCGCGGCGCCACGCCGGCCGAGGACGCGGCTCTGGCGGAGGAACTCCTCGCCGACCCCAAGGAGCGGGCCGAGCACCTGATGCTGCTCGACCTCGGGCGCAACGATGCCGGGCGCGTCTCGCGGATCGGCAGCGTCCGCGTGACCGACTCGTTCTTCATCGAGCGCTACAGCCAGGTCATGCACATCGTGTCGAACGTCGAGGGCGACCTCGACCCGCGTCACGACCCGCTCGACGCCCTGGCGGCGGGTTTTCCGGCCGGCACCGTCTCGGGGGCCCCGAAGGTGCGCGCCATGGAGATCATCGACGAGCTGGAGCGCGAGAAGCGCGGCCCCTACGCCGGCTGCATCGGCTATTTCGGCGCCCGCGGCGAGATGGACACCTGCATCGTCCTGCGCACCGCTGTGGTGAAGGACGGGCGGATGCACGTCCAGGCTGGCGCCGGGATCGTCTACGATTCCGATCCCGCCTCCGAGCAGCAGGAATGCGTCAACAAGGCCAAGGCCCTGTTCCGGGCCGCCGAGGAGGCGGTGCGGTTCGCCGCGCAGGCGAAGCGCGGGCAGTAGAGCACTGGGCTCCGGCCCCTCCCGAACACGCACTCATCCTGAGGTGCCGGAGCGCAGCGGAAGCCTCGAAGGAGGCCTCCAGCCGGCCGCGCGATCCCTGGAGCCCTCCTTCGAGGCGGCTGCGCCGCACCTCAGGATGAGGTCTTCGGCTGGGAGGCGCGCGCCGCGCACGGTTGACCCCATCGTCCCGAGCGGTCACATCGCCTGCATGCCCGAGCGTGCCGCCGCGATGTCCAACGTCCTCGTCATCGACAACTACGATTCCTTCACGTGGAATCTGGTCCATCTCATCGGGCCGCTGTGCAGCGCGATCGATGTCGTGCGCAACGACGCCCTCACCGTCCCGGAGATCCGCGCCAAGGCGCCGGATGCGATCGTGCTCTCGCCCGGCCCGTGCACGCCGAACGAGGCGGGGATCTGCCTCGACGTGGTGCGGGATCTCTCCGAGGAGATCCCGATCTTCGGTGTCTGTCTCGGGCTCCAGGCGATCGGCCAGGCCTTCGGGGGCGACGTGGTGCGGGCGCCCCTGCCGCTGCACGGCAAGGTTTCCACCATCCGCCACGGCGCGCGCGGCCTGTTCCGCGGCCTCAACGACAGCTTCGAGGCGACGCGCTACCACTCCCTCGTGGTCGATCGCGCGAGCTGCCCGGAGACGCTCCGCGTCACCGCCGAGGCGGACGGCCTGATCATGGGCCTGGAGCATGTCGAGCGCCCGCTCCACGGCGTCCAGTTCCATCCGGAGAGCATCCGCTCGCAGCACGGCACGGAGATCGTGAAGAACTTCCTGGATCTCGCCGCGGCCTGGAACGCGGCGCGTGACAGGACCCGCGCCGACGTGCATTGACGCCCGGAGGCCGGGGCGGCCCTCCGATAGAACCTATGGACAGCTTCAGACCCCATCTCGCGAAGGTCGCCGGGGGCCTCGCCCTCGACCGCGCCGAGGCGCGCGCCGCGTTCGACGACCTGCTGTCGGGCGAGGTGACGCCCGTCCAGGCCGGCGCGTTCCTCGCCGCCCTCAAGGTGCGCGGCGAGACCGTCGAGGAGATCGTCGGCGCGGCCGAGGCGATGCGCGCCCGCATGACCCGTGTCGCGGCGCCGGAGACCGCTATCGACGTGGTCGGGACCGGCGGCGACCATTCCGGGAGCGTGAACGTCTCGACTCTGGCGGCGATCCTGGTCGCGGCCTGCGGCGTGCCGGTCGCCAAGCACGGCAACCGCGCGGCGACGTCGCGCTCCGGCGCGGCAGACGTGCTGGCGGCCCTCGGCGTCCGGCTGGGGCTCGATGCCGAGAGCCGTGCGCGCTGCCTCGACGAGGCCGGGCTGTGTTTCCTGTTCGCGCAGGCCCACCACCCGGCCATGCGCCACGTGGCCGCCGTCCGCTCGGAGCTGCCGGTCCGCACGATCTTCAACCTGCTGGGACCGCTGAGCAATCCGGCCGGCGTCGCCTACCAGCTCTTCGGCGTCGCCCAGGAGGCGCTCGCCGAGCCGCTGACACGGGTTCTGGCCGAACTCGGCAGCCGCCGCGTCTGGACCGTCCACGGGTCCGACGGGCTCGACGAGATCACCGTCACCGGGCCGACGCGGGTCGTCGCCCTGGAGGACGGCCGGATAACCCGCTTCACCATCGATCCCCGTGACCTCGGGCTGCCGCTGCGCGCGCCCGAGGAGCTGCGTGGCGGCGATCCGGCCGACAATGCCCGGGCGCTCGAAGCCGTGCTGGCGGGGGCACGCAACGCCTACCGGGATATCGCGGTTCTCAATGCAGCGGCGGCACTCGTCGTCGCGGGTCGGGCGCCGACCCTGGCGGATGGACTCGCGCGGGCGCAGGATGCGGTCGATTCCGGGGCGGCTCGGGCGACCCTCGCCCGCCTCGTCCAAGCCTCGAACGACCGCTCCAATGGGCAGGAGGGCCGATGAGCTCGCTCACGCAAGAGGCGACCCACGAGACCGGCGCGGAGGCGCCGCCCGAGCGGCCGAACGTGCTGGCCCGCATCGAGGCCTACAAGCGCCGCGAGATCGCCGAAGCCAAGCTGCGCGTGCCGCTCGCCAAGCTCGAGCGCAAGGTCGCGCAGGCCGATCCGGTCCGCGGCTTCGCGGCGGCGATCCGCGCTCACCGTGCCGAGGGGCGCCCGGCGCTCATCGCGGAGGTGAAGAAGGCCTCGCCCTCGAAAGGTCTGATCCGGGCCGATTTCGATCCCGCGACCCTGGCCGCCGCTTACGCGGCGGGCGGCGCCACCTGCCTGTCGGTCCTGACCGACGAGCCGTCGTTCCAAGGGCGACCGGAATACCTGACGCAGGCGCGCGCCGCCTGCGGGCTACCGGTCCTGCGCAAAGATTTCCTGTTCGAGCCCTACCAGGTCTACGAAGCCCGGGCCTGGGGCGCCGACTGCATCCTCGTCATCATGGCCTGCCTCGGCGACGACGAGGCTGTCGCGCTCGTGGAGACGGCCCATCTCCTCGGGATGGATGTTCTGGTCGAGGTGCACGACGAGGCCGAGCTCGCGCGCGCGGTCCCGCTCGGCACGGCGCTGATCGGTATCAACAACCGCAACCTCAAGACCTTCGAGGTCTCGTTCGAGACGGCGATCCGCCTCGCACCCGGCATTCCGGAGGACCGGATCGCGGTGGCGGAGAGCGGCATCGGCGGCTATGCCGACGTCGCGCGCCTGCAGGAGAACGGCCTCGGCGTCGTCCTGGTGGGCGAGAGCCTGATGCGTCAGGCCGACGTCACGCAGGCGACCCGGGCGCTGCTGTTCGGTGTCGGCGCGGCCAAAGGCGCCGACACCAAGGGCGGCAAGGCCCGGAAGAAGGGCTGAGCGATGCAGCCGGGCACGACGCTCACCCATCTCGACACAAGCGGCGCGGCCAATATGGTCGACGTCACCGACAAGCCCGCCACCGAACGCACCGCCCGGGCGGAGGGCCGCATCGTGATGGAGCCCGCGACCCTGGCGCTGATCCGCGAGGGCGACGCCAAGAAGGGCGACGTGATCGGCACCGCGCGGCTGGCCGGAATCATGGCGGCCAAGCGCACCCACGAGCTGATCCCACTCTGCCACCCGCTGCTGCTGTCGAAGGTTCGGGTGGAGATCGAGCCCGACGACGCGTTGCCCGGCCTGCGCATCGCCGCCGAGGTCCGGGTCCAGGGCCCGACCGGCGTCGAGATGGAGGCGCTGACCGCCGTCTCGGTGGCGTGTCTCACCGTTTACGACATGGTGAAGGCCGTGGACCGCGGCATGCGGATCGAGGGCATCCGGCTCATTGCCAAGGATGGCGGCCGGTCCGGCGCCTACCGGGCCCCTGCTGTATGAGCGGCCTGATTGCGGTCGCCGAGGCGCTTTCGCGGGTCCTGGCGAGCGTCACCGGCCCGGTGGAGGCCGAGACGGTGCCGCTGGCTCAGGCTGCCGGCCGCACGCTCGCAGCCGACATCGTCGCGTCGCGGACCCAGCCGCCGTTCCCCGCCTCGGCCATGGACGGCTACGCGGTGCGAAGCGCCGATGCCGATCGTGCCGAGGCCAGCCTGCGGCTGATCGGCACCAGCGCGGCCGGTCACGGCTTCTCGGGGCGCATCGGACCGGGCGAGGCGGTGCGGATCTTCACCGGTGCACCGGTTCCGGACGGCGCCGACGCGATCCTGATACAGGAAGATGCGCGCGCCGAGGACGGAGTTGTCCGTGTCCTCGAAGCGGTCGAGCCCGGCCGCTTCATCCGCCGTGCCGGCCTGGACTTCACCGCCGGCGCCACCCTGCTGACCGCGGGCCTCAGCCTCGATGCCCGCCGCCTGGCCCTGGCGGCCGCGGCCGGCCACCCGCGCCTGCCGGTCCGGCGCAAGCCCCGGGTCGCGATCCTGGCGACGGGCGACGAGTTGGTGGAGGCCGGCGCGACGCCGGCCTGGGACCAGATCGTCGCGTCGAACAGCCTCGCGCTCGCCGCCCTGGCGGCGGAGGCCGGGGCCGAGATCATCGATCTGGGCATCGCGGCGGACGATCACGGCGCCCTGGAAGACGCCTTCCGGCGCGCGCGCGCGGCGCGGGCCGACATGCTGATCACGCTCGGCGGCGCCTCGGTCGGCGATCACGATCTCGTCCAGGCGGCGCTCGCCCGGGAAGGGCTGGAACTCGGCTTCTGGCGCGTCGCGCTCCGGCCCGGCAAGCCGCTGATGCACGGCCGCCTCGGCGACATGCTGGTGATCGGGCTACCCGGCAACCCGGTTTCGTCCATCGTCTGCGGCCTGCTGTTCGTGGTGCCGGCGATCCGCGCGCTCCAGGGCGACCCTCAAGCCGGGGCTGATCGCAGCGAGCCGGCGACGCTCGGCCGCGATCTCCCGGCCAATGACGGCCGCGCCGATTACATGCGGGCGAGCCTCGCCATCGAGCCGAGCCGGCTGCCCGTGGCGACGCCCGAGCAGCGTCAGGATTCCTCGATGCTGGCGGTGCTCGGCCGCTCCGAGGCGCTGCTGATCCGTGCGCCGCACGAGCCGCCCGCCCGGGCCGGCGATCCGTGCCGGATCATCCGGCTCGACCGCCGCCTGCTCTGACGCTCAGCGCGTGACTTCCCAGACCTTGAGCGGACCGGACACAGCCACAGGTGCGAGCCGGTCGGATTCCGCCGCGCCGCGGGCGAGCCGCGTCGCGAAGGCCGGCTCAGCCTGGAGGTCGTCGGCCGGCCGGGTCGGGCAGGCGATGAGATAACGGATCCGGAACGCCGTCAGCACGCGATCGAGGTCCGCCTCGGTGCCGCCCAGACCCTCGATCGCCGCCGTGAGACCCGGGATGGCGCGGTGATACGGAGCGGCCACGACGCTGTGCGGGGTGCGCAGCAGGATCGACGGTCCCAGGAAGATCGGCGCCAGGATTGTGCCTGGCGGCAGGGCCACCAGCGGCCTCAGCGCCGCATCGCTCTGACACGCCGCGGCGCCGCCGGGATCGGGCGCCGTGCGCGAGCCCGGGAGCAGAACCTCGCCCAGGAGCGCGGGCGCCATCCAGAGCGTGCTCACCATCCCGCCCCCGAGGAGCGCGAAGTTCCAGCGGCGCATGCCGGTTCCGGTTTCGGCCGCCTGCGTCAGGGCGCGATCGAGCACGGCACCCGCGACCAGCGGCACGAAGCCGGCGGCGATGTAGAGGCCGCGGAACTGGAAGACACCGAGGATCAGGCCGGGCCACAGGAACACGGCCGCCACCGACCAAGCGCGCCGCGCGCGGCCGCGCCACGCCATCCAGGCGGCGGTGAGGCTCGCGAGCGCCACGACTGGGTGGAAGACCAACGCTTCCCACTGGCCTTGCGCGACGAGCTTCCGCACCGAGGCCATCTCGTTGACCGTCAGCAGCCAATGGTCGCGCACCAAGGGCGGCATGCCCGGGAACGGCCCACCCAGGCAGGCCGGAAACACCAAGGCGAAGCCGCCGAGCAGGATCGCGCCGCACAGCGCCGCCAGGGTCACGCGCTTGCCGATCGTGGCGAGGCGGTCGCCGACCCAACGGGCTGCAAGGACGAAGATCAGGCCGGCCGACGCGATGAGGAGCCAGGGTGGCGAGAGCGCGTCGCATCGCGGGACGGCCCACAGGTCGGGTGAGGTCTGGGCGGCGAACAGGAGCGGTGCCGCCGCCCCGAGCCCGAAGCCGAACCCGGTCAGCGTCGGACGCGCAGGCCGGCCACGCAGGCACCAGTCGCCGACCAGATACAGGGCCGCCATCGCGACGGTGGGCAGGCCCTCCAGCCCGATCGCCAGCGACAGCGCTGCCAAACCGCCGCCGATCAGCCCGCATCGGAAGCCACCGCGGATCATGCAGACGGCCAAACCGAGCAGCGCGATCATCTGGACGTTGTGGTGATCGACACGTCCCGGCTGAAACTGGATCGTGACCCCGAATGTCTGGGTTGCGACAATGACCGCCAGAAGGGCGGCCCTTTCGCCGAAGCTGTGCCGGACGCCGCGGTAGAGCACCCAGCCGTACAGCCCGAACAGCAGCAACGGCCACAGCGCAGCCGTCACGCCTTCGGCCAGTGCCGGGCCCGCGAGCGGCGTCAGTGCCAGGATCATCGCGGCAATCGGCGCATCCACGAGGCGCGACCAGTGGCTCGGCACGCCGTCCGGCGGCAGGAATCGGTGCTGCACGGTGTCGTACCAGCCCTGGCCGGATACGAGATCACGGACCCCGACGAGGCGCATGGCATCGTCAGGGTCGGGCACGCGGAGGTGCTGGATCGTATTCCAGACGGCCTCTGGCGTGCTCATCATCGCGACGCACAGTCCGACGACGATCCAGAGGACGGTGCGGCTGCCGAGGCGGGGAGCGCCCGGGTGCTGGTCTGCGCTGAGGCGGTCACGATGGGTCACCCTGAGCGGGCGGCGGGTGCCTTGGCGCGCATCGTCGGTCAGGCGGACTTAACACGGCGTCAAGCATGACCGCTCTCTGCCGCGCTCACGAGCGCTATTCGGCGCAGCCGCTGACCCTATCGGTCGGCGCAACACCGATGGATCTGCCAGCGATTCCTTAACCACGAAGACCCATGCTCCCGGCAGGTCGGCGCTTCGCGCGTCGTGCGACCCACGAACCGCCGGAGCAGGGGATGAGCCACCACACCGAGACGCTGGTGATCGGCGCGGGGCCCGCGGGCCTCACCGCCGCCTACCTGCTGTCGAAGCAGGGTCGGTCCGTCACTGTCCTGGAGCGGGATCCCGCTCAGGTGGGCGGGATCTCGCGCACGGTCTCGTACAACGGCTACCTGTTCGACATCGGCGGCCATCGGTTCTTCTCCAAGTCGCAGGCCGTGGTCGATCTCTGGGACGAGATCCTCCCCAACGACTTCATCGAGCGGCCGCGCCTGTCGCGGATCTACTATCGCGGCCGGTACTACGCCTACCCGCTGAAGGCCTTCGAGGCGCTCCGGAATCTCGGCCTGCTCACCAGCGCGGCCTGCGTCGCCTCGTACCTCTATGCGCGTCTGCGGCCGACTCAGGACCCGAAGACCTTCCACGCCTGGGTCCGCAACCAGTTCGGCGAGCGCCTGTTCTCGATCTTCTTCAAGACCTACACCGAGAAGGTCTGGGGCATGTCGTGCGACGCGATCTCGGCCGATTGGGCCGCGCAGCGCATCAAGGGGCTGGATCTCGGCGCGGCGATCCGCGACGGGCTGAAGCGCTCGCTCGGCCTGCGCAAGCCGGTCAAGACCGGCGGTCCCGTCATCAAGACGCTGATCGAATCGTTCCGCTATCCCCGCCGCGGACCCGGCATGATGTGGGAGGCGGCCGCCGCCAAGATCCAGGCTCAGGGCGGGAAGCTCCACCTCGACCGCGGCGTCGATTCCCTCAGCTACGATGCCGCCACCGGCATCTGGACGGTGGCGGCCCGCAGCGCCGACGGCAGCCGTGAGACCTTCACGGCGCGGCACGTGATCTCCTCCGCGCCGGTGCGGGAGCTGGTCGACGCGATCCGGCCGCGGCCGCTGAGCACCTTCAACGCCCGGGCGCTGAAGTACCGCGACTTCCTCACCGTGGCGCTGATCGCCAAGTCGCAGAAGAACTTCCCCGACAATTGGATCTACATCCACGATCCGTCGGTGAAGGTCGGCCGTGTCCAGAACTTCCGCTCGTGGTCGCCCGAGATGGTGCCGGACTCGGACCATACCTGCCTGGGCCTGGAGTATTTCTGCTTCGAGGGCGACGGCCTCTGGAACGCGGACGATTCCGAGTTGGTGGCGCTCGCCAAGCGCGAGATCGGTCAGATCGGCCTGATCGACCCGGCCGACGTCGCCGATGCCTGCGTGGTCCGCCAGCCGAAGGCCTACCCGGTCTACGACGAGGATTATGCGGCCCACGTCGCCACCGTGCGGCGGGAGCTGGAGCGGGATTTCCCGGGCCTGCACCTCGTCGGCCGCAACGGCATGCACAAGTACAACAACCAGGACCACGCGATGATGACCGCGATGCTGACCGTGGAGAACATCCTCTGCGGCCGGCGCCGGCACGATGTCTGGCGGGTCAACGAGGACGCCGAGTACACCGAGGCGGGTGTGTCGGGTGCCGATGCCGCGCTGGGCAGCGAGCGCCTCGTTCCGCGCAAGGTCGCCTGAAGCCGATTCGGCTCGATCGGCTCGGCTCCACCGAGGCGCCAACGGGAGGCTCTGTGGCAGGCGACAGGGCTTGAGCCGCGTCACCGCTGCGGCTTGCCGGCCCCTGCCGCGCCCCTATCGTTGCCTCTCGGCGACGCCCTGGTTCAAGGGCCGCCGGGAGGAATTCATCGATGCGATCTCTGCTTCTCGCTGCGCTCTTCGCGGGCGTGGCCATGCCGGCGGCGGTGCTGCCCGCCCTGGCGCAGGGCGCCGCCCCTGCCGAGACCAAGGCCAAGACCGACGATCTGGAGAAGCTCCAGGGCTTCCATAGCACCAACACTCAGGCCGCCGCCGAGGTCCCGCAGACCGGGCGGCGGGCCGACGCGATCCGCAAGAACCTGTCGAAGATCAAGCTGCCCGACGGTTTCAAGATCGATCTCTACGCCGTCGTGCCGGATGCCCGCTCGATCGCGGTCGGTCCCAATGCCGGGGTGCTGTT
Source organism: Methylobacterium tardum (assembly GCF_023546765.1). NCBI lineage: Bacteria > Pseudomonadati > Pseudomonadota > Alphaproteobacteria > Hyphomicrobiales > Methylobacteriaceae > Methylobacterium > Methylobacterium tardum. The sequence goes on from NZ_CP097484.1 coordinate 6,824,170, forward strand.
CGTCGGCACGCGCAAGAGCAAGATCTACACGGTGACCGACCGCGACAAGGACCGGGTCGCCGACGAGGTCCGCCCCTTCGCGCCCGGCATCGAGTTCAAGATCCCGAACGGCGTCTGCTTCTCGAAGGACGGCGTCCTCACCGTCGTGGAGCAGAACCGGGTGCTGGCCTTCCCGGCCGCCGAGTTCTTCTACGAGAACCCGGACGTCGCCGCCGGCGTGCTGGTCAAGCAGGGCGAGCTGATCCCGGCCGCCGAGGAGAGCTTCAACCACACCGCCCGGGTCTGCCGGGTCGGGGCGGACGGCAAGACCTACATCGCGCTCGGCCAGCCCTACAACGTGCCGCCCGCCGAGAAGATGGACCTCTACAAGAAGACCGGCATCGGCGGCATCATCCGCATCGATGCCGACGGCAAGAACCGTGAGGTCTACGCCACGGGCATCCGCAACTCGGTCGGGATGGACTTCAATACCGACAAGACGCTCTGGTTTACCGACAACCAGGTCGACGGCATGGGCGACGACAAGCCGCCGGGTGAGCTGAACCACGCCACCAAGGCGGGCGAGACCTTCGGCTTCCCGTGGTTCGGCGGCGGCTCGGTCCGCACGGTCGAGTACAAGGACCGGCCCCGCCGGCCGATGCCGTCGCGCCGATGGCCGAGCTACCGCCCCACGCGGCCGATCTCGGCATGACCTTCTACAACGGCAAGCAGTTCCCGGCCGCCTACAAGGGCGGGATCTTCATCGCCGAGCACGGCTCGTGGAACCGCACCGAGCCGGTGGGCGCCCGGGTGATGTTCGCCAAGCTCGGGGCCGATGGGAAGGTCGAGTCGGTCAAGCCGTTCGCGGAGGGCTGGCTCACCGGCGACGGCGAGTATCTCGGCCGCCCGGTGGACGTCGCGGTGATGCTCGACGGCTCGCTGCTGGTCTCCGACGATTCGGCCGGGGCGATCTACCGGATCTCGTACGAGAAGTAGGGGGTTCTTCCCTCCCCCTTGCGGGGAGGGACCGAGGGTGGGGGTGGTTCCGGGTAAGGCGCTGCGGTGCCTCCTGCACCACCCCCACCTCCAACTCCTCCCCACAAGGGGGAGGAGAGTGCCGTCGCGAAATCCGAGTTTGATGATGATTCGTCCGCTTCTCGTCCTGATCGCCACCCTCGTCCCGCTCGCGGCCCAGGCCGGGGATGCCGCCGCGGGCAAGAAGCGCGCGACCGCCTGCCAGACCTGTCACGGCATGGACGGGCTCTCGAAGCTGCCGGAGGCTCCAAACCTTGCCGGGCAGGTCGAGCCCTACCTCGTCAAGGCGCTCACCGAGTATCGTGACGGCAAGCGGCAGAACGAGATCATGAACGTGGTCGCGAAGGAGCTGTCGGACGCCGATATTGCGAATCTCGCGGCGTATTACTCGGGCATCCAGATCGACGTGCTGCCGCCGGGATAAGCCCTACCACCGTCACTGCGAGCGGAGCGAAGCAAACCCAGGGCAGCGGGCCGTCGGCGAGCGTCGCGCAGCTGGATTGCTTCGCTCCGCTCGCAACGATGGCGCGCCTCAATCGTCCATCTTGAGCGCCGCGATGAACGCCTCCTGCGGGATCTCGACGCGCCCGAACTGGCGCATCTTCTTCTTGCCTTCCTTCTGCTTGTCCAAGAGCTTGCGCTTGCGCGAGATGTCGCCGCCGTAGCACTTGGCGGTGACGTCCTTGGACAGAGCCTTGATCGTCTCGCGGGCGATAATCTTGCCGCCGATCGCCGCCTGGACGGGGATCTGGAACAGGTGGCGGGGGATCAGGTCCTTCAGCTTCTCGCACATGGCCCGGCCGCGCGACTCGGCGCGGGTGCGGTGGACCAGCATCGACAGGGCGTCCACCGGCTCGGCATTCACCAGGATCGACATCTTCACGAGGTCGCCCTCGCGGTAGTCCGACACGTGGTAGTCGAAGGAGGCGTAGCCCTTTGAGATCGACTTCAGCCGGTCGTAGAAGTCGAACACGACCTCGTTCAGCGGCAGGTCGTAGACCACCATGGCGCGCTTGCCGACATAGTTGAGGTCGATCTGGACGCCGCGCCGGTCCTGGCAGAGCTTGAGCACGCCGCCGAGATACTCGTCCGGCGTCAGGATCGTGGCGCGGATCCAGGGCTCCTCGACCGTCTCGATCTTCATGACGTCCGGCATGTCGGCCGGGTTGTGCAATTCCTTGATCTCGCCGTCGCGCATCTTGAGGCGGTAGACCACCGACGGCGCCGTGGAGATCAGGTCGAGGTTGAACTCGCGCTCCAGCCGCTCCTGGATGATCTCCAGGTGCAGCAGCCCGAGGAAGCCGCAGCGGAAGCCGAAGCCGAGGGCGGCCGAACTCTCCATCTCGTAGGAGAACGAGGCGTCGTTCAGGCGGAGCTTGCCCATGGCCGAGCGCAGGTTCTCGAACTCGGCCGCGTCCACCGGGAACAGGCCGCAGAACACCACCGCCTGGACTTCCTTGAAGCCCGGCAGCATCTCGGTGGTCTGGCGCTTGTCCTCGGTGATGGTGTCGCCGACGCGGGTATCGGCCACCTCCTTGATCGAGCCGGTAAAGAAGCCGACCTCGCCGGGGCCCAGGGCGTCGATATCGGCCATCTTCGGGCGGAACACGCCGATCCGGTCGACGCCGTAGACCGCGTCGGCGCCCATCATGCGGATGGTCATCCCCTTCTTGAGGGTGCCGTCGATGATCCGCACCAGCACCACGACGCCGAGATAGGCGTCATACCAGCTGTCCACGAGGAGCGCCTTGAGCGGCGCGTCGCTTTTGCCCTTCGGCGGCGGCAGGCGCGTGACGATCGCCTCCAGCACCGCCTCGATGTTGAGCCCGGTCTTGGCCGAGATCGGCACGGCGTTCGACGCATCGAGGCCGATCACCTCCTCGATCTGCTCCTTCACCCGGTCCGGCTCGGCGGCCGGCAGATCGACCTTGTTGAGGACCGGGACGATCTCGTGGTTCGCGTCGAGCGCCTGGTAGACGTTGGCGAGCGTCTGCGCCTCCACGCCCTGGGAGGCGTCCACAACCAGCAGCGAGCCCTCGCAGGCGGCGAGCGAGCGCGAGACCTCGTAGGCGAAGTCCACGTGGCCGGGCGTGTCCATCAGGTTCAGGACGTAGTCCTTACCGTCTTCAGCCTTGTATTCCAGGCGCACGGTCTGCGCCTTGATGGTGATGCCGCGTTCCTTCTCGATATCCATCGAGTCGAGCATCTGCTCGCTCATGTCGCGCAGCGCGACGGTGCCGGTGGCTTGGATCAGCCGGTCCGCCAAGGTCGATTTGCCGTGGTCGATATGCGCGACGATCGAGAAGTTGCGGATGGTGTCGATCGGGGCTGTCATCGGCATTCCGTTCGGCGCGCGCCGGCGCGCACCGTCTGACGTCGGGACGTGTTCGGATGGGGCGGCTCCCGCGCGAGATAGCAGCGCGGCGGGGAGGCGCCAAGCGCGGCCTAAGCGCCGACGAGGATGCGAAGCCCGGTTGAAGCATCCACCGTCATTCCGGGACTGCGCGGTAGGGCCCGAAATCCGGACGCACCGTCGGTGACAGGCTTGGCGCGTTGGCGGATCCGGATCCCGGGCTCCGCGACGCCGCCCCGGCATGACGGCCGAAACGGGTCCGGTCGGGCAAGACACGAAAAGAACGGGGGCCGGCACAGGCCGGTCCCCGGGACAAGGACGTGTCAGGCGCTGACGAGCGAACCGCTGCTCAGCGGCCGCGGTCGCGGATCAGGCGCTCGATCTCGGCCTCGCCGTGGGAGCGCGCCTTCGCCTCGGTCGGATGCTTCCGGTCCGAGCGCTGGTGCAGCTTGCCGTGCTTGCGGATGCTCCACTGGAACAACGAGCCGCTCTCGCCGACCGGCTCCACATCGAGGCTGAAGGGGTAGGTATCTGTCTGCGTCTCACTCATGGGCCCGATATGGGGCATCCAGCGACTTTTCGCCATGCCCCTTCGTGAAGTCCTTGCGCTCTCAGGCCTCAGTGCCGGTCGCGCGTGCCTGCGCGGCCATGGCAACCAGGCTCTTGCGCAGCGTACCCATGTCGGTGACGCGCTCCGGGTAGAGGACCCGCGCGGTGCGATCGCCCGCCATCAGGTCCATGCCTTCGGGGTCCAGGCCGGTGAGGCGCCAGGGCAGGCCGGCTTCCGCACCCGATCCGGCGGCGTAGAGCGCCAGCGCATCGGCGTGATCGGCATTCATGTGCTCCACGGCGCCGCGCTCACCCGCGACGACCGCGTCCGCGCCGGCGAGATCGAGGAGCAGCTGGTCCCGCGTCAGCGTCGCCGCCTTGGCGAAGCCGCCGTTGAGGTGGCCGGCTGACGGATCGAGGGCGAAGAAGCCGAAATCCGGGAAGTCGGCGTAGAGCTTGGCCTTCGGGTGTCGGGCCAGGAACCTGTCCCGGGCACGGGCGTCGGTAGTCTGGGTCGCGCGCCCGACTACGGTCAGCCGGGGATGGGCGAGGGCGTCGCCCTTCCCGCCCTGCGAGAACAGCAGCGAGCAGCGGGGATCCGCGAGCAGGTTGCGGGTATGTGCCGAGAGCCGCGACAGCAGCATCAGCGGCGTGCCGTCCGTGTCGGTGGCGATGGTGACCAGCGAGGCGAAGGGCGTGCCGTCCGGATCGAGCGTCGCGAGTGCACCGGAGCGGATGCTGCGCAGGAGGGTGCGCGACAGGCCGATCGCGTCGAACGGCGCGGCCTCGGCCGGGAGCGGCCGCGCCGGACCGCCCGGTCCAGATCCGGTCTCGATCGTCTCGCTCATCCGCGCACTCTCCCCCGTTGCGAGCGCCGTCCGTGTCCGCCGCCACATTAGCGGCGCCCTTGACGACGCGCGAGGCGGCGGGACCGCGTCAGATCGGCCGCGACCACGGACGTTACGGCCAAGCTATGACCGCCGCTCGCTTTTTCCGATCGGCCGTACTAAAGCACCTGTCCCTTTGCGCGAGCCGGGCTGCGCCAAAACCGGTCCGTCTCGCGTGTCCGCCTGCCCCTCGGGGGCCGGGACGTGGCGCGGCCTGTGCATTGAGCCGGGACCGCGCCTGAGCCCGTTCAGTCAGGGACCGCGCATGCCGACCATCGCCCTCGTCGACGACGACCGGAACATCCTCACGTCGGTGTCGATCGCGCTTGAGACCGAAGGCTACCGCATCCAGACCTATACGGACGGCGCCTCCGCCCTCGACGGTCTGCGGCACTCGCCGCCCGATCTCGCGATCTTCGACATCAAGATGCCGCGCATGGACGGAATGGAGCTTCTCCGACGCCTGCGGCAGAAATCAGACCTTCCCGTGATCTTTTTGACCTCGAAGGACGAGGAGATCGACGAGCTGTTCGGCCTCAAGATGGGCGCCGACGACTTCATCCATAAGCCGTTCTCGCAGCGGCTGCTGGTGGAGCGGGTGAAGGCGGTGCTGCGCCGCTTCGCCAAGGAGGCCCCCGGCGCTACGCCGCGCGGGGCCGAGGAGGTCGCCGCCCGCTCTCTGGAGCGCGGCGCGCTGATGATGGATCCGGAGCGCCACACCTGCACGTGGAAGGGCGAGCCCGTCACCCTGACGGTGACGGAGTTCCTGATCCTCCAGGCCCTCGCGCAGCGTCCCGGCGTGGTGAAGAGCCGGAATGCCCTGATGGACGCGGCCTACGACGATCAGGTCTACGTCGACGACCGCACCATCGACAGCCACATCAAGCGGCTGCGCAAGAAGTTCAAGGTGACCGATCAGAGCTTCGACATGATCGAGACGCTCTACGGCGTCGGCTACCGGTTCAAGGAGGCGTGATCTTCAGGGTCCGCCGCGTGTCCGCCCGCATGCCCGCCCAGGCCGAGGATGCCCCGGCCCGTCCCTCGCTGGCCCAAGCCCTGTCCCGTCCGCTCGGTTGGCCCCGCGCCCTTTGGGACGCGGTCGGCCAGCGCGCCTCGCCGAGCCTGACGCGCCGCATCGTGGTTCTCAACCTCGTCGGGTTGATCGCGCTGCTCGTCGGGTTCCTCTACCTCAACCAGTTCCGCCAAGGCCTCATCCAGGCCCGGATCCAGAGTCTCGCCATCCAGGGTGAGATCATCGCGGGGGCGATCGCGGCTTCCGCGTCCGTCGATACCGACACGATCCGCATCGATCCCGACAAGCTGCTCCAGCAGCAGGCCGGGGAGGCGGTGGAAGAGGAATCGCAGCCGCTCGCCTTCTCGCTCAACCCCGAGAAGGTGGCGCCGCTCCTCTCGCGCCTCGTCACCCCTACCGGCAACCGCGCCCGGGTCTACGACCAGGAGGGCGGCCTCCTGTTCGACACCCGCACCCTGTTCAAGCGCGGCGACGCCGGGCGGCCGGATCCGCTCGAGCCCAAGCCGCACAAGCCGGGCATGCTCGAATCCGCCTTCGAGACGATCCAGACCAAGCTCGGTGGCCTGTTCCGCAGCCGCACCGAGCAGGCCGAGGAGACCGGTCCGGTCAACGGGCATTCGCTCCGCGAGGTCCAGGCCGCGCTCGGCGGCAACCGCGGCAGCCTCGTCCGGCGCAACAAGCTCGGTGAGACCACCGTTTCGGTGGCCGTGCCGATCCACCGGGCCGGCTCGGTCCGCGGCGCGCTGCTCATCTCGACGCAGGGCGACGCCATCGACCGCGTCATCGCCTCGGAGCGCTTCGGCCTCCTGCAGGTCTTCCTGGTCGCCTCGGCCGTGATGGTGGTGCTGTCGTTTCTGCTCGCGGGCGCCATCGCGGGCCCGGTGCGCCGCCTCGCGGAGGCCGCCGAGAAGGTGCGCATGGGCATCAAGACCCGCGAGGAGATCCCGGACTTCACCGAGCGCACCGACGAGATCGGGCACCTGTCCGGGGCGCTCCGCGACATGACCCAGGCGCTCTACCGGCGGATCGACGCCATCGAAAGCTTCGCGGCCGATGTCAGCCACGAGCTGAAGAACCCGCTCACCTCGCTGCGCAGCGCGGTGGAGACCCTGCCGCTTGCCAAGACCGACGATTCGCGCGGCCGGCTGATGGCGATCATCCAGCACGACGTGAAGCGCCTCGACCGGCTGATCAGCGACATCGCCGACGCCTCGCGCCTCGATGCCGAACTCGCCCGCGCGGAGGCGCGCCGGGTCGACCTGCGGCGGCTGCTCACCACGGTCGTGTCGGTGGCCAACGAGCGACGCCGGCCCAAGGACTGCCTCATCCATCTCGACGTCGAGGCGACGGCGTCGGACCTCGATGCGCCGTTCACGATCATCGGCCATGACAGCCGGCTCGGACAGGTCGTCAACAACCTCCTCGACAATGCGCGCTCGTTCTCGCCCTCGGACGCGAAGGTCCGCGTCGTGCTGCGGCGGGTCCGGGGCGAGGTCGAGCTGGTCTGCGAGGACGAGGGTCCGGGGATTCCGGAGCACGCTCTGGAGCGGATCTTCGAGCGCTTCTACACCGACCGGCCCGAGCAGGGCTTCGGCCAGAATTCGGGCCTGGGCCTGTCGATCTCGCGCCAGATCGTCCAGGCGCATCGCGGAACGATCCGCGCCGAGAACCGTCCCGGCGCACCCGACGAGGAGGGCGAGCCGACGATCCGCGGCGCGCGCTTCATCGTGCGCCTGCCGGCGGCGCCCCGCCAGCTTCACGCCTGATGATCGTTCTCCACGCCGCCTGCTGCACGCTCGGCGGCGCGGGGATCCTCGTCCGCGGCGAGTCCGGGTCCGGGAAGTCGAGCTTGGCGCTGCTGCTCGCATCCGGCGAGGATGGAACCTTCGTGGCGGACGACCGGGTCGTCTGCGCGGTCGAGGAGGGGCGGCTGGTGGCCCGGCCTCATCCCGCGCTGGCCGGCCGGGTCGAGGTGCGGGGGCAGGGTATCCTGTCGCTGGCCGATCTCGGCGTCACGCCCAGCGCCGAGACGGTCCTGCAACTCGCGGTCGATCTCGTCGCGGAGGCGCCGCGCCTTCCCGAACCCGCCGAGGCCGCGCTCGTCCTCGGGGTCAGGCTCCCGCGGGTCGTCCTGGACGCCGGCGTGCGTTCCGCCGGCCTCGCGCCGCTGATCATCCGTTCGGCGCTGCGAAAAGCGCAGCCGTGACTTCGCAGCCGCACAGGTGCGCCGAGTCGCGCAACGGTGGTATCCCCCCATGGCGCGCACGCGGCAGCCATGGCATGATCACAGCAATGTCCGGGCAAAAAAGTCGCGTTCGCCTTGTGGGGGGCTGTGCGATGCACAACATGGCAGCACACACAGGACGTTGGAACACGTGTCGATGATTGGCATGGTGCTCGTCACTCACGGGCTGCTGGCGACCGAGTTCAAGGCCGCTCTGGAGCACGTGGTCGGCCCGCAGGATCAGATCGAAACGATCACGATCGGGCCGGAGGACGATATGGAGCTGCGACGACGGGACATCATGTCCGCGGTCTGTCGCGTGAATACCGGAGACGGCGTGGTGGTGCTCACCGACATGTTCGGCGGCACGCCGTCCAATCTGGCGCTCTCGTGCATGAACGGCGGTTCGGTCGAGGTCGTCGCGGGGATCAATCTGCCGATGCTGATCAAGCTCGCCAGCGTCCGCGACGAGGAGAAGCTCGGCGACGCCGTGCTTCACGCCCAGGAAGCCGGACGCAAGTACATCAACGTCGCCTCGCGCGTCCTCGCCGGCAAGTAACGCCGCTCACGTCTCCAGGATCGCCGCCTGGGGTGCCGATCGCCGCGAACCGACGGTGATCCCCACGGAGGCCGCGATGACGAGGCCGATCGCGAGCCATTGCACGGCACTGATTCGCTCCCCCAGCAGCACGAGGCCGGCACAGGCTGCGACGGCCGGCTCCAGGCTCATGAGCACGCCGAAGCTCTTCCGATCGAGGCGGCGAAGGGCCGTCATCTCCAGCGAGTAGGGCAGGGCGCTCGACATGATCGCCACAGCGAGCCCGGAGAGCAGGATTCCGGGTGCGAGGAGGCTCGCCCCCGCCTCGGCCACACCGAACGGTGCCACCACGAGCGCGGCGGTGAACATGCCGAGCGAGACCGCTTGGCCGCCATCGACCCGGCCGGCGCGCTGGCCGAACAGGATGTAGAGCGCCCAGGCCAGCGCCGCCCCGAGATCCAGCGCGACGCCGACGAGGTCGAGCCCGTCGGTGGTGGCGATCGGCAGGAGCAGCAGCAGCCCGAGGATTGCGAGGCCGATCCACAGGAAATCGGATCGGCGCCGCGAGGCGATCAGCGCGACCGCCAGTGGCCCGGCGAACTCGATCGCCACGGCCGGCCCGAGGGGCAGCCGCGCCAGGGCTAGGTAGAACAGCAGGTTCATCAGCCCCAGAGCCGCGCCGTAGAGCGCGATCCAGCCCGCCTCCCGCGCCGGCAGGCTCCGTCGCCACGGCCGCCATACGGCGATGAGGATCAGCGCCGAGAAGCCGACCCGCAGCGCCGACGTCCCCGCCGCACCGACGGCCGGGAACAGGCTCTTGGCAAAGGTGGCCCCGCACTGGAGCGAGACCATGCCGGTGACCAGGGCCGCGACCGACAGCGCGACTGCGGACGGGGCGCCCCGCCCGAGGGTGCTCACAAGATGAACCGGCTCAGATCCGCGTTGGCCGCGAGATCCTGCACCCGGGCCCGCACATAGGCGGCATCGATCGGGACGGTCTCACCCGACCGGTCAGTGGCCGTGAAGGAGATCTCGCCGATCACCCGTTCCAGGACCGTCTGCAGCCGGCGGGCACCAATATTCTCCACCGAGGAATTCACCTCGACGGCAACGCGGGCGAGCGCGTCCACCGCGTCGTCCGTGAAGGCGAGGGTCACACCCTCGGTCTCCATCAGGGCGACGGTCTGTTTGATCAGGCTCGCCTCGGTGGTGGTCAGGATCTGCTTGAAGTCGTCAACGGTGAGCGGCTGCAGCTCGACCCGGATCGGCAGGCGCCCCTGCAACTCCGGCAGCAGGTCCGCAGGCTTCGACACGTGGAAGGCGCCGGAGGCGATGAACAGGATGTGGTCGGTCTTCACCGGGCCGTGCTTGGTGGCGACCGTCGTGCCCTCGATCAACGGCAGCAGGTCGCGCTGCACGCCTTCACGGGAGACATCGCCGGACGAGCGGCCCTCGCGGGCGCAGATCTTGTCGATCTCGTCGAGGAAGACGATGCCGTTGTTCTCGACCTCGCGAATTGCCTCGCGCACCAGCGCCTCGTCGTCGACGAGCTTGTCGGATTCCTCGGCCATCAGCGGCGCGTAGGCGTCGCGGACCAGGACACGGCGCGGCTTGCCGCGCTGGCCGCCGAGGGCCTTGCCCAGCATGTCGCCGATGTTGATCGCACCCATGGACGCGCCCGGCATGCCGGGGATCTCGAACATCGGCAGGCCCGCGGGCGCGCCGGCGGCCAGTTCCAGCTCGACTTCCTTGTCGCCGAGCTCGCTGTTGCGGAGCTTGCGGCGGAAGCTGTCGCGGGTGGCGGCGCTCGCGGTGGGGCCGACGAGGGCATCGAGGATCCGGTTCTCGGCCGCGGCCTCGGCCTTGGCCTTCACGCCCTCGCGCTTCACCTGACGGGTCAGGCCGATCGCCACCTCCACGAGGTCGCGGACGATCTGCTCGACGTCGCGGCCGACATAGCCGACCTCGGTGAACTTCGTGGCCTCGATCTTCAGGAACGGCGCGTTGGCGAGACGGGCGAGGCGCCGGGCGATCTCGGTCTTGCCGCAGCCCGTCGGGCCGATCATCAGGATGTTCTTGGGCGCCACCTCCTCGCGCAGCGGCCCGGTGAGCTGCTGGCGGCGCCAGCGGTTGCGCAGCGCGATCGCGACGGCGCGCTTGGCGTCGTGCTGCCCGACGATGAAGCGATCGAGTTCGGACACGATCTCGCGCGGAGAGAACGTCGTCACCGCTTAGCCATCCCTGTTCCCCGGCCCGACACGCAGGCCCTGCGCCGGGAATGGGGTCGCGCGCCGCCGCGCGCAAGGGCGGCGCGCGCGCGAATAGCCGCCTCAGTGGCTTGCCAGCGACGGCGATGCGCCGGCCTTGTCGTGCGTGCCGAAACGCTCGACCAGGGTGGCGCTCGCCGCGTTGAGCCCGATCACCTCGACGCTGCGTCCCCTTGCGCGGGCCTTGAGGACCACGCGGTCGAGGGCGGCGACCGCCGAGATGTCCCAGAAATGCGCGGCGTGCACGTCGATCACGAGACGCTCGACCGGCTCCAGCACGTCGATCGCGTCCGTGAAGGTGCCGGCCGAGGCGAAGAAGACTTGGCCGGTGACGTGGTAGGTCCTGGTCCTGCCGTCGGCGGACAGCGCGGCGGTCACCCGGCTCAGCCGCGACACCTTCCCGGCGAAGAACACCCCGGACAGGAGCACGCCGACCAGGACGCCGATGGCGAGGTCGCGGGTCGCCACGACCACCAGGACGGTGGCCAGCATCACTGCCGATGACGGCAGCGGGTTGGTGCGCAGCTGCGCCAGCGAGCGCCACGAGAAGGTGTTCAGCGAGACCATGATCATCACGGCCGTCAACGCCGCCACCGGGACGACGGCGAGCAGACCCTGCAGCGCGACGAGAAGCACCAGCAGGAAGGCGCCGGCCACCAAAGTGGACAGCCGGCCGCGCGCGCCTGACGAGACGTTGATCACCGACTGGCCGATCATCGCGCAGCCGCCCATGCCGCCGAACACCGCCGAGGCCATGTTGGCCAGACCCTGGCCCATGCATTCGCGATTCTTGTTGCTGCCGGTATCGGTCATGTCGTCGACGATCTGCGCGGTGAGCAGGCTCTCCAGCAATCCCACCGCCGCCAGGGTCACCGCGTAGGGCAGCAGGATCCGCAGGGTCTCGAGGGTGAGCGGAACGTCGGGCAGGGCGAAGCTCGGTAGCGCCGAGGGCAGGGCGCCCAGATGCGAGACCGTCCGGACGTCGAGGTGGAACGCCGCCGTGAGCGTGGTCAGCACCGCGATCGCCACGAGCGGCGACGGGATCGCCCGCGTGATCCGCGGGAAGCCGTAGATGATCACGAGGCCGAGGGCGATCAGCCCGTAGGTGGCCGGCGTCACGCCGGTCAGCTCGGGAAGCTGCGCCAGGAAGATCAGGATCGCCAGCGCGTTGACGAAGCCGGTCATGACCGATTGCGACACGAAGCGCATCAACCGGCCGAGCTTCAGCAGGCCGGCGAGAATCTGGATCAGCCCCATCAGGATGGTGGCGGCGAACAGGTACTGGACTCCGTGCTCGCGCACGAGATCGACCATCACCACCGCGGTGGCGGCTGTCGCCGCCGATATCATCGCCGGGCGGCCGCCCGCGAATGCGATCGTGCAGGCAATCACCACCGAGGCGTAGAGGCCGACCTTCGGGTCGACTCCGGCGATGACCGAGAACCCGATGGCTTCGGGGATCAACGCGAGGGCGACGACGATCCCCGAGAGGGCGTCGGCGCGCACGTTCGACCTCCACCCGTGAAGGAGGCCGGCAGTTCCGGATAAGTTGCGTGACATGAACATTCCGCACGGGACGCGTGTCCGCCGGCTTGGGCGGAGCGATCAGCGCCTCGAATGCGTGGTCCGGCGGATCGGCGGCCGGAAGAGCCACCCGGGCTTTCACCGGGTCCTTGCGAATGGCCGGACCCTACGGGGCCCGGCGCTGCAATGCAACATCGGCGCGAAGCGCCGCCGCGGCTCAGGCGGCGCGCACCTGTGCCACGAACCCGGCGACCTCGCCGCCGAGGCCGTTGGAGCGGCGCGCGATGTCGGCGGCGGCGTCCAGCACCTCGGCCGCGCTGGCGCCGGTCTGGCGGGCTGCCTCGAGGACATGCGCCATCGTCTCGGTGACGGACCGGGTGCCGCTCGCGGCCTCGGAGACGCTGCGGGCGATCTCCTGCGTGGCGAGCTGCTGCTCCTCGACCGCCGCGGCGACGCCGAGCGCGATGCCGTGGACCTGCTCGATCGTGCCGCCGATCTCCTCGATGGCGGCGACCGCCTCGTGGGTCGCGGCGCGCATGGCGGCGATCTGGCCGGCAATCTCCTCGGTGGCCTTGGCGGTCTGGGTCGCGAGATCCTTCACCTCGGTGGCGACCACCGCGAAGCCGCGGCCGGCCTCGCCGGCCCGGGCCGCCTCGATCGTGGCGTTCAGCGCCAGGAGATTGGTCTGGCCCGCGATCGTGGAGATGAGAGAGACGACCTGCCCGATGCCGTCGGCACTGCGGGCGAGCGCCTGGACGCTGGAGCGCGTCCGCCGCGCCGCCTCGACGGCGCTCTCGGCAGCGGTGGAGGTCTGGGTCACCTGGACCCCGATCTCGCTGGCGGTGGCGGCCAGCTCCTCGGTCGCGGCCGCGACGGCCTCGACGTTGTGGGCCGTCGTCTCGGCCGCACGGGTCACGGCCTGCGACTGCGTGCCGGTATGCTCGGCATTGCCGGCCATCGCGGCGGCGGCACGCTCCATCCCGTTCGCGGCGCCCGCGAGATGATCGACGAGACCGCCGATGCTGCCCTGGAACCGGTCCGCGAGACTCGACATCTCGGCGCGCTTGCGCAGGGCCGCCTCGGCATCCATGCGCTCGTGATCCTGGCGCAGGGCCTCCGCGTCCCGAATCGCCGCGCTGAACACCTGCATGCTCGTCCAGATCGCCCCGATCTCGTCGCGGCCCGGCTTAATGGCCGGCAGGGTGTGATCGCCGCGCGACAGGCGCTGGATCGCGTCCGAGACCGCCCGCAGCGGCCGCGCGATCTGGCGCTGCCCGACCAGCAGGCCGAGTGCGCCGCAGATCAGGGCTCCGGCCAGGGCGAGACCCAGAAGGAGCAGCGTCCGCGCCTGGAACAGCGCCTGCGTCTCGCCCTTGATCGCCGCCATCTCGGCACGCCCCTGATTCACCAGGGTGTCGATGCTTGCCTGGAAGGCCTTGCGGTTGGCGCGGTTCGCGTCGTTGAAGCCGAGATCGGCGGCGGCGCGCGGGCTCACCGTCTCGCCCGCTTCGGCGAGGGCCGTGCGCAGCGCTCGGAACGCGTCGGCATTGCGCGCCATCGCGTCGAAGAGCGGTCGCTCCGCCTCCGTCACCTGCGGCGCCCACTCGCTCCGCAGCGCGTCCATGTCGGCCAAGCCCTTGCGGACACCGGCGGCGTATTTCGCGGCCTCGGTCCGGTCGGCGGACGCGTAGACGCCGCGCGAATCCATCGTGACTTCGGCGGCGAGGCGGTTGAAGTTCGCAGCATTCAGCGCCCGGATCGAGGCATTCTCGACTTTGGTCAACGAGCGTTCGAAGCTCTGAAGCGTCGCCACGCTGACGCCCGCCACGACCAGCGTCGTCAGGCTGCAGGCGCCGACGAACCCCAGGAGCTTTCCGCCGATTTGCATTGTATTCCAACCCTGAGGCGTGGTTGGAGGCAAAATGGCTTCAATTGTTCAAAGGGTCGTTAACTCACGACCCGGGGCGATATCGGTATCCGACAGATCCCGGCGAGATCCGAGGAGCATCCGGCAATCCCCGGACCACGCGCGATAGAACATACGGCCGATTGTCTGCCTGACGACCTACCTTGGCGCTCTCCGACCTGCACCTCCCGACCTCCACTGGCTGAGAGGTGCGCCTGTCAGTTCGGCGATTCCGGTTCTATCCGTCACGCCGCCCGCACGGTTGCCAGAAAGCGTCCGACCTCGGCCGTGGGGTTTCCGGACTGGCGCGACAATTCCGAAGCCGCGTTCAGGACCTGATCGGCTGCGGCGCCGGTCTCTTCGGCGGCGCCCGCGACACCGGAGATGTTAGTCGTCACCTCGCCGGCGCCGAGAGCCGCCTGAGCGACGTTCCGAACGATCTCCTGCGTGGTCGCGCCCTGCTCCTCGACAGCCGCCGCGATCGACGTGGCGACGCTGCTGATCTCGCGGATGCGCCCGGTTATGCCGCCGATGGCTGCCACGGCTTGCCCGGTGGAAGTCTCGATCTGAGCGATCTGGCCGGAGATCTCATGCGTGGCCTTCGCAGTCTGCTCGGCCAATGCCTTCACCTCCGCGGCCACCACGGCGAAGCCCTTGCCCGCGGCGCCGGCCCGGGCAGCCTCAATGGTCGCGTTGAGCGCCAGCAGATTGGTCTGTCCGGCGATGTTGGAGATCAGGCCGACCACGTCGCCGATCCGGGACACGGACCCGCTCAACTCCTGGACGAGTGCGCCGGTCTGGTCGGCCTCGGTCACCGCCAGCTGGGCCAGCTGGGCCGAGCCGTTGACCTGCCGGCCGATCTCCTGGACCGACGATCCCAGTTCCTCGGCCGCGGCCGCGACGGTGTTGACGTTCGAGGCGGCTTCCTCGGCCGCGGCCGCCACGGTGGTCGATTGGCTCGACGTCTCGGTCGCGGTCGCCGACATGGTCCTGGCCGTGGCCTGCAACTGCGTGGCCGAGGACGAGACCATGCCGACGATGCCGCCCACGGCGCGGTCGAAGCCATCGGCCAGCTCGATCATGGTCTTACGCCGCTCGGCCGCGGCCGCCGCATCGGCGATGCGCTTCGTCTCGGCGTCCTCGGCCGCCTTCTTGGCCACCATCGCCTTGATGCCCTCCACGGCCTTCCCGACCGCACCGATCTCGTCGCCGCGCTGCGCCTCGGCGATCGGCGCCTCGATCTCGCCCCGCGCCATCCGCTGAAGAACGGCCACGAGCCGGCTCAGCGGCCGCGTAAGCATCGCGAAGACCAGGATCCCCAGCAGACCTGCGATCACGACGCTGGCCGCGCTGCCCAAGATGCTCGTGAAATAGGCCGTCCTGAAGGATTGCTCCTGCGCGGTGCTCCGGATGGTGAGGAGATCCCGCTCGGCCTGCGACGCGTCACCAACCTTGGCGCGCAACGCGTCCATCGATGCCTTTCCGACGCCTCCGGCTTCGCTCTGCTGGGCCTTCGCAAGATTGCCCGCTTCGACGAGCGCAATCTCCTTGGCGGCGACGTCGGACCACGTTTGGGCGGACTGACCGACCGCGTCGAGGCGCCGTTGCTGTTCGCCGTTGTCGGCAGTCAAGGCCCGCACCGCCTCGAAGGAGGCGCTGAAGGCCTTCTGGCCGGCCCGGAAGGGTTCAAGGAACTTCGGATCGGCCGACAGCAGGTATCCGCGCAAACCCGTCTCCTGATTGACCATCGACGTGGTCACGCTTTCGAGCTCCGTCAGAACCTTATAGCTGTGTTCCGTCATGCCATTGGTGAGCTCGATAGCTGACAGACGACTGTATCCGATCGCACTGATGCCGATAGTGACTGCAGCCAGAGTTCCGAATGCGACCGAGAGCTTGGTCACAAGCCCGGTATCGTTGATGAAGCGCATCCTGCAGTTCCCATTACGCGGCGACATCGCCGATTTTCTGATCTCGCACGAACGTATTAATTTGCACGATGTAAAATTTGTCTTACATCATGCGGGCTGGGCGTGCGCTGGAAGACATCAACAAGGAACCGACGACGTGATCGCCGGACGCTTCGCAGTCGAGTCGGAAATATTCATACCGGGTATTGAGAACGTCGGCGCGGCGAACGGCTAGGTACTTCGTGAGCGAGCAGGTGCCGTGCCCGAACTCTGGCCGGTCAAATCACGGCCGAATATCAGACTTCGTTCAGGCGTGGAGAAAGCAATTGCCCGGACGCGTATTCTCGCATCTCGCCGAAGATGCCCGCGCTGGACTCCCTCGGGGTCGGGAACGCGATGCGGCGCCAGTCTGCGGTCGACGCCGCGGACTGGCCCACTCAGGATCGCTCTTCGGATCTCCGTCTCACCCGTCAGGGCGTTTCGATCAGGCGCGTCCGCCGGATGGCCTCAGGCCGCGTCGAGCGCCTCGATCACGAGATTGCCGTTCGTGTAGACGCAGATCTCGGCTGCGATGGCCATCGCGCGGCGCACGATCGCCTCGGCGTCGAGTTCGCCATCTTCCAGGGCGCGTGCGGCCGCAAGCGCATAATTGCCGCCCGAGCCGATCGCCATCACGCCGCTCTCCGGCTCCAGCACGTCCCCTGAACCTGACAGAAGCAGGCTGACGTCGCGATCGGCGACCAGCATCATCGCTTCGAGGCGGCGCAGGTACCGGTCGGTCCTCCAGTCCTTGGTCAGCTCCACGCAGGCGCGGGTCAGCTGGCCAGGATATTGTTCGAGCTTGGCTTCAAGGCGCTCGAACAGCGTGAACGCGTCGGCCGTGGCACCCGCGAACCCGCCGATCACCGCACCCTTCGCGAGACGCCGGACCTTTCGGGCATTGCCCTTCACGATCGTCTGGCCGAGGCTCACCTGGCCGTCGCCGCCGAGCACGACACGGCCGCCCTTCCGGACCATCAGGATGGTGGTCGCGTGCATCTGGGGCGGATTGCCCCGGTCGTCGGACCTGAATGCGTCTTGGCTCAAGTTTCGGCTCCGCTCTCGATCGCGCCGAGATGGGGAGCCTTGTCGGCGTCGTCCAGCCGCTGACCCGCGTTGCCCGCATCCCTTCGCGAGGGCGAGGCTTACTCCGCGACGGCCTCGGCCGTCTGCGTGCTGCCGGCGTCCTGCAGGATCGATGCGCCGCGGCCTCGGCGAGAAGGGCGTAGCCGCGATCAGCCATATGCAGGCCGTCAGAGGCGAAAAGCTGCTTCGGAGTCAGCTTTCCCTCGCGCACCCAGCCGTGCATCAGGTCGGCGCGGCGGATGACCGGCACGTCGAGCTCATCGCCGATGCTGCGCACCGCGTCCAGGAACCGCGACGAACCGGGCGTCGCCTCGAGCTTCGGGCACCATTGCGGCTCCATGAGCACGACATCGATGCCCGCTTCGCGGATCCGCCGAATCGCCGCCACCGTGGCCTCGCGGAAATGGTCGATCGAGACGCCGCGCAGGGGATCATTGCTCCCCGTCTGCCAGATGACCAGCTGCGGCTCGGCCGCGATCACATCCCGATCGAGGCGTGCCAGCATGTCGTCCACGTGCTCGCCGCCGATGCCGCGGTTGATCACGGCGACGTCGATCCCGCGCAGCTTCTTCCGCAGATTGATCTGGAGACGGGCCGGATAGGCGTTCGCGGGGCTTGAGGCGCCCACCCCTTCCGTCGAGGACGAGCCGAACGCCACGATCTTCAACGGAGCGCCGATCGCGATCTGGCGGGCAACGTGCGGCAGGTCCGGGCTCTCGCGCAGGTCGAGCCCGAGAAGATCCAGCGATTCCGGAAGCAGGTCCGCGTAGGCCAGGACAGCTGTCGGCACGACGAGCAGGCTACAGAGGACACCAAGCCGTCGCAGCATCTTGCGGACGGGCCGGGCGGGACCAAAGCTGTTCATAGTCTGGGACACGGGACCGACGGCTCCGGCTCTCGTGAGCAACGGATACAATCTGACACACGGGCTTGCAAAGTGGGGTTCCGTCCGCCGCTTGAAAGCATGATGAATTCGTAACACAAAATTAGCGAAGCTGGGCTGCCGAGGCGCTGCCTCGACTCCCCTCCCGGATCCGAACGGCGACCGCGACCAAAGATCAGGTCCCGTCATGCGGGCAAGGCTGATCTTGGTGCTGGCGCCTGTCGGTGACTGGCCGTGTCAGTCAACGGATCGATGATGAAGGCCGG
Source organism: Methylobacterium tardum (assembly GCF_023546765.1). Taxonomy (NCBI): domain Bacteria; kingdom Pseudomonadati; phylum Pseudomonadota; class Alphaproteobacteria; order Hyphomicrobiales; family Methylobacteriaceae; genus Methylobacterium; species Methylobacterium tardum. The sequence goes on from NZ_CP097484.1 coordinate 6,842,649, forward strand.
CGCCGAGATCCGCGCGCGGCACGAACCATGCGTCGAGCCGGCTGCGGATCTCCGGCAGGGCGGCGGAGAACGCGGTTCGGGAATTCGGGCGCGACGCCCGGACCGGCTGCGAGCCACGACAGGCCGTCCCAGGGTCGACAGCTTGCGCATCGCGATCCTCACGCGCTCGACCCAACCCTGCAGCAGCACGGTCCACGCGCTCGCCCTCGGCGAAGCCCTCTGCGCGCAGGGGCACGAAGCTGTGGTCCACGCCCCGGATCCCAGCGGGCGCGGCTTCTTCCGGGACGCAGGCTGCCCGGTGGTTTCGGTTTCGGCCAAGCCGGTGACTGGATCGGCCGCTGTCCAGGTGCAGACCCGGATCGCCGATTACCTGGCCCATTTCTCGACGCCGGCGGCGTGCGACTTCGACGTGTTTCACGCGCAATGCGGCATCAGCGGCAATGCACTGGCGACCCTGACCCGCCGTCGCCTCATCGCCGGTTTCGTGCGCACGGTGCATCGCCTGAACGCGGTCGCCGACCCCCAGATGGCGCAATGGCAGGAGCGCGCGATCGCCGATGCCGCCCGGCTGCTCTGCGTCAGCCGGACCGGCGCCGCAGCGCTGCTGGCCGCGTACGGAGCACGGGCCGACATGGTCGGCCACGGTGTCGACAGCACCGTGTACCGGCCCGAACCCGAGCCAGGCGACGCTGATCTGCGCCGGCGGCTCGGGCTCGGCGCAGGGCCCGTCTTCCTCAGCGTCGGCGGGTTCGAGCCACGCAAGAACACGCTCACGATCATCGAGGCCTTCGCGACCGTCCGGCAGCTTGTGCCGGATGCGCAACTCGTCGTGGCTGGCGACGCGGCGCGCCCCGACCATGCGGGCTACGAGGCCCGGTGCTGCGCGTCGCTGGAGCGGGCGGGCTTGGCAATCGGCCCGGGCCAACCGGTCATCCGCACCGGTCCGATGGCGCAGGCGGACATGCCGGCCTTTACCGGCTCGCCGATACGCTGGCCGCGCCGTCGCTGACCGGCGGCTACGGTCTCTGCGTCTTGGAAGCGATGGCGTGCGGGACGCCAGCGATTATCTCGGCACGGGCGCCCGGCGTGGTTGGCACCGCATCGGTCGAGGCCCTCGCGGCCGACCCGGACGATGCCGCTGGGATCGCAGCGGCGATGCGGACCAGCTTGGTGCCGGCGCGCCGCGCACAGCTTCGCAACGCCGGCCGCGCGGTCGCCCGCGCCCAAACCTGGGCAACGTGCGCGGCCCGCCACTTGCCGACCTACGAATCCTTCGCGCCGGGGCCCGCACCTCTGATGCCGGTGGCCACGGGCTCGGCAGCCTGGAATATTCAGCGGTTCCCGCGCGATGCCTGAGATGCACTTCCACATCCGCTGGCCGGACGGGTCCAGGGAAACGTGCTACTCGCCGTCACTGGTCATCAAGGATCACCTCGCGGTCGGGCAGGACTACCCCGTCGAGGAGTTCGTGGCCCTGACCCGCCTGGCTCTCGGTATCGCCAGCGAGCGTGTTCGTGCCCGCTACGGTTTCCCCTGCGGCCGGGCACAAGCCCAACTGGCCCGGATCGAGATGTCGGCGCGCCGCCAGGGCCCCGGAACCGTCCACATCGAGTCCTTCGAGGAGTAGGCTCTCGCCTGCGAGCCGACGTGGCGAACCGACACAGGGAAAGCGCCCGGACCGGTCAAGTTGTTCGCACATCTCTCCGCGAACGACAGGCAAAGGCGATGAAGATCCGGATTGCTGCGGCGCTGATCCTGGCCGCAATCCCGGCCGTAGCGCAGACCCGGCCCTCGAGCACGACCATGACCTGCCAGCAGACCGTGCGTTTGATCCAGGCGCGGGGTGCCCTGGTGCTCGGGACCGGCGGCATGACCTACGATCGCTTTGTTCGGGACCGCTCGTTCTGCGAGCCCACCGAGATTGCCAAACGCGCGTTTCGTCCGACCCGGGACAATCCGAACTGCCTGATCGGCTACACCTGCTACGAGCTGGGTCCCGGCGACTGGCCGGGCGAGGATTTCTAGGCCGAACCCCGGCTGGGAGAACCCGGTTCAAGGCCGACGATCACCCGGCGATCCCCGGCCCGCCGGGTGAAGCCCACCGCGTCGAGGTGCTCGAGGAGCGGGATCGAGAACTTGCGCGAGATCCCCAGGGTCGCTCCGGCCTCTCGGGCCAGGAAGCCCGACTCGGCCGTGGTGGCGTTGGGGAAGGCCTCGGTCAGACGTGTCCGGGCACCGGCAACCGCCTCGCGGTGGAACAGCACCGCACGGCGTTGCACGCGATCGACGGCGCGGATCACCGTGCCGGCGCCGACCAGATAGGTCAGGGCCTCGCGTCGGCGCACGTCGCGACCCACGGCGTCGCTTTCGTCGGGCGGGTTCAAGCCGGCGCGGCGGAAGAGCTGCTCCAGCCGGCGGGCGACCTCGTTCTCGTTCCGAGCCGGATCGAAATCCGCACGCCGCCACAGAGTGCCGGCCTGGGTGACCGCACCTGAAGCGGCGAGAGCCCGCAGGACCGTGCCGGTGAGCGCCTCGGTGAGAGACAGCGAGCGGGACAGACGCTCGATCGCGATGCCGTGCTCCATCGGGTTGTCACGATGGTGCTGGGACAGGGCTGCCAGCGCGCCGGTCCGGAGGGCCTCGAAGGCTCCGGCCCCGATGATCCGCTCGCCGACCTCCCGCGCGCCGGATTCGAGCAGCAACGCCCGAGCCCGGTCCGGGGCCACGCCCGCGAGGCGTGCCAGCTCGATCAGCGACGCGCCGGCCGCGCCGGCCTGCCCGAGACGGACCGCAATCACCTCGGCCGGCCGCCCCGTCGCCAGAGCGGCGAGATCGGCCATCACGCGCGGATCGTTCCGCCGGCGCCGCCGGCTGGCCGGATCGATCACGCGGCCGCCCGCCACCGTCGCCGCCGGCGAGTCGAGCCGCAGGACGAAGGGCTCCCGAGCCGGCACCGAAACGGGATCTGCGAGGTGCAGCTGCGCCTGGGTGCTCGCGCCGGGCTCGAGGGCGTCGCGGTCGAGCAGTCGCAGCCGAGCCTCGACCTCCGTGGTGCCGACCAGCAGGCGGCAACCGGTGCCGCCGGCCAGCGCCGTCTCTGCGCTGGTTGCGGCCGTGATCGCCACGTCGATCCACTGGCTCGGGGCGAGCAGGCCCGGCAGCGACAGGGCCTGACCGCGGGCGATCTCGCCGAGGCCGACGCCGCGCAGGGCGACGGCGGTTCGACGCCCGGGCTCGGCGCGCTCGACCGGGCGGCCGTGGATCTGAAGGCCGCGCACCGTTGCGGTCCGGCCACCGGGCACGATCTCCACATTGTCTCCGACCGCGAGCGGACCGCGACGCAGCGTGCCGGTGACCACCGTGCCGAAACCCGGCCGCGAGAAGACCCGGTCGACCGGCAGATACGGGAAGCCGTCGTCGGTGCCGGGCTCTGCCTGGACCAGCAGCGCGGACAGAGCCGCGGCAAGCTCAGAGAGGCCTGCGCCGGTGATCGCCGAGGTGGCGATGACGGGACCCGCCTCGATTCCGGCGCGGGACGCCGCGGCGGTGATCTCGGCCGACCGCGCCGCGATCGCCTCGGGCGACGCGAGATCCGTCTTGGTCAGCGCCAGCACACCGCGGCGGACGCCGATCAGGCGGGCGATCTCCAGGTGCTCGACAGTCTGCGGCTTGATGCCTTCCTGCGCATCGACGGCGAGAAGGACGGCCCGCATGCCGGTCGCACCCGACACCATGGCGCGCACAAATCGTTCGTGACCGGGCAGGTCGATGAGGTCGATCTCACCCTGATCCGAGGACAGCAGGGCGAAGCCCGGGACGATCGACACGCCGCGAGCCTGTTCTTCCTTGAGCCTGTCCGTCTCGATCCCGGTGAGCGCACGCACCAAAGCGGTCTTGCCGTGATCGACATGCCCGATCACGCCGACGAGGAGGGTCTTCAACGCAGCCACCGACCGGACCATCTCCGCGGTGCCGCCGTCCACGCCGGGCGCACCACTCTCGCAGCAGGGGAAGTCTGCCTCACCGGCTCAACGTTGAACCGCGAGCCGCCGGACGGTCGGGACCGGGGCGTGCGAGGTAGATTGGATTGTGGACAATTTGTTTTGCCACGCGATTCGGATTTGGGAAAGCGCGTTTTTAACGCAGTGCAACATGCCTCATGCGCATACGGCGGTGCTCTTGCGCCCTGCTTGACGCCGTGGAAGCGTCTATGTCCCTCAGGATGCTTTGCTGGATGGCCAGCCCGAGCCGCGGCAGCGCGACTCTTCGATGCAACCGGTTGAGCGCCTCGCGCCATCAGGCAAGGCAGGTCACAAAGAGGAGAGCATGAGCGACACCGATAGCGCCGCCCCGGCAGAGCCCCGTGAGATCGAGCTGAAGCTCGACTGCGCCGGTCCGGACCTGACTGCGCTCGCCGCCCATCCGCGGCTCCAGGGCGCTGCGGCCGTAGACCCCGAGCTCCTGGTCACGACCTATTACGACACGCCGGGCCGTGACCTCCGGGCGGCGGGCCTGACCTTGCGCGTGCGCGCGAAGGGCGGCCGCTATATCCAGACCGTGAAGGCGGGCGGCGGCAATGTCGGCCTGTTCAACCGGGCCGAGTGGGAATCCGAGATCGCCGGCGAGACGCCGGACCCGGCGGCCTGGGCCGAGACCGCGGCAGAGCAGGTCCTGCGCGAGGCCGATGCGCCCCTGGAGCGTCTGTTCTCCACCGTGGTGAGGCGCCGCGAGATTCCGGTCGAGCAGGGCGCGTCGAAGATCCTGGTCACCCTGGACGAGGGCCGTGTCGAGGCCCCGACCGGCGATGCGCCGCTCTGCGAGATCGAGCTGGAGCTTCAGGAGGGCGACCCGGCCGACCTCTTCCTGGTCGCTCAGGGGCTCGCCGAGACCGTGCCGCTGCGCCTGTCGGTAAAGGCAAAGAGTGCGGTCGGCTTCGCGCTGCTCGACGGCAAGGGCCCGTCGATCGTCAAGGCAGAGACGCTGGACCTTCCCGAGGGCGCGAGCGCCGGCGACGTTTTCCGTCGTGTCGCGCGGGCCTGCCTACGCCACATGCGCCTCAACGAGACGGCGTTCCTGGAGGGCGGCCGGGCCCCCGAGGCGCTGCATCAGATCCGCGTGGCGCTGCGCCGGCTGCGCTCGGCCCTGTCGCTGTTCGCGCCCATGCTGGAGGGCGATCCGCGCGCGGAGGGCTTCAACGACGAGATCAAGCGGGTGACCGAGCCGTTCGGCCACGCCCGCAACCTCGATGTGTTCCTCGGGCACACGCTGCCGACTTTGGTCGAGGAGCGTCCGGATGATCAGGGTCTCGACGGCCTGCGCGAGCGGGCCGAGGCGGAGCGGGAGCGCGCCTACGACGCGGTCCTCGCAACCCTGGAGAGCCCGCAATGGCGCGGCCTCATCATCGAGTTCGCCGGCTGGATCGAGACCGGCTCCTGGGCGGCACAGCCGGCAGCCAATGAGGACGGTCGCGATTTCGCGGCCCGCGTGCTCGACCGGGCTCGGCTGAGGCTCAAGAAGCGCGGTCGCGGCCTCAAGAAGCTCGACCCCCATACCCGCCACCGTGCCCGGATCGCCGCGAAGAAGCTGCGCTACGGCGCGGAGTTCTTCGCCGGCCTCTTCCACAAGAAGAAGTCGCGGCGGCGGCAGGACAAGTTCGGGGCGGCCCTGTCGGACCTGCAGGACCATCTCGGCGTGCTGAACGATCAGGAGACCGCGCGCGCGATGACCGAGAGCCTGTCCGGGCCGCCGATGCCGGGTCCGGACGACCCGGGGGCACAGAAGCTGCTTGAGGCTGCCGCGGAAGCCCGGGCCGAGCTCCTCGACGTGAAGCCGTTCTGGCGCTGACGCATCGCGCGCGCCGCCGCACGGTCCGGAACTCGGCCGGTGCGGTGGCGTTCGCCGGAAGGTCCGCCCGGGCGCGGGCAGGGAGCGCCGATGGCCCACGCCTACAGGTTCGGTATCGAGGAGGAGTTCTTCCTCGCCGATGCGCGCACACGCGGGACGCCGCGCGCCGGGCTCCGGGCCTTCCACGCCGCCGTGCGGGCTCGCCTCGACCATGCCGAACGCGAGCAGCTTCAGTCTCAGGTCGAGGTGGCCTCGCCGCCGAGCGCCGATGTCGCCGAGGCCAGGGAGCACCTCGCTGGCTTGCGGCACAGCCTCGCGGAGATCGGCGCCGACCGGGGGGTGCTGCCCTTCGCGGCGGGCACGCACCCCACGGCGCGCTGGCGTGACCAGCGTCCCACCGACAAGGCGCGCTATCACGGCATCATGGCCGACCTCCGCATGCTGGGCCGGCGCAACCTCGTCTGCGGCCTTCATGTCCACGTGGAGGTTCCGGACCCTGAGGCGCGGATCGGGCTGATCAACCGGCTGCTGCCGTTCCTGCCGGTGCTGCTGGCGCTGTCGACCTCATCGCCGTTCTGGCAGGGCCAGCAGACCGGGCTGGCCGGCTACCGAATGCGCGCCTACGCCGAGTTGCCGCGGACCGGCGTGCCGGAGCTGTTCGCCGACGCGGCCGACTACGCCCGCTACGTCGACGTCATGACCAGGGCCGGAGCCATAGCGGATGCCAGCTACCTCTGGTGGCACCTGCGCGCCTCGCTCAAATATCCGACCCTCGAATTGCGGGTGGCCGACAGCTGCACGCGCCTCGACGATGCGCTCTGCATCGCGTCGCTGTTCCGGTGTCTCGTACGGCACGTCGTGCGGGACCGGACCTGCAATGCCGGCCTGACCGCGGCTTCGCGGGGCTTCGTCATGGAGAACCTGTGGCGGGCCGAGCGCGACGGCATCCGGGCCACGCTCATCGATGAGGTCCGCGCTGAAGCGGTACCCTTGGTCACGTGCGTCGATGATGTGCTGGGCCTGATCGCCGAGGACGCAGACGCCCTGCATTGCGCCGAGGCCTGCGGACACGCCCGCACGATCGCGGCCGAAGGGACGAGCGCGGATCGCCAGATGGCCGTGTTCGCGGCAGCGCGCCGGTCCGGAGCCACGGAGCGCGCAGCGCTATCGGCGGTGGTGGACCATCTCGCCGACGAGACCGCCGCCGGCACGACGCCCGGGCCTGGGGGGCACCCGAACAACGTTCCGGCGGCGTGACGACGGGACAGGATCCGGCTGAGGGGGGTGTCGGAGCCTGCGATCCGCCGACCGCGCTTTGACAGCGCGGTTGTCACGATGAGTCGCACACGCATGTTGCCGAAGCGTGTCTATTCGCCGAAACGATGATCGATTTGCCTATATTCGGCAAAGCCAACCGTCTGTCATCTGCCCATACCAGTGTTGCGTCGACGGCCTGCAGCGCAGCGGCTTCCCTCGCAGCCGCGCTCTGCTATCCCTCACGCGTTTTCCGCAGCCATTCGCGATCATCCGGCATGAGCCTCCTGCGCGACATCATCGGCCGAGTTGGCCGCACCGTGACCGCTTACGCGGGCGATAAGGCGCTGATGCTCGCCGCCGTCTCGGCGGCCGCCAACGTCATCGTGGCCGACGGCGAGGTCGCCGGTCGGGAATTCGACGCTGCCCTTCAGGGCCTTCGCGCCGATCCGGTGCTGATGAAGGGCTACGACGCGCTGATGCTGGAGACCGAGCTCTACGAAGGGATCGCCCGGGCGCGCACCCGCCTCGGTCGTGCCGAGAACCTGCGCCATGTCGGGGCGATCTCCGAGCGACCGGCGATCCAGCGCGAGAACGTGTTCCTGATCGCCGCGGATGTCGCCGATCAGGACGGGATCAGCAACATCGAGGCGAGCGCCCTCGGTGAGATCGCGGCGGCGCTGCGTGTTGACGGCGTCGGGCTCCTTCGAGCCAATCCGGTCCGCCATCCGCCAGCCTGACCGGTGCGGTTGGCATCGGCGTTGCTGGAGGCGCGCGCGTCGCTGAGACGGCGGCGTCTCCTCACAAAGCACTTGTCCCACGGCATCGCGCCGTGAAAGGAACCGGCATGGCCGAGACGATCCCGAGCAAGACCCACAACCTGCGCGCCGATGGCACGCGGCTCTGGTCCACGATTCTGGAAACCGCCGCGTTCGGCGGCACGCCCGCCGGCGGCATCAACCGGCTGACCCTTTCGCCCGAGGATGGGCGGGTGCGCGACTGGTTCCGAGACGCCTGCGAGGCAGCCGAGCTGACGGTCTCGGTCGACGCGCTCGGCACCCAATACGCCCTCCGGCCCGGCCGCGACATGAGCCGGAAGCCGATCGCCTTCGGATCGCATCTCGACACCCAGCCCACCGGCGGGAAGTTCGATGGCGTTCTCGGTGTCCTGGCCGGTCTCGAAGTGATGCGCAGTCTGAACGACGCCAACATCGAGACCGAGGCACCGCTGATGGTGGTGAACTGGACCAACGAGGAGGGCTCGCGCTTCGCCCCCGCCATGATGGCCTCGGCCGCCTATGCCGGCGAGTTCACCACCGACGCGATCCTGGCCAAGCGCGACGCGGCCGGCACGACGGTCGCTGAGGCCCTGGACGCCATCGGCTACCGCGGCGGCGAGGCCGTGGGCGCGCAGGAGATCGGCGCGTTCGTCGAACTGCACATTGAGCAGGGGCCGATCCTGGAGGCGGAGGGCAAAACCATCGGCGTGGTCGAGGGCGGCCAGGGCATCATGTGGTTCGACGGCGTGATCACGGGTTTCGAGAGCCACGCCGGCACCACGCCGATGCCGCGCCGCCGGGACGCGCTGCTGGCCCTGTCGGAGTTCGCGCTGGCCGCCGAGCGGATCGCCCTGGCGCACGCGCCCTCGGCGGTGGCGACGATCGGCGAGGCCGCGATCCTGGCCCCCTCCCGCAACGTCGTGCCGGGCCGGGTCGCCTTCACGGTAGACGTGCGCGACCCGCGCTCAGAGACCCTCGACGCGATGGAGGCGGCACTCCAGGAGGCGGCGGCCGAGATCGCGGCGCGGCGCAAGCTCGAGATCGCGCTGAACCGGATCTGGCGGAAGGAGCCGGTTCCGTTCGACGCCGCCATCGTGGCGGCCATCGACCAAGCCGCCGAAGGGCTGGGGCATGCCCGCCGCCGGATCATCTCGGGCGCCGGCCACGATGCCTGCAATCTCGCCGGCAAGGTGCCGGCTGCGATGATCTTCGTGCCCTGCAAGGACGGGATCAGCCACAACGAGGCGGAATCCGCGACCCAGAGCGACTGCGCGGCCGGAGCCGACGTGCTGCTGCAGACGGTGCTGCGGCTCGCCAACGCCCCAAAAGCGGCGACGGCCGCCTGACCGGCCGGAGCGTGGTCCGGATCGCCGCAGCCGGTGCGGCGCTTCGGAACACGTCGGGTCGCCCGGTGTGCGAAAGCGTAAAAATCCCTTAAGGACCATCGCATGAGCGCGCGATCGTACCGCGACGCCAAGGGCCGGCCGCTCGTCGCGGTCACCGGCATCGGCGTCGTCTCCTCCCTCGGCCAGGGCCAGACGGACACCTGGGCCGCCATGACCGAGGGCCGGTCCGGGATCCACGCCATCGGTCGGTTCCCCACGGACGGCCTGCGCACGCGCATCGCCGGCACGGTGGATTTCCTGAACACCGACCCGCTGGTGGCGCCGCTGCTGTCCGAGCGCTTCGCTGCCGTCGCTGCCGAGGAGGCGGTGGCGCAGTCCGGGATCGGGACCAAGGGCGATTTCCCGGGGGCGCTGTTCATCGCGGTGCCGCCGGTCGAGATGGAGTGGCCGCAGCGGCAGGCTCTGGCTGAGGCCGCCGGCTGCGACGGGCCGGTCGATTATGCCGGCCTGCTCCGGGCCGCCGCAACGCGCCGGTTCGATCCCTGGCATGACCTGTTCATCTTCGGCACCGTCGCCGACCGGATCGCCGACCGCTTCGGCACCAAGGGCTCGCCGATCTCGCTGTCGACCGCCTGCTCGTCGGGCGCCACCGCCATCCAACTCGGCGTCGAGGCAATCCGGCGCGGCGAGACCGCGGCGGCGCTCTGCATCGGAACCGACGGGTCGGTAAATCCCGAATCACTGATCCGCTTCTCGCTGCTCTCGGCACTCTCGACCCGCAACGACGATCCGGCAGCGGCCTCGAAGCCGTTCTCGAAGGACCGCGACGGCTTCGTCATGGGCGAGGGCGCGGCGGCTCTGGTCCTCGAGGACGCGGAGGCCGCCGCCGCCCGGGGCGCCGCGATCCTCGGCTACGTCCTCGGCTGCGGCGAGAAGGGCGACGGCTTCCACCGCACCCGCTCCAGCCCGGACGGGGCGCCGATCATCGCGGCAATCCGGGCGAGCCTGGAGGATGCCGGGATCGGGGCCGACGCGATCGACACGGTCAACGCCCACGGCACCTCGACGCCGGAGAACGACAAGATGGAGGGCCTCGGTCTCGGGGCCGTCTTCGGCGCCCGGGCCGCCACCCTGCCGGTGACGTCCAACAAGTCGATGATCGGCCATACCCTCACCGCCGCCGGGGCCATCGAGGCGGCCGTGTCGCTGCTGACGCTGCGGAACGGCCGGATCCCGCCGACCATCAACCATCGGGTGCCGGATCCGACAATCGGTCTTGACGTCGCCGAGACCGCCCGCGATCTGCCGGTCCGCACGGTGCTGTCGAACTCCTTCGGGTTCGGCGGCCAGAACACCTGCCTGGTCTTCGGCGCGGAACCGGCGTGAGCGGCGTGACCACCCCGCGCCGGGTCCTCGTCACCGGCGGCGCCTCCGGGATCGGCGCGGCGATCGTGCGCGCGCTCGCCGGTGCGGGTCACGCGGTCGACTTCACCTATCGCGCCTCGGCCGACGCGGCGGAGACTCTGCTTACCGATCTGCGCGCGGCGCATCCGGATCGCGCCTTCGCGGCCCATGCCCTGGACCTCGCCGACAAGGCGGCGCTCGACGGCTTCTGCGAGACCGCGGAGGCGGCGGGCTATTACGGGCTGGTCCACAACGCGGGCCAATCCTGCGATGCGCTCGCGGCCATGCTCGATCAGGAGCGCGCCGAGGCCGCCATGCAGGTCAACTTCTTCTCGCTGACCCGCCTCGCGAAGGCCCTTGTGCGCGAGATGACCCGGGCGCGGTCCGGCCGGATCGTGGCGATCGGCTCGGTCGCCGCGCTGCGGGCCAATGCCGGTAACGCCGCCTACGCGGCGACCAAGGGCGCGCTCATCGCCTATTGCCGGACCCTCGCCATCGAGACGGCCAAGCGCGGCGTCACGGTCAACGTGATCGCGCCGGGCTTCGTCGACACCGCCATGATGGAGCGCTACGCCGCGTATCGAGACGGTATGGAGCGCCAGATCCCCGCGGGCCGCTTCGCGCGTCCCGACGATGTCGCCGCGCTCGCAGCCTTCCTGCTCGGCGATGGGGCTTCCTACATCACCGGGGCCGTGCTGCCCGTCGATGGCGGCCTGACCGCCATGATGGGCGTGCATCGGACCTGACCGGTGACGCCGCCGAACCGGACCACCCTGCCGATGCGCGCCCGCCTCGCTCTCCCTGTCGCTCTCTGCATCGCGCCGCTCGCGGCGGATCCAGCCTTGGCCGAGCCGGAGACGTACCGCATCTCGGGCCTTGCGCCCGGCGAGGCTCTGAGCATCCGCGCGGAGCCCGACCCGTCGGCCGAGCAGATCGGCGAGATCCGGTCGCGCGCCCTGGTTTTCGGCTGCACCAACGAGACCCCGAGCCGCACCACGTGGTGCCGGGTCAAGGCCGGCCGGGTTCTGGGCTGGGCTCGGCGACGCTACCTGGCGCCGGACTAGCGGCGGGTTCCGAGGCCCGACCTTCCCTGAGATGCACGAACCGCGTCGCCGCGCCGCCAACGGAAAACAACGCTTATGCAAGCCCTTCAGCTGTTCGGTGACCGCGATCTGCGCCTGAGCGAGATCGAAGCGCCGCCCGCGCCCGGCGCCGGCGAGGTGCAGGTCCGGATCCGCGCGGTCGGCCTCAACTTCATCGACGTCTGGGGTTTCCGCGGCATGGCCTTCGCCAAGCGGAAGATGCCGCTGATCGTCGGGGCCGAGGCCGCCGGGATCATCGAGTCGGTGGGGGAGGGCGTCGCCGATCTCGCGCCTGGCGACCGGGTCGTGCCCTACGGCGCCATGACCTGCGGGCGGTGCCGCGCCTGTCGCGAGGGCCGCGACAACCTCTGCGAGGATGTCTCGGGGGTCATGGGCTTTCACCTCGACGGGTTTTCCCGCGAGCGTGTGACGATGCCGGCGCGGCTGGTCGTGAAGGTGCCGGACGGCGTCAGCGACACCGACGCGGCCTGCGCGGGCATCGCCTTCGGGACGGTCCAGCACATGCTCTTCGACAATGCCCGGCTGGAGCCCGGCGAGAGCGTGCTGATCCATGCCGGCGGCTCGGGGATCGGCACCGCAGCGATCCGCATGGCCAAGGCGATCGGCTGCACGGTCTACACGACGGTCGGAGACGACGAGAAGGGCCGCAAGGCCGCCGAACTCGGCGCGGACCACGTGATCAACTACCGCACCGAGCGCTTCGAGGGCGAGGTCCGCCGCCTGACCAAGCGCAAGGGTGTCGACGTGGTGTTCGAGCATGTCGGGGCCGACACCTGGAACGGCTCCCTGCTGTGCCTGAAGCGCGGCGGCCGGCTCGTCACCTGCGGGTCGACCTCCGGCGTCTCGGCGACCATGAACCTGATGCAGCTGTTCCAGCAGCAGTACCGGATCACCGGCTCGTTCGGATGCTCGCTCGCCAACATCCGCCAGTCACTCGACAAGATGGCGGCCGGCATCCGGCCGGTGGTGGATACCGTCTACCCGCTGGCCGACTTCGCGCAGGGCCTGGAGCGGCTGGAATCGCGCCGGGTGTTCGGGAAAATCCTCGTCAGCCTCTGATTGGAGGCTACGCCGCACACGCGCTGTCATCCCGGGGCCGCGCAGCGGAGCCCGGGATCCACAACCGCCGGCGAGCCGGATCCTGGCCTGCCTGTGGTTCTGGGTTCCGGGCTCGCCTGCGGCGCCCCGGAACGACGGCGCAGAACCGGATCTATCCGCGAGGATCAACGTCGGGGCGTCCGCCGCCATTTCGCACTGCAGGAGACATGGCTTAAGCTTCGCCCTACGGACGCGTCGGGGGGCCGCCCGTGTCAGGCCCAGGATTCGATTGTGCTGCGTCTCGCTCTCCTGTTGAAACGGTCGTATCCGCGCCTCGCCGGCTTCGCCACCATTCCCCTGATCCGAGCGCTGGTCTGGCTCGCGCGGGTCCTCGGGCCGCAGCGATCGACCGCCCTCGGGGCCGCGTTGCTGCGTGTGGTCGGCCCGCTCCTGCCGGCACACCGCACCGCCCTGGCCAATCTCCGGGCCGCCTTTCCGGAGAAGACCGAGGCGGAGCGGAAGCGGATCGCCCTTGAGGCCTGGGACAACCTCGGCCGGACCGGCGCCGAGTACGCCCATCTCGACAGCCTGTTCGACTACGATCCCGAGGCCACGGCGCCCACGCGGACCGAGGTCGCGGGGATCGAGCATTTCTTCGCCCTGCGCGACGACGGCGAGCCGGGCCTGATCTTCTCGGCGCATCTGGCCAATTGGGAGCTGCCGGCCATCTGCGCGGCCCGCTTCGGCCTGGACGCGACCGCCGTGTTCCGACCGCCCAACAATCCGGCCGCGGCCCGCCTCGTCCAGGAGGTCCGCCGCCGGTCCATGGGCGGGCTGGCCGCCTCGACGCCGGGCGCCGTGTTCGCCATGCGCGATGTCGTCGCGAATGGGGGGCACCTCGGTCAGCTCATCGACCAGCACTTCACCCGCGGCGTCGTGGTCCAGTTCCTCGGTCGGCCGTGCCTTGCCAACCCGCTGCTGGCCAAGCTCGCCCGGCACTACGAGTGCCCGGTGCACGGCGTCCGCGTCGTTCGGCTGCCCGAAGGGCGCTTCCGTCTGGAACTGACGCCACCCCTCGACCTGCCGCGCGCCTCCGACGGGACCATCGACGTGGCGGGCGCCATGCAGGCGATGACGGCCGTGGTCGAGAGCTGGGTGCGCGAGAATCCCGGCCAGTGGCTCTGGATGCACCGGCGCTGGCGCCCGGACATGCTGCCGAAGCCGAGGCCGACCTCGACGGCGCCTCAACCGATGGTAGATGGCTCTCAAGCCAACGTGATTTCACAGACGGCGTCCCAGACGTTCTGATACCCGAATGACGCCCCGGCACCGCGCCCTGACTCGCGACAGCCGCGCGCTCTGCGCTGCCGTTCTGTTCTCCACCCTGGTGCTTGCGTCGGCGGCGCGAGCCGAGCCGGTTCGCGCTGTGGTGGAATTGTTCACGAGCCAGGGCTGCGGCGCTTGCCGCACGGCCGATCCGGTTCTGCGCGATCTGTCCCGTCAGCCCGGGGTGATCGCTCTCACCCTGCCGGTGACCTACTGGGATTATCTCGGCTGGAAGGACACGCTGGCCCTGCGCCCGCTCACCGAGCGCCAGCGTGCCTATGCGAGGGCCGCGGCGCGCGCCAGGTGTTCACCCCGCAGGTTGTAATCGACGGCAGTGCCTTCGCGGTCGGTTCGGACAGGAGCGCGCTGGAGCGACTCCTGCGCGACGCCGCGCAGCGTGGGGGCTTGCCGGTGCCGGTACAGAGCGAGCGGCAGGGGGACCAGATCCTCGCCGAGGTCGGCGCCGCGCCTGAGGCCAAGACCGAGTTGCACGGCGACGTCTGGCTGGTGCCGGTGCTGCGCAGCCGGGCGATCGCGATCCAGGGCGGCGAGAATGGCGGCCGCACCGCGACTTACGTCAACGTCGTGCGGGGCATGCAGCGTCTCGGATCCTGGACCGGGCAGGCGACGCGCTTCGACGTGCCCGTGACGCAGACGAAGACGGCCGACGCCGACAGTTGGGTCGTCTTGCTTCAGGGAGCCGCGGACGGCCGCCCGGGCCGCATCTTCGGCGCGGCCAAAGGTCCGGGGCTGTAGCGGCCGGCCGCGGGATCGCGGGGTTCATTTCAGCGTGACGGGATCGATCTGTCGGCGGCCCTGCTGCCTGCGCCGGGCCCTGGACTCGCGGGCCAGTTCCGCCAGCCGCGCATCCAGGCGCTCGGACAGGCGGCCGACGAGCCCGATCGTCGCGTCGAGCGCGCGGCTGACCAGCGCGACCGTACCGGTGACGCCTCCGACGACGAGGGTCTCGATAACGCGTCCGATCCGATGAACAATCCGCATGTGGCACACCTCGCTGGAGACGGTGCCGACCGCACCGCTCAGCGGGCGAGGTAGCGCGCCGGGGTCCGGTCGGGATGAGGCGGAAAGCGGCGCAGCCCCGAGCGCGACGCGCGGAACTTTCCCCGTTTGTGGCACAGCGGCCTGCCGTCCCGCCGCGGTCCGGGCCGAACCAGAGGAGCGGCAGGCTCGTTGCATGGAGGTGGCCGTCCGCCGTCCCGTGTGGGCGCCCCTCACCGAGTGTCGGCCATGCGGCGACGCCATCTTCTGTCCGGGATGCTCGCCGCTGTGTCGCTGGCGGGCCGCCGCGCCGGCGCCGCCGAGCAGTCGGTCGACGTCTTGCTGGTCCTCGCCGTCGATGTGTCGCTGAGCATCAGCGAGGACAGGTTCGAACTCGAACGGCGCGGCTATGCCGAGGCGTTCAGCGATCCGCGCGTCCTGCGCGCCATCGGAGAGGGGCCGAACGGCCGCATCGGGGTCGCGCTGTTCGACTGGGCGGGACCCGGGGAGCAGCAGATCGCGGTGGACTGGATGGTGATCGCCTCCGCGCGGGATGCGGACGTTTTCGCGGCCAAGCTCGCCGCGGCGCCGCGACCGTTCTACGGCCGGACGGCGATCGGCTCGGCGCTCCGCTTCGCCTCCACGCTTCTGGCGCAGGCGCCGTATCGGACCGACCGCAGGGTGATCGACATCTCCGGCGACGGCACCGGCAATGCGGGCCCGTCCGTCACGGAGGCCCGGGACGCGGCCGTAGCGGCCGGCAGCACCGTCAACGGCATCGTCATCCTCACCGATCCGGAAGGCATGCCCGGCTTCCTGAAGGAACACACCAACCCGGCCGGCGGTCTGGCCGCCTATTACCGCTCCGTCGTGATCGGGGGCGAAGGGGCCTTCGTGATGAGCGCCGAGAGCTTCGAGGCGTTCGGGCGCGCCCTCATCGCCAAGCTGGTGCGTGAGATCTCCTGACCCGCCGCCGAACTGCCGAGGATCTCTCCCCGATGCGCATTGCCGTGCTCCAATTCACGCACGAGACCGTGACCTTCCTGCCGAACGACACGGCTCGGGAAGACTTCATCTATCCAGGCTCGCCCGCCTCCGGAGAGGCGCTGCTCGCGACCGATCCGAAGGGCTACATGGGCGGCTTCGTGCGGGTGGCGCGCGAGCACCCGGGCGTCGAACTCGTCGGGATCACCTCGCCGCTCTGGCCGCGCACCGGCACTGCCTCGGGCTGGATCACCGCCGACGCCTACGCGTACTTCCTCGGAAACATAGTCGCGGAGCTGCACGCGCAGGGTCCCTTCGATGGCGTCTATCTGGCGCTGCACGGCGCGATGGCGGTCCGCGGGGTGCCCCGTCCGGAGGCCGACATCGCCCGGCAGGTCCGCGACGCGGTCGGGAAGCGGGCCGTGATCGCCGGGACCTTCGACCTGCACGGCAACGAGGATGACGCGTTCCTCGCCCACGCCGACATGGCGTTCGCGGTGAAGTACTTCCCCCACTACGACGGCCACCTCCAGGGCGAGCGCGCTGCCCGCATGCTTGTCCGGGCCGTGCGCGGCGACTACCGGCCGGCCCACCGCGTGATCAAGGTCCCGATCCTCTCGCCCACCGTGGTGCAGTGGACCGGCGCCGCGCCGTGGTCCGACCTCGTCCAGCGGGCCTTGGTCTGGGAGGCGCGCGAGCCCGACGTCTACGTCAATGTCTTCTTCGGCTTCCCCTGGGGCGACGCCGTGGACGGCGGCATGACCGTGCAGGCGATGACCAACGGCGATCCCGACCTCGCCGACAGAGTGGCCCGGGACGTTGCCGCCTTCGCGTGGCGCCACCGGCAAAGTCTGCTGGACGCGGCGCGGATTCACCCCATCGCGGACGGCGTGCGGCTTGCCCGTGAGGCCGTCGCCGCGGGGGAGGGGCCCGTCGTGCTGGCAGACCACAGCGACCGCTCCGGTCAGGCCACGTGGCTGCTGCGCGAGATCGTGGCGGGGGGCCTGACCCGGACCCTCGTCGCCACGGTCGCGTCGGCCGAAACCGTCGCGGACGCCTTCGCTCGCGGTCTCGGGCCGGGCGACGAATTCGACGCGGACGTGGGCGGCGGCGCCGACCCGTCCGCCGGAACTCCGGTGCGGATCACCGGAACCGTGCTGCAGGTAATCGCCGCGCCGGCGCCGGGCGTCGCCGGGAGCGGCGGCGGGGGTGGCCACTGGATCTGTATCGGCTTCGGATCCGGCAACGTTCTGGTGCTCAGCCCGCAACTCGCCCAGATCGTCGAGCCCGCCGAGCTCTGGAGCCTCGGCCTCGACCCGGCCGCGTTCGACGTGGTGGCGATCAAGTCACGGGTCCATTTCCGGCGCGGCTTCGACGACAGCGGCTACGCCCGGACGATCCTGCTGGTCGAGCCGCCGGAGCCGTTCCTCGGCACGGTCCGGCTCGACCATCTGCTCTACAGCCAGATGCGGGCGGCCGACTTCTTCCCCTACGGCGATCCGCCGGAACCGGGGCCGTGACCGGGACGACATCCACCGCCGTGCCGTCACCCCGGGTGCTCGCGCAGCACGTGTGAGGGCGCTAGGTTCATCCCGCACGCGCCCGACGAGGCGCGGCCAGGGAGGACACGGAATGCGGATTTCGGCCGACAGGCTGTCTGCTTATGTGCGAGACATCTTCGTGCGCGAGGGCTGCGCGGAGGCGGAGGCCGAGCGGATCGGCCGCTTCCTCGTGGCCGCCAACCTCACCGGCCATGACTCCCATGGTGTCGTCCGCGTCACCCGCTACGTGGAATGGCTGCGGTCGGGCGAGGTCGAGGCCGGCCGAACGCCCGAGATCATCACCGACGCCCCGTCCTTCGCGCTCCTCGATGCGCAATACGGCTTCGGGCAGACGGCGGGGCCGTTCGCCACCGATCTCGGCATCGCCAAGGCCAAGGAGACGGGCGTTGCCATCGTCGCGCTCCGCCATGCCGGCCATCTCGGGCGCATTGGCGAGTGGGCGGAGCGCGCCGCTGCGGCCGGTCTGATCTCGATCCATTTCGTCAACGTGGCGGGGAGCCTGCTGGTCGCACCCTTCGGCTCGGTGGAACGCCGGTTCTCCACGGCGCCGTTCTCCGCTGGCTTCCCGGTTCCGGGCGCGGATCCGATCATCCTCGACTTCGCCACCTCGGCCGTGGCGGAGGGCAAGGTGCTGGTCGCGTCCCGAGGCGGCAAGCCGCTGCCGGAGGGCGCACTGATCGAGCCGGACGGAAGCCTCAGCGCTGATCCGGCCACACTGTTCGGACCGCTCGAGGGCGTCGAGCGCGACAACCAGCGCGGCGCGGGGGCGATCCGGGCTTTCGGCGAGCACAAGGGTTCGGGTCTCGCCCTCATCTGCGAGCTGCTCGCCGGGGCGTTCACCGGGTCCGGCGCCGCCGGGCCGGGCAAGCGGCGGATCTGCAATGGCATGCTGTCGATCTACGTGATGCCCGAGGCCTTCGGGACCGAGAACGCGCTCGCCGCCGAGGCGCGGACCTATCTCGACTTCTTCAAGAGCGCCAAGCCGATGCCCGGCGCCGAGGTGCTGCTGCCCGGCGAGCCGGAGCGGCGGATGCGGGCCGAGCGTCTCGCCGACGGCGTGCCCCTGCCCGAGCCCGTTTGGGAGACCCTGCTCGCCGCCGGACGTCCGCACGGGCTGGACGGCAACGCCTATCGCGACTGAACCGGAGCCGCGCGCCCCGGACTCGACGAGATACGCCTGCGGAAGACCCTCGGATAACGGGGCGCCGCACTGCCCGGGGACGCCATCCCCGCGACGCGGGAGGAACAGGATGTCCAGACTGCGCTGGCTGATGATCGGCCTCTGCATGGCCGCCAACGCCATCAACTACATCGACCGCGCCAACCTCGCAGTGGCCGCGCCGACCATGTCGAAGGAGCTGGGCCTCAGCGCCACCGATATGGGCCTGATCCTGTCGGGCTTCTTCTGGACCTATGCGGTGATGCAGCTGCCCTTCGGCTACGTCGCCGACCGGGTCGGGGCGCGGCTGTCTCTGATGGTCGCGGTGGTCTGGTGGTCGGCCTGCACGGCGCTGACCGCCGCCGGCCGCGGATTCTTGTCCCTGCTCGGACTGCGCATGCTGCTGGGCGTCGGCGAGGCCGGGGCCTACCCGTCCTTCGCCAAGGTCGCGGCCTCGTGGTTCCCGCGCTCGGAGCGGAGCTTCGCCAGCAGCATTTTCGACAGCGGCTCCCGGGTCGGGTCGGCGCTCGCGATCCCCCTGGTCTCGTGGGTGATCGCGACGCTCGGCTGGCGCGAATCCTTCATCATCACCGGCCTGCTCGGCTTCGTCTGGGCGGTGTTCTGGATGTGGCTCTACCGCGAGCCCGAGAACCATCCGGCGGTGACGCCCGAGGAACTCGCAGCGCTGCGAGCCGCGCAGGAGCGGCCGAAAGCGGTCGACGCCGCCGAGGCCCAGAACCAAGTGCCGTGGCTGTCCCTGTTCCGCTACCGCACGGTCTGGGGCATGATGGCCGGGTTCTTCTGCCTGAACTTCGTGATCTACTTCTTCATCACGTGGTTCCCGACCTACCTGGTCAAGGCGCGGGGCTTCTCGCTGGCGGAGCTCGGCACGCTGGGCAGCCTCCCGGCGCTCGCCTCGATCCCGGCCGGCTGGCTCGGCGGCTTTGCGTCGGACGCCCTCTACCGCAGGGGCTGGAGCCTCACGGCGGCGCGCAAGACCTGCCTCGTCGGCGGCATGCTGATGTCGTCGGTGATCACCCTGTCGATCATCGCGCCCAACATCTACGTGGCGCTGCTCTGCTTCGCCGTGGCCTATGGCAGCCTCGCCTTCACGGCCGCGTCGATCTGGGCTCTGCCCGGGGATGTAGCACCGACACCCGCCCATGTCGCGTCGATCGGCGGCATCCAGAATTTCGCCTCGAACGTCGCCGGGATCGTGACGACCACCTTCACGGGGTTCATGCTGACCGTCACCCAGGGTTCGTTCGCGATCCCGCTGATGGTGGCCGGCGGCTTCTGCCTGCTGGGCGCCTTCATCTACCTCTTTGTCGTCGGCGAGATCGCGCCGCTGCCGGTTCGGGACGCCCGCGCCCCGGCCTTCCGGACCGAAGCGGCCCGATGAGCGAAGCCGCAACGACGGATTGTCAGGAGAGACCGATGTCCGCCTATCCCGTCATCACCCTCCGACCCGACGACGGCGTCGTCGTTGCCCGCGGTGCCATCGAGCCGGGTACGCCGGTTGCGGATGGCGTCACGGCCGCCGAGCGGATCCCGGCCGGCCACAAGGTCGCGGTGCGTCCGCACCGGAGCGGGGAGGCGGTGACCAAGTACGGCCAGATCATCGGCTTCGCCAAGGACGACATCGCGGCCGGCCGGCACGTCCACGTCCACAATCTCGGGATGGGCGAGTTCGCCCGCGACTACGCGTTCGGCGTCGATGCCGTGCCGACGCGGCTCGTCACCCCGCCAGCCACCTTCCAGGGCATCCGCCGCCGCGACGGCCGTGTGGCGACGCGCAACTATGTCGGCATCCTGACCTCGGTGAATTGCAGCGCCCACGTCGCCGACCTGATCGCCGACGCATTCCGGCGCCACCCGATCCTCGGGCTCGATCCGCTGGCCGCTTATCCGAACGTCGACGGCGTCGTGGCGCTGACCCACAAGACCGGCTGCGGCATGGCCATGGGCGAGCCGCTCCGGCTCCTGCGCCGGACGCTCGCGGGCTACGCGCGGCACGTCAACTTCTCGCACATCGTGATGATCGGGCTCGGCTGCGAGGTGAACCAGATTGGCGCCTTCCTGGAGGAGCAGGGCCTCGGCGACCGGATCCGCAGCATGAACATCCAGAGCCTCGGCGGGACGCGGAAGACCGTCGAGGCCGGCATCGACTTCGTGAAGGGCATCCTGGCCGAGGCGAACGTGGTCCATCGGGAGCCGGTGCCGGCGAGCGAGCTGATCGTCGCCCTGCAATGCGGCGGCTCCGACGGCTATTCGGGCGTCTCGGCGAACCCGGCGCTCGGCATCGCCAGCGACCTCGTGGTGCAGAATGGCGGCACGGTCATCCTGTCGGAGACCACCGAGACCTACGGGGCGGAGCACCTCTTCACCCGCCGCGCGGTGAGCCCGGAGGTCGGCCAGAAGCTCGCCGACCTGATGCGCTGGTGGGAGGAATACACCCGCAAGGAGGGCTCCGAGATCGACGCGAATCCGTCGCCCGGCAACAAGGCGGGCGGCCTGACCACGATCCTGGAGAAGTCGCTCGGCGCCATGGCGAAGGCCGGAAGCACCAACCTGGTCGAGGTGCTGCGCTACGCCGATCCGGTCACCGCCAAGGGCTTCGTGTTCATGGACACGCCCGGCTACGACCCGGTCTCGGCGACCGGGCAGGTGGCGGGCGGGGCAAATCTTGTCTGCTTCACCACCGGCCGTGGCAGCGTGTTCGGCTGCAAGCCGGCGCCGTCGATCAAGATCGCTACGAACTCGGCCATGTACCGACGGCTCGAGGAGGACATGGACGTCAATTGCGGCACGATCCTCGACGGAGAAGAAACCGTGGAGCAGGCCGGACAGCGGATCTTCGAGCTGATCCTGAAGGTCGCCGGCGGCGAGCGCACGAAGAGCGAGCAGTTCGACTTTGGATCGTCGGAGTTCGCGCCCTGGCAGATCGGCGCGACGGTGTGATACGCTGGGTATCGTTTGCATTCTCCAGGATACCTTGAAACCTTCGTCCCGGAGGTATTCTGGTTCACCTCCGATCATCCGCCTCGTCATTCCGGGACACCGTAGGCGGACCCGGAATACAGAACCGCGTTCGGTGCCAATCCCTGACACCTCGGTGTGTCTGGATCCCGAACTCCGCTCCGCGGCCCCGGGATGACGACGGAAGATGATCGTCAGAGATCCGTCCGGACCACGTTCGGAAAGCCCAGGATGAAGTCCGGGCCGAAAGCGGTGACCGGCGTGTGGAAGCCCGCCGCCACCGCGCCGGCGGCGAGACGCCGGGCGACCTCCAGTGCCGTCCAAGCCGTCAGGGTGTAGCCCTCGGGCGTCTCCATGCGGCTCGCCGTCCGGTGGCCGGCTGCATTCCAGGCCTCCGCCAAGAAGGTGCTGCGGGCCGAAGCCCGCGCCGAGGCCGATGGCCCTGCCGGCAGCCGGTCGATGCCGCGGTTGATCAGACGCTGCGCGGTGCGTCCGGCGATGATCTTCCGAAGGCCGGCCGGCAGCCCGGCCGCCGCCGCCATGGCCGGGAACGCCTCGAAGAACACGTCGATGTTCGGGACGCCCGTGGAATACCATGCGCTCGACACGTCGCCCCAGCCGAGCCCGACGGTGCGCCGCGGGCCGCGGCCGAAATCGGCGCTGCTGCGGGGCGGGCTCGGCAATTCCACGATGCGGCCGTCCCGGCGCACCCGCGTCCCCCAGGCGATGCCCTCGGCCATGGTGCGGGCGGTGCCGCGGCTGAACCCGCCGAAGCCGCCGATCGAGATCCGGAGCTGCGTCGCGCCCGGCAGGCGGCGCGCCACATGGGCCGCAAGGCAATCGCTCGGGACCACGTCGAAGCCGGCAGCCGGAAGCAGGACGATCCCAGCCGCCTTCGCGTCAGCGTCCCGCGCCGCGAGGGCTTCCAGAACCTCGATCTCGCCGGTGATATCGAGGTAATGCGCGCCCGCAGCGAGGCAGGCTTCCGCCATGGGCCGCGCCGTCCTGGAGAACGGACCGGCCGCGTGGATCACCGTCGCGACCCCCGCCAGAATGGCGCGCAGGCGCGGGGGATCGCCGAGGCGCGCGGCTCGCGTTTCGAGTCCCAGGCGCGCGGCCAAGGGCTGCAGCTTGTCCGGATCGCGACCCGCCAGGATCGGGCGCAGACCTTCGGCGACCGCATGCTCGGCCAGGAGCTGCCCGGTATAGCCATTGGCGCCGTAGATCAGGATCGCGGTCATGTCGGGTTTCTGCCACCGCTGTCGCCGGTGTCAAAACGCGCGGCCCGCGTGAGCGCTGTCCGTGCTGGGCGATGCCCCGGACGCCGCCCCGTGATCGGACGACGCATCCACGATCGTTGAGAGGCGCTTAAACCGCGGCGGCAGACGGCGTAGCCTGCACCCGGGCCGGCGAGAGAATTGCCAGCCGCTCCCGGGGGATGATCCATGCACGCATCCCATGCGATCGGCGATATTGCCGGGCCGTTCGGCGCCTTCGCGGCGGCGCTGCCTAAATTGTCGCCGCTCCGGGCGGCCGTCGTCGCGGCCTGCCGCCGGCCCGAGCCGGATTGCGTGGCGCCGCTCCTCGATCAGGCGCGCCTGTCGCCCGATGCCGCCCGGCGCGTGGCCGAACAGGCCCGGCACTTGGTCGAGACCCTGCGTCGTCAGACCCGGCGTGGCGGGGTCGAGGGCCTGATCCACGAATACGCGCTGTCGAGCCAGGAGGGCGTGGCGCTGATGTGCCTCGCCGAGGCGCTCCTGCGCATCCCCGACGCGGCGACCCGCGATGCGCTGATCCGCGACAAGATCGCGGGCGGCGACTGGCGCGCCCATCTCGGTCACAGCCCGTCGCTCTTCGTCAACGCGGCGACCTGGGGCTTGCTGGTCACCGGCCGCCTGGCTGCCACGCGCGACGAGGCCGGCCTCTCCGCCGCGCTGACCCGGCTGATCGCCCGCGGCGGCGAGCCGGTCATCCGCACGGGGGTCGATCTCGCCATGCGGATGATGGGCGAGCAGTTCGTGACCGGGCGGACCATCGCGGAAGCCCTGCGCAACGCCGCCCGCATGGAAGCGAAGGGCTTCACCTACTCGTACGACATGCTCGGCGAAGCCGCGCTCACCGCCGCCGATGCGGAGCGCTACACCCGTTCTTACGAGGGGGCGATCCGGGCCATCGGCGACGCGTCTGCCGGGCGGGGCGTGCTCCGCGGGCCGGGGATCTCGATCAAGCTGTCGGCACTCCACCCCCGCTACGTGCGGGCGCAGCGCGGCCGCGTGCTCTCGGAGCTGGTCCCCCGGGTGCGGGCGCTCGCCGTTCTGGCGAAGGGCTACGACATCGGCCTCAACATCGACGCCGAGGAGGCCGACCGCCTCGATCTGTCCCTGGACATCCTCGAGGCCCTCGCGCTGGATCCGGCGCTTGCCGGCTGGGACGGGCTTGGCTTCGTCGTCCAGGCCTACGGCAAGCGATGCCCGTTCGTCATCGACGTGCTGATCGACCTGCCCGGCGCAGCCGGCGCCGTCTGATGGTGCGCCTCGTGAAGGGCGCCTACTGGGACAGCGAGATCAAGCGCGCGCAGGTGGATGGGCTGACCGACTTCCCGGTCTTCACCCGTAAGGTCCACACCGACCTGTCGTATCTCGCCTGCGCACGCAGGCTTCTCGCCGCGCCCGACGCCGTCTTCCCGCAATTCGCGACCCACAACGCGCAGACCCTGGCCAGCATCGTCGAGATGGGGGGCCCGGCGTTCCAGATCGGGCAGTACGAATTCCAATGCCTGCACGGGATGGGCGAGCCGCTTTACGAAGCCGTCGTCGCAGGAACCGACCTGCGGCGGCCCTGCCGGATCTACGCACCGGTCGGCACACACGAGACGCTGCTCGCCTACCTGGTCCGGCGGCTTCTGGAGAACGGCGCCAACACGTCGTTCGTGAACCGGGTCGCCGACGAGTCCGTGCCGATCGCGACGTTGATCGCCGATCCGGTCGCGACGGTCGAGGCCATGCCGAGGCCCGGCGCCCCGCACGAGCACATCCCGCGCCCGGGCGCGCTCTACGGCCCGGCCCGGGCCAACGCGGCGGGCCTCGATCTCGCCGACGAGGCCGCGCTGGCCGAGGTTGTCCGAGGCCCTGGCGGCGAGCGGCCGGATGCCGTGGCGCGCGGTCCCGACCGGTGCGGATCCGGCCTCGGCGGACAGACCGGTGCGCAATCCCGCCGATCATCGGGACTTGGTCGGATGCTGGCGTCCGGCCGCACCGCCGGAGATCGATTCGGCGCTGGCCTGTGCCGAGCTTGCGGCCGAAGCCTGGGGCTCGACTCCGCCTGCCAGCCGGGTGGCGTGCCTGCGCCGCGCCGCCGACACGCTCGAGGCGCGAATGCCGTTGCTGATCGGGCTGATCGTGCGCGAGGCCGGGAAGTCCTATGCCAACGCCGTGGCGGAGATCCGCGAGGCCGTGGACTTCCTGCGCTACTATGCGGCCGAGGCACAGCGCACCTTCGACGGCGCGCAGGTTTCCCTCGGGCCGGTGACCTGCATCGCGCCCTGGAACTTCCCGCTGGCGATCTTCGTCGGGCAGGTCGCGGCCGCCCTGGTGGCGGGCAATCCGGTCCTCGCGAAGCCGGCCGAGGAGACGCCCCTGACCGCCGCCGAAGCGGTCAGGGTGCTGCATGAGGCTGGCGTCCCGGAAGACGCGCTGCAGCTTGTGCCCGGCGACGGCACCGTCGGTGCCGCCCTCGTCGGCGACAGGCGCGTCGAAGCGGTGATGTTCACGGGCTCGACGGCCGTGGCCAAGGGCATCCAGCGCATCCTCGCCGAGCGCCTGAGCCGCCACGGCGAGCCGGTGCCGCTGATCGCCGAGACGGGCGGCCAAAACGCGATGGTGGTCGATTCCTCGGCGCTGGCCGAGCAGGTGGTGGCGGACGTGATCGCATCCGCGTTCGATTCGGCGGGCCAGCGCTGCTCCGCGCTGCGGATCCTGTGCCTCCAGGAGGAGATCGCCGATCGCACGCTGCACATGCTTCGGGGCGCCTTGCGCGAGTTCGCGCTCGGGGACCCGCGCCAGCTCTCCGTCGATGTCGGCCCCGTCATCACCGCCGAGGCCGCGGACACGATCACCGCCCACGTGGCGGCGATGCGCGACCGCGGCTTTGCCGTTGAGCAGTTCGCGTTTCCGGCGCAAGCGGCGGACGGAACCTTCGTGCCGCCGACCCTGATCGAGATCAGCCGTGTCGCGGATGTCGAGCGCGAGGTCTTCGGGCCGGTGCTGCACGTCCTGCGCTATCGCCGCACGGATCTCGACCAGCTGATCGATGCGATCAACGCCAACGGCTACGGTCTCACCTTCGGCCTGCACAGCCGCATCGGCGAGACGATCGCGCATGTGCTGGACCGCGTCCGGGCCGGAAACCGTTACGTGAACCGCAACATCATCGGCGCGGTGGTGGGCGTGCAGCCCTTCGGCGGTTCCGGGCTTTCGGGGACGGGTCCGAAGGCGGGCGGCCCGCTCTATCTCGGCCGGCTGGTCCGGAGGTCGCCGGCCGCTTCATTGGACGGGCCCGGAACCGGCGATACGCTCCTGTGTCCCTATGTGGCGTGGCTGCGATCGAAGGGGCACGGTCGGCTGGCGGAGGCCCTGTCGTTGGCCCGGTACCCGGCGGCCGCGGAGATCGACCTCCCGGGACCGGTCGGCGAGCGGAACCTCTACGGTCTCCGAGCACGCGGGCGTGTCGCGGCCATCGCCGCGACGGAGCCGGGCCTCCTCCTCCAGGTCGGCGCGATCCTGGCGTGCGGGAACCGCGCCGTCGTCGTTGCACCGGAGCCGATCCGGGCCGCGCTTCACGGTCTGCCGGAGGCCTGCGCGGCACGCGTTGCCGACGCGTCTTCCCTCGCCACGGCTGGCGCCATCGAAGCCATCCTGTTCGAGGGCGATGCCGACGCCCTTCGGGGTCTGAATCGGACCGTCGCGGCGCGCGCCGGGGCGATTCTGCCGGTCCAGGCCCGAACCCCGGAGGCGCTGGCAGGGGGCGACCTCTACACCGCGATCGGGCTCGTCGACGAGGTCTCCACCGCAATCAACACGGCCGCGGCGGGGGGCAATGCCAGCCTGATGAGCGTCGGCTGATGGTCGCGCCGGTGGTCAGGCCGAACGGCGCAGGTTCCAGAACAGCGGCAAGCCGGTGAGCATGCCCTCAAGGTCTCGCCGGTAGGCGGTGGGCTGGAAGTACTGGCCGCACGGGATGTAGGCGCCGATCTCCAGCACGCGCGCCTGGATCCGGGCCGCCACCGCCTTCTGTGATGCGTGGTCGGGCGCAGCGAACCAGGCGCTGCGCAGCTCCTCCAACGCGGTGTCGGTCTGCCAGCTCGGAACGCCGGCTCGGCCGTTGCCGCGGATGACTAAGTGATAGGCCGGCGACAGATGGTCGAGGCCGCCGGAGAAGATCCCGAACATCGACCAGCCGCCCTGGTCGAGGGGCTTCGGGCTCAGGATGCGCTGGTTCACCGTGCCCCAGTCGGTCGCG
The DNA here is from genome assembly GCF_023546765.1 of Methylobacterium tardum. Taxonomy (NCBI): domain Bacteria; kingdom Pseudomonadati; phylum Pseudomonadota; class Alphaproteobacteria; order Hyphomicrobiales; family Methylobacteriaceae; genus Methylobacterium; species Methylobacterium tardum. Next base: position 6,869,943 of record NZ_CP097484.1, read on the forward strand.
ACGAGATCGACGTTCATCCCGAGCTTGCGACAGAGATCGGCCATCACCTCGCAGATCGCGTTGATCCGCGGCACGTCCGTGCCGGCGAGCAGGACGACCCGCTCGCCCTTGTATCCCGCCTCCGCCAGCGCCCGCTTCGCCGCGGATAAATCGCGCGGGCCGGTGAGCGCCCCCAGGCCGGCTTCGGACGCCATCGGGCCACCGGGCGTGAACACGCCCGCCGGACCGCGCCGGATCGCGGCATCGCTGCCGGCGACCGCATCCATCATCTCGGCCTGGTCGACGGCCGACAGCAGGGCCCGGCAGATCGCCGGGTTGTCGAACGGCGGCAGCGTGTGGTTGAGCCGGATCTGTCCGATCAGCCCGGCCGTCTCCACGAGATCGACGCGCACCGCCGGCTGCCGCAGCAGGTCGGGCACAAGGTCGACCAGCGGCTGCTCCCACCAGTCGATCTCGCCGGAGCGCAGGGCGCCGGCCGCGGTGGCGCCGTCGGGAATCGTGCGCCACTCGACGCGATCGAAATGTGCGATCCGCGGCCCCGCCGTGAAGCTCGGTGTGCCGCCCTCGCGCGGGCGGTAGGATTCGAACCGCCGGTAGACGTTGAGCGAGCCGGGCACCCGCTCGTCCGGGACGTAGCGATACGGTCCGCTGCCGACGATCTCCGAGACAGCCTGGGTGGCCGGAATCGTGCTCAGCCGCTCCGGCATGATGGCGGGGAGGTAGGAGGTCGGCTTCGCAAGCGCGTCCGGCAGAAGCGGGAACGGCCGCTTCAGCCGGAATGTCACCACCGTGTCGGACGGTGCCGTCAGCGCGTCGACCGTCGCGAACAGCGCCCCGCCATAGGCGTCGCGCAACGCCCAGCGCTTGAGGCTCGCGACCACGTCGCGGGCGAGCACCGGCGTGCCGTCATGGAAGCGGAGGCCGTCGCGCAGGGTGAGCTGCCAGGTCAGGCCGTCATCCGACACCTGATGACCGGCGACCATCTGGGGCTGTGCGCGATACCCGGAATCCAGGCTGTAGAGGGTGTCGAACACCATCAGCGCGTGGGTGCGGGTGACGTAGTTGGTGGTGATGATCGGGTCGAGCAGCGCGAGATCGGCGTAGGGCACGAATTTCAGCGTGGTCGCGGAGGCTGCCCGGACCAGAGCCGGCCGGGCGAGCGTCCCGGCAACCAGGGCGCCGGCGCCTCGCAGCAGCGTGCGTCGCTTCATTGATGGGTCCCCGATGCGCCGGCTGAGGGGCGCGCGGCCCGGCGTTCGCAAATGCTACGCCAGCGGCTCGGCATCCCGGCGCCCGAGAACGGAAAAACCCGCCCGGCTGGCAGCCGGACGGGTTCGACCGCCCGGCATGGCACCGGGCGCAGGTAGATCAGCCGATCAGACCGGCCGCGTGAACGTCGTCAGGCGGCGCGGGACCAGCGGATATCGCCGAGGCTCTCGCGGAACGCGAAGCGGGCGAGGTGGTCGGAGACCACGTTCTCCAGCCGGGTGAGGTTGACCGGATCGGCGCTGTCGATGCGCATCACCAGAGCGTCCGGCTCGGCGTCGAACGTGCACACTCGGTCCTCGCCGAACGGCACGGTGCCATGCTCGGGGGTCGCCTCGACCTTGAACTTGTGGCTCCAGTGCCGGCAGAGCTGCTGCAGGTAGCGGCTCGCTTCCGTGGTCTGCACGCGGGCCTGTGAGGTGGGCATTCCGTCGGTCTCCAGAAGAATGGGAAGCTGTCTGTCGTTGACGGGTCGTCGAGCGATCTCGCACCTGCGAGATAGGTAGTGCCGTGAGCAAATGCCATGCCTGATGCTGACAGACATGTCCCCGCCGTCTGTGATAAAGGTCAGTCCGAAGCGTTAGCAGTCGCTTAACACCCCGCGCGTCCGCGGCGGAACGCGACGACGCGTGACTCTCCTGCACCCGTCTGCGCGCCGAATTATGGCGCGTCGCACAAATTTCTCAGACGGCAGGAGGGTCGCGTTCGGGCGCGGCGACGACCTTGCCTGGGTTGAGCAGGGTCTGCGGATCGAGGGCGGCCTTGAGCCGCCGCATCAGGTCGAGCCCGACCGGATCGCCATAATGCTCCAGCTCGTCGCGCTTGATCAGGCCAACGCCGTGCTCGGCCGCGATCGAGCCGCCCAGTTCGTGCACGATGTCGTGGACGATCCGGTTGAACCGGCCCCATTCGGCCAGGAAGTCGGCCGGCTTCATGTCGGCCGGCTGCGTCAGGTTGAAGTGGATGTTGCCGTCGCCGAAATGGCCGAAGCCGCAGGGTCTCAGGCCCGGCATCGCGGCGACGCAGGCGGCGCTTGCCCGGTCGAGGAACGCGGGCAGGCGCGACAGCGGCACCGAGATGTCGTGCTTGATCGAGGCGCCCTCACGGGTCTGGGCCTCCGGCACGCCCTCGCGCAGGCGCCACAGGGCGTCGTTCTGGGCGCCGCTCGCGCCGCTCGTGGCATCGGCGATCAGTCCGTCCTCGAGCGCTTGGCCCAGCGCCGCTTCCAGCTCGGCACGGGTGTCGGCATCCGGACGTGCCGAGGCCGCCTCGATCAGCGCGTAGGCGCCGTGGGCGCCGTCGAGCGGGCGTACGGCGCCGGGAACATGCCGCAGCACGATCTCCAGGGCGAAGGGCGGCAGGTATTCGAACGCCGTGAGGTCGCGGTCCATCCGGCCCCTCAGGAACACGAACAGATCCAAGGCGGCCTGTGCCGAATCCAGGCCGACGAAGGCGACGCTGGTCGAGCGCGGTTTCGGAAACAGCTTGAGGACCGCCGCCGTCACGATGCCCAGCGTGCCCTCGGAGCCGATGAACAGCTGCTTGAGATCGTAGCCGGCATTGTCCTTGCGCAGGGCCTTGAGCCCGTCCCAGACCCGCCCATCGGCCAGGACCACCTCCAGCCCGAGGACGAGGTCGCGGGCGTTGCCGTAGGCCAGGACCGCGATCCCGCCCGCATTGGTGCTGATGCCGCCGCCGATCCGCGCCGAGCCGCGGGACGCGTAGGAGAGCGGGAAAAGCATGCCGGCCGCATCTGCCGCATCCTGCACATCCTGCAGGATCATCCCGGCCTCGACTGTGATCGTGGCGTCCACCGGCTCGACCGCGCGCAGGCGCGTCATCCGCTCGAGGGAGAGCACCACGCCGCCCGAGGGCACGCCGCCGCCGGTGAGGCCGGTATTGCCGCCGAGCGGGACCACGGCGATGCCCGCCTGCGTGCAGGCGCGGACCGCGAAGGCGACTTCCTCGGTACTCGCCGGCCGCAGCACCGCCAGGGCCGAGCCGGTGAACAATCGCCGCGTCTCGACCAGATAGGGCGCCAGATCCTCCGGGTCGGTCAGGACATGCCGCGCGCCGAGCGCGTCACGCAGCGCCGTGAGCAGGGTGTCGTGGGAGGTGCCTGGGGAGACCGCGATCGGAGTCATCGGTAAAATTTTGTAGGCCAGGGCGCCGTCTTGGCAAGCGCCGCTATGGCGCGCGGCGATGCGCACCTTACAACGATTTCCTAGGTCTCGGGCGGCTCAGCGCCCGGCCATCCGGACGATCCACCGCAGAGGCAGTGATGCTCTCCGTCATCCAGAACCCGCCCCGCGTCGCGCTTCCCATCGTCGGCAGCAGCGATCTCTTCCCGGTCCGCCGCGTCTACTGCGTCGGGCGCAACTACGCGGCCCATGCCCGCGAGATGGGGGCCGATCCGGATCGCGAGCCGCCGTTCTTTTTCATGAAACCCGCCGACGCGCTGCAGATCGTCGGGTCCGAGCCCGCCAAGCACATCTATCCGCCGAAGACGCGCAACTACCATTTCGAGATCGAGATGGTGGCCGCGCTCGCAGGCGGTGGCAGCGACATCCCGGTCGAGAGCGCCCTCGATCACGTCTACGGCTACGCGGTCGGCCTCGACATGACCCGGCGCGATCTCCAGGACGAGGCCAAGAAGATGTCCCGGCCCTGGGATACCGGGAAGGCCGCGGACGGCTCGGGGCCGATCGGCGCGCTCCATCCGGTCTCGCTGATCGGGCATCCGGCGCGCGGCGCGATCACTCTCACGGTGGATGGCGAGACGCGCCAGAAGGGCGACCTCGCCGACATGATCTGGTCGGTGGCCGAGCAGGTCGCCTACCTGTCGGGGTACTTCGACCTGCAGCCGGGCGACCTGATCTTCACCGGGACTCCGTCCGGCGTCGGCCCCGTCGAGCGCGGTCAGCGCATGGTCGGTGCTGTCGAAGGCCTCGGGGACATCACCCTCGACGTCGTCTGACCCGGCATGCTCCTCGACCGGCGCCTGCTGCGGCACCTGTTCCATCTCGGGGCGCTCGCCTCCCGCGGCATGACCCTCGGCGTGCGCGGGATCGCCATCGACTCGCAAGGCCGCGTGGCGCTGGTGCGCCACACCTACGTCAGCGGCTGGCATCTGCCGGGCGGCGGCGTCGAGCGCGGTGAGACCGCGCTCGACGCCATGGTGCGCGAGTTCCGGGAGGAGGCGGAGATCGTCCCCGAAGGTCAGCCGCGCCTGCACGGGCTCTACCGGAACGTGGTGGCCGCGCCGCGCGATCACGTCGCCCTGTTCGTCCTGCCGGCCTTCACGATGCTGCGCCCCAAAGCGCCGGACCGGGAGATCGCGGCCTGCGATTTCTTCCCGGTCGACGCCCTGCCCGAGGGCACCACCCGCGGGACCCGGGCCCGCCTGCGGGAGATCCGCGACGGGCTTCCGCCGGACCCGAATTGGTGAATCGTCACGGTTCGCAAAAGAGGCGCTTGCGTCGCCCGGCGGAATGGTGTTTAGAGAGCGCCGCCGGGGGCCGCCGGCACGAAAGTCCGGGCGGCACGGTACAGTGAGCGGGTGTAGCTCAGGGGTAGAGCACAACCTTGCCAAGGTTGGGGTCGAGGGTTCGAATCCCTTCGCCCGCTCCAGTTTTCCCAACCAAACGAACGACTTCCAAGGCCGCAGCTCTGCGGCCTTTGTCGTTTCTGGCTGCTCGTGGCAGCCATCCCTTGGACGAGCCGCATGGACCAAGTGGGTTCGCCGGCCTGACGAGGGGCGCCAGTGCGGTGCCCCGGGCGTTCCAGTGTTACGGCGGCCGTCTAGGCCCGCCTCAGGAGGTTCGGAGACCGGAAATCCGAGTTCCGGTTGTGCGCAACGGTAGCCCGCGGCCCGGCCGCACGCTCTTCCGTCAGGCGGATCTGATCGATCAGCATCGGCTTGGCGTAGTAGAAGCCCTGCGCGCAGCGGATCTGGGTCGCCCCAAGCAGGTAGGCGACCTCCTCGAAGGTCTCGACACCTTCGGCCACCACCGACATGCCCAGCGCCAGCCCGAGTGACTCGATCGCCTTGAGGACGATCTGGCTGCGCGGCCGCTTGTCGATGTCGGTGATGAACGAACGGTCGATCTTCAATTCGTCCGCGGTGATCTCCGCGAGCGCCGCGAGCGACGAATAGCCGACGCCGAAATCGTCGATGGAGACCCGCGCGCCGATGGCGCGGATCCGCGGCAGGACATCGCGCTGGAAGCGGCCTTTCGTGAAGAAGGCCTCCTCGGTGAGTTCGAGCACGAAGCGCCGTGCCAGGCCGGTCTCGCCGAGGGCGTCGCAGAAGGCCGCCATGAACGGGACGTCGCAGGCCTGCTTGGCTGCGATGTTGAGGCTCACCGACACGTCGGGTCCGAAAACCTCGTCAATGTCGGGCATCGCCCGCACGGTCTCGGCCAGGACCTGAAGCGTGATCTCGTTGATCAGGCCGAGTTCGATGGCGAGCTCGATGAAGTCGCCGGGGGCCTGAATCATGCCCAGTTCGTCGCGCCAGCGCAGGAGCACCTCGACGCCGAGCACCGCGTGGGTGCGCATGTCGACCTTCGGCTGGAAGGCGCAGCAGAAGCAGCGGTCGCGGATCGCCAGCCTGAGCCGCTGCTCGACCGCCATGCGCGCGGTGGCGGCGTGGCTCATCGTCTCCTCGAAGACGCTGACGCCGCCCTTCACACCGCCCTTCACCCGGTACATGGCGTTGTCGGCTTGGCGTCGCAGCACCTCGTAGGTGGTGCCGTGCTCCGGAAACAGGCTCAGCCCGATGGACGCCGACGCGAAGATCTCGTGACCGTCGATGAAGAACGGCTGCTTCAGGCGTTCGGAGATGCCCTGCACCGTCGCCAGGGTGCTGCTCGGATCGGAGATCGGGTTGAGCAGCAGCACGAATTCGTCGCCGCCGATCCGCGCCAGCAAGTCGCTCGGACGCAACGCGCCGCGAATCCGGTCGGCAACCTTGCGCAGCAGCGCGTCGCCCGCGTCGTGGCTGTAATAGTCGTTGATGTGCTTGAAGTTATCGAGATCGATGAAGGCCAGGGCGAAGCGGTCCGCCGGTCCCACCTCCACCAGGAGTTCCTCGATACTCTGCTCGAACATCGTGCGGTTCGGCAGCCCCGTCAGGGCATCGATGAACGCCCGGGCGATCAGCTCGCGCTGGATCCGGTGATGCTGCGTCACGTCGGCGAGGGTGGTAAGCGTGAAGGCATCCCGCTCGCCGTGCAGCGGTAGAGCCCGCGCCTCGACCACGCGCTCGCCGATCTCCTCGATCACCGCGCCTTCGGGCTGATTGCAGGCCGCCTCCGGCAGGTCGTGAAGGGCTTTCGGACCGAGGGCGCGCGCGGCCGCGTTGGCCAGCACGCAGAGGCCGCGGGCGTCGTGGACCACCACGCCGACCGGAAGCGTCTGAAGCGCGGCTTCCAGCAAGCTCTGCCGGTCGCTGGGCAGGGATTGGCTCACGCTCAGCCCTGCTGCCAGAGCGTCTTGGCGGACCGCAAGCCGGCCTCCGCGGCCGCGTCGCTCCCATCGACGGGCCGCCGGAGCAGGCGGCGATGCACCTGATCGAGAGCCGCGCCGTGTCCGCCATCGCCGCCCGCCTCGCGGCCGAGCCGCGAGAGCGCTGACTGGTCCGCCTCGAGCCCGCTCACCTTGCTCATGGTCGCGCCGCGCCAGCGCTCCACGACGGCGCCCACGAAAGCCGCGCCGGCGATCGACGCGCCATCCTCGGGGGTACGCCCGCTCATATCGTTGCGCGGCTGCCGCTCGGGCGGGAGGGGATAGAAGGTCATCCGCGCCGGCATCGGCACGCCCTCGCCGAAAGCGATGACTTCGCCGGTGCCCAGAGAGGGGACGAAGGTGAGCAGATTGACCGCGTCCGAGACGGCCGCCGCCAGGAAGGCCTGGTCGCGGTCATTGGTCATCCGCATAGCGAACAGCGTGCTGCACTGGGACATGATTGTCGGATCGAGCTCGGCGGGGCGCTGCGTCACCAAGCCGAGATAGATGCCGTGCTTGCGGCCCTCACGGGCAATCCGCGACAGGGCGCGGCGCGTCGGGGTGAAACCGACCGAGCGGTCGGCCGAGGCGTAGCGGTGCGCCTCCTCGCACACGAACAGCAGCGGGATCGCGCCCTCGCTCCAGATCCCGAACTCGAAGGCGAGGCGGCAGAGGACGCAGACAACGGCGTCGACCACCTCCATCGGCAGGCCCGCCAGCTGCATGATCGTCATCGGGCGCCCGTCCGGATCGAGCCGGAACAGATGCGCCAGAATTTCGCCCATCATGTCGCCGCCGACATTGGCGTTCTCGAACATGAAGGCATAGCGCGGGTCGTTCCGCAGCGCCTCGATCCGGGTCATCAGGCGGTGGTAATGCATCCGCGAGACGCGGTTCTCCAGACGCCCCATCCGCTCGTCGATCAGCGCGATCAGGTCCTGCAGCATGTAGGGGACGGGCGTGTCGATCGTGTAGCCGGCGCCCTTGCCGATCGAGCGCTTGACGATCTGTCGATCGCTCGCCTCCTTGTACTGGGCGTACTTGCTCTTCGCGAGCGGGATTACTTCCGCGAGGATCTCAATCTCTTCGTCGATCGGTGAACGGCCGCCGTAGATCACGTCGGCGATCTCTTCCAGGTTGAACAGCCAGAATGGAAGCTTGAGGTTGCGCGGATTGATGACGCTGGCGCGATCGCCGAAGCAGGCGGCGTACTCGTTGTGGACGTCCAGAAGGAAGATGCGCACGCTCGGCCGCGCGCGCATCACCTGATCGAGGATGACCGCGACGCCGCTCGACTTGCCGACACCGGTCGTGCCCAGCACCGCGAAATGCTTCGTGAGCAGGTCCTCGACCTTGATGCAGGCCGGGATGTCCGGGTCCTGATACAGCGCGCCGACAGAAGCCGTGTCGGAGGCCGTAGCCTGGTAGACCACGCGCAGCTCCGCGGGGAGCAGATCGACCGAGTCGCCGATGGCAGGATAGGCGGTGACACCCCGGCGGAAGCGCTGCGCGCCCTCCTCGATCACGATCTCGCCGAGGAGGTCGAGACTGGCATAGGCGCCGGGCTGGCGCCCGTGGTCGCTGCCCGACGACAGGGTCGTGATGATGCCGATGAGCAGGGCGTTCCCGGCGTGGATCCGGACGAAATTGCCGACGGTCACACGCACGTCCGGACGGCCATGCTGGCCGGCGAGGGCGAGATGAACCTTGGATCCGTCGATGGAGGTGACGGAGCCGATTCGAGCCATGGGCGCCCCATCCCGGTCCATCCTGTCGGCGCTCAGCATCGCTCACTCCTCGGCCGCTTCTCGGAAGTTCGCCGAGACTGCACGAGCGGTATTAAAGATCCAACTAAGATAGAGTTCAGGCGGTGAAATGATTAATCATTGCCTACTCAGATCATCGAGTGATGTGGCTCAGGTCCTGGCCTGTATCAACAGTTGCATAGCGACGTGCGCAACCGTTGCGACACGCGCTGGCGCCACGTGCATGCGGTCACGATGCTTAAGAGGCTTGTTGGGTGGTCCGGATCCAAGAAGCGAGACCCGCGACTCGGGCGGCGGCCGGGTACGAATCGTAGGGGGAGCCCGTCTCCCACCGATGCTAAGGCAGCGTGCGTGCGCTCAACCCGAGGCCTGGTCCCGGATGCTGCTTCCTCCCGGCTCGCGACATGCAGGGAGGGACAATGCGCGCTGATCAGACGCCATATTGCCTCTCGCTGCGGACTCTCGGAATGACGCCGCAGCGGCGACCGCGAACACGTGCGTCCGTCTGACAGGATGAAGCGTTGCGCTTTGCCGCGCCGGAATTTCCGCGAAGCGGAGCACACTCCCGAGCGGGGAAGCGGGAGGTCACGTCTTTTTGCCCCGTCGCCGTCCACCAGGTCGCGTCGGAGTCAGGAGAGAGGCTAGCCGCCGCGTCCCTCGTCGAAATGCTCGCGCATCCAGCACTCACCGGAGATGCGCGCGCCGTTCGATGTCACGAATGCGTAGGGCGAGTGCTCGGCGACCGCGCCGCTGCGGGCGCGGATGATCCAGCGGTAACACCGTGGATCGTCCAGGCAGGGGACGATCTCGACGGAGTGGGTGCGGGCAGAATCGATCGACATGCCGGGTTAACGTCCAGGATCGGACTTCCGCTCCAATCGCCCTGTTCGGACGGTTACCGAGATGCGGCGCTGCACACATGGTATCGGGTTCAGCGTCCATCGCCGGAACCTTCGGCGGTCCCGTCCGGTTCGGGCGGGACGGGAGCGATCGGGTTCGACACCACCCCCGAGCGACAAGGACGCGGAATGCCGATCAAGGCCCTGAACGACCGGAAGAAGCTGTCAAACGACTTCAATGAGGCCAACGATGCCTTCATCGGCGAGGTCCTGAGCGCGCTCCAATCCGGCCAGATTCCCCTGGATCTCGCGCGCGCCTACCTCGCGCATCCCGTCGCCATGATGCACACCGATGGTGCCCAGGCGGTGGCCAATTATTTCGAGCGGATGCTGGCCCAGCGACCGAATATCGACTGGGCGCCGGGCGGCTGAGCGGGGACCGATCCGGTGGAGGAGTGCAGATGACGTCCGAGGAGATCGAGGATTTGAACCGGGCCCGCGCGGCGCTGGCGCGGCAGCGGAATGCCATCGCGCGGCGGCTGAGCGGCCTCGACGTGGCACCGATCTCGATGGCCGAGGATCTCACGCGGACGCTTCTGGCCATCGAGGCCGTGGACCGCGCCTTGGTCGATGCCGGACAGCCCCACGTCGACATCGGATACGCGCCGGACCCGTAGCGGTCTCGGCCCGGGCGGTGGCGCACGGCCCGACCTTGCGCCCCGCTCCCGCGCGGGCGTACAGGCTTGGGTGATCCGAGGAGACTCGGCGATGACCGACCGCCTGCCCGGCTTCAACACGCTGGCGATCCATGCGGGCGCCGCCCCCGATGCAGCTACGGGCGCGCGCGCGACGCCGATCTACCAGACCACCAGCTTCGTGTTCGGCGACGTCGATCACGCCGCCTCGCTGTTCGGGCTCCAGGCCTTCGGCAACATCTACACGCGGATCACCAATCCGACGAACGCCGTGCTGGAGGAGCGCATCGCCGCGCTCGAAGGCGGAACGGCCGCCCTGGCGGTGGCATCCGGCCACGCCGCCGAGTTCCTGACGATGCACGCCCTGATGCAGCCGGGCGACGAGTTCGTCGCCTCGAACAAGCTCTACGGCGGCTCGATCAACCAGTTCAATCACTCGTACAAGAACTTCGGCTGGTCGGTGGCCTGGGCCGAGAACGATGATCCGGCCTCTTTCGAGGCGGCGATCACGCCGCGCACGAAGGCGATCTTCTGCGAGTCGATCGCCAATCCCGGCGGCGTCATCACCGACATCGCGGCGCTGTCGCAGATCGCCAAGAAGCACAACATTCCTCTCGTCGCCGACAACACCATGGCGACGCCGTACTTGATCCGCCCGTTGGAGCACGGTGCCGACATCATCGTGCATTCGGCGACGAAGTTCCTCGGCGGCCACGGCAACTCGATCGGCGGCCTGATCGTCGACGGCGGCTCATTCCAGTGGGCGGGCGATGCGCGCTACCCGATGATGAGCCAGCCGCGGCCGGAATATTCCGGCATGGTGCTGGCCGAGACCTTCGGCAATTTCGGCTTCGCTATCGCCTGCCGGGTCCTAGGACTGCGCGATCTCGGGCCGGCCCTGTCGCCGTTCAACGCCTTCCTGATCCTCAACGGCATCGAGACGCTGCCGCTGCGCATGCAGCGCCATTCCGACAACGCGCTGACGGTGGCCAAGCATCTGTCGACGCATCCGGCGGTTTCGTGGGTCAGCTATCCCGGGCTGGAGAGCGACCGCTATCACCAGCTCGCCCGGCGCTATACGCCCAATGGGGCGGGGGCGGTGTTCACCTTCGGGCTGAAGGGCGGCTACGAGGCCGGCGTCAAGCTCGTCTCGAACCTGCAGCTGTTCTCGCACCTCGCCAATATCGGCGACACGCGCTCGCTGATCATCCACCCGGCCTCCACCACGCACCGCCAGCTGACCGACGCGCAGAAGACCGCCGCCGGTGCGGGTCCGGACGTGGTGCGGCTGTCGATCGGCCTGGAGGATCCCGCAGACCTCATCGAGGATCTGGACGCGGCGCTCGGCAGCTGATCCCGCGCGCAGCGAAGCGACCCGGAGCAGCGCGCGGTCTGGGATCGCGGTGCTGCCTGGATGGCTTCGGTCCGCTCGCAAGGTCGGCGGAGAGGGATTGACCGTCCGCCGTGCGCTACGCGTTCAAGGGCGCGCTCGGCGAGACGCTCAGAAAGCGTCCGCCTCGAGGACCATGGTGCTCTCGGCACCAGCCTTGATCCGCGTCAGGCGCAAGCCGGTCTCCGGCAGCATCCGCTCCATGAAGAACCGGCCGCCTGCCAGCTTGGATTCCCAGCGCGGTGAGGGCGCCTCGGCATGCTTGGCCAGGGCCGCCTTGGCAATCCGCGCCCACATGTAGCCCAGGGCCACGAGGCCGAAGAGGTGCATGAAGTCGGTCGCGCCCGCCCCGGCATTGTCGGGCTTCGCGAAAGCGTTCTGCATCAGCCACATCACGGCGCCCTGCAGGTCGTTCACCCCGGCCTGAAGCGGCTTGACGAACGGCGCCATGGCCGGGTCCTCGCCGTGATCCTTCAGGAACGTCTGGACCTCCCCCAGGAAGGCCATCATCGCCCGGCCGCCGTCCTTGGGCAGCTTGCGGCCGATCAGGTCCATGGCCTGGATGCCGTTGGCGCCTTCGTAGATCATGGCGATGCGGGCATCGCGCACGAACTGCGACATGCCCCATTCCTCGATGTAGCCGTGACCGCCGAGGAGCTGCTGCGCTTCAACCGCGTTGGCGAAGCCGCGATCGGTGAGCACGCCCTTCACCACCGGGGTCATCAGCCCGAGATGGTCGTCGGCGGCCTGCCGCTCCTTGGCATCCTCGGAGCGGTGCAGGATGTCGGCCTGAAGCGCGGTCCAGAGCATCAGGGCGCGCGCCGCCTCGTTAAAGGCGCGGATCTGCATCAGCGTGCGGCGCACGTCCGGATGGACGATGATCGGGTCGGCCGCCTTCTCGGGCGCCTTCGCGCCGGTCAGCGCCCGGCCCTGGAGGCGGTCCTTCGCGTAGGCGGCGGCGTTTTGGTAGGCGACCTCCGACTGCCCCAGTCCCTGGACACCCACGGCGAGCCGCGCCTCGTTCATCATCACGAACATGGCGTTGAGGCCGCGATTCTCCTGGCCGACCAGCCAGCCGGTCGCCCCGTCGTAGTTCATGACGCAGGTGGCGTTCCCGTGGATGCCCATCTTGTGCTCCAGGGAGCCGCAGGTCACGCCGTTGCGCGCGCCGAGGGAACCGTCCGCGTTCACCAGGAACTTGGGCACGACGAAGAGCGAGATGCCCTTGGTCCCGGCCGGCGCGCCCTCGATCCGGGCGATGACGAGGTGCACGATGTTCTCGGCCAGGTCGTGCTCGCCGGCCGAGATGAAGATCTTGGTTCCGGTGAGGCTGTACGAGCCGTCGCCGTTCGGAACCGCCTTGGTCTTCAGCAGGCCGAGATCCGTGCCGCAATGCGGCTCGGTGAGGTTCATGGTGCCGGTCCAGGCGCCCTCGACCATCTTGGGCAGGTAGAGCGCCTTCTGCTCCTCGGTGCCGTGGACCAGCAGGGCAGCCATCGCGCCCTGGGTCAGGCCGGGATACATCCCGAAGGCGAGATTGGCGCCGGAAGCGAATTCCTGGATCGCCGTGTTGAGCGTGTGCGGCAGTCCCTGCCCGCCATAGGCCTCGGGAACCGAGAGGCCCATCCAGCCGCCTTGCGCGTAGGTATCGTAGGCCGCCTTGAAGCCGGTCGGGGTGCGGACGGTGCCGTCCGCCTCCCGGCGGCAGCCCTCGACATCACCCGTCCGGTTCAGCGGGGCCAGCACCTCTTCCGCCAGCTTGGCGCCCTCGCGCAGGACCGCCTCGGCGACGTCCGGCGAAGCGTCGGCGAACCCGGCCAAGTTGTCGCGCGCGTGAAATCCCAGGACGTCCGTGAGCAGGAACAGCGTGTCGTCGACCGGTGCGCGGTACTGCGGCATCTCTGGCTTCCCCCGGCTGTGCGCGGACCTCTTGCATCGATCCGCCGCGTTGGCCGCATGTAAACAATCCGCCGCCCGGCGATCAACGGCGAAGCCTTGCCGCAGGGTGACGCCCGGCCTCAGCCATCACGATCTTCCAGGCTTGGTGATTACCGGACAATCGAACCCTTAACCTCGTGTTTACCAAGAAAGTTAATCGTCACGCTCGAACGATCCGATGTGCGCGTTCCGTGGATGCCCAGCCGGGGTGTCTCCGTCGTGCACAGGATCGGTTGCCGAACGCTGCCGACGACAGGCCACCGATGACCCGCAACGCGATGCCGCAGCTCGACAGTTTCGATCCCGAGGTGCTGGATGCCGCCCGGGACGTCGCGGCGCGCGCAGGTGTTCCGCTGGAGACCTGGATCGCCTCGGTGGTGCCGCAGGGGCAGCCGGCGCCGGGAGGCAATCGGCGTCACCGTCGCCGTCATCGCGCCGAGCAACTCGCGCATACCACCAGCCGGTCCGAGACCGCGGCCGCCGAGGAACGCCGCGCGGCCAAGGCCGAATCGGCCGAAGGCTACGGCAACGGCATCAACGCCCTGATGGACCGCCTCGACGGCCTCAACCGGGTGCTCGACGAGGAACGGCGCAGCGCCCAGGAGGCCGAGGCGCGCCGGCTCGCCGAGATCGAGGCGCGCATCGAGCGCGCCCTGAAGGCTGCGCCCGTCCAGGAAGTCACCGACCGTCTCGGCGATATCGAGCGCCGGATGTCGCAGCTCGGGGAGCAGGTCGCCGCCACCCGCCCGCCGGGCCGCCGCGCCCGTCCCGCAGCCGCCGACATTCGCAACGCGGTCCAGGATATCCGCCAGCGGCAGCGGGAGCTGTCGCAAGAGGTCGCCGCCGGACCCACGCTGGATGCCGCCTCCGACGGGGGCGTGGTCGCCAGCATGCGCCTGGACCTCGCCCGCCGACTCGAAGCCCGGATCGAGGAGGTTGCCGCTCCTTCTGCGTCTCTGTCCGAGCTGCAGGACGAGACGGCCCGCCTGCGCGAGGCGATCAACCAGCTGGCCACGAGCCGCGACATCGGTGCGCTGGAGCAGGCGGTCGTCTCGCTGGCGAGCGGCGTCGAGCGCGCCCAGGCGGGGACCGACCTCACCGCCATTGCGGCCCCGATCGAGCAGGTCCGAGCTCAGGTCGAGCGCCTGGCCGAAGAGGTCGCCGAGAACGTCCACAGCCGCGTCGCCGAGGATGTGCGCCGCCTCGCCGAGCGCCTCGATACGATCGCCGCCACCGGAGCCGCGGATCCCCACGGGCCGACCCTCGCCGGCCTGTTCGCGGAACTCGAGGAGATCCGCCGCCTGATCGGCACCCTGGCGGGTCCGGAGCGGATTCAGAGCCTCGCGAACAGCCTGCAGGCCGTGAGCGCGCAGATCGCGCAGCTGCAGCGGGTCGGCACCGGCCAGGATTTGCGGCCGCTGCTGGAGGAGATCCGCAGCGACGTGAAGATCGCCGCGCCGGCGGCCCTGGCCGAGCAGATCCAGGCGATGGCCGGCAAGGTCGACCTTCTCTGCGCGCGGGACGACTGGTCCGAGCACGCCGGGGACGGCACGGGTGCGCGGTCCGGCGAGATGGCTTCCATCCACGCCATGCTGCGCAGCCTCGCCGACAAGGTCGACCAGGTCGGCATCCGCTCGGAGCACGAAGGGCTCGATGCGCTTGAGCGGCAGGTGGTCACCTTGGCTGGCCGGCTCGACGCCCCGCGCGCCTCTGATCCGGCGCTCGTCAGCCTCGAGCATACGATGGGCGAGCTGCTTCGGCAGGTGACGGCCCTGCGCGAAGCTGCGCCGAGCGAGGCCGTGGTGGAACGCGCCGCGCGCAGCGCCGTGGCCCAGACCCTCAAGGGCTCCGCGATCGGCGCCGACAGCGGCGAGATCGGTCTGCTGCGGGCCAGCCTGGCGGACATGCAGGCGCGGCAGGTCACCTCGGACCAGCGCCTCGGCGCCACGCTGAACGGCGTGCAATCCGCGCTCGAACGGCTGATCGACCGCCTCGGTCCGGTGGATGCTGGCAGCACGCGCGCGCCGTCCCTCGACGCGCGCCTGAAATCCTCGACCAGCCCGGAGGCCGCCCTGGCCCCCGCGGAGGCAAGGGTTGCGGCCCGGCAGGACGGCGCCGAGTCCCTGCGGATCTCCGACGACCTCCTCGAGCCCGGCAGCGGGCGTCCCAACCGCGCTTCGCGTGCGGGCCGGGAGGCGGGTGCCCGCCGCTCCTCGAAGGAGCGCACTGCCGACCTGATCCGGGCCGGTGAGACCGGGGATGCAACCGCCGAGACGGACATCAAGACCAGCTTCATCGCGGCGGCGCGCCGCGCCGCGCAAGCCGCTCAGGCGGAGCTCGCCGCGGAGGCACCGGCCGAGCGCCGCGACGCGCGCACCCAGAAAATGGTGCTGACGCCGTCAGCGTCGGAAGACGGCCGCTTCGCGCGCCTCCGCGCCGAGATCGACCGCCGCCGCCGGCCGCTGCTGCTCGGCCTGGCCGCCATCGTGCTGGCCCTGGGCGCGCTTCAGGCGGTCACCATGCGCGGCGCGGAGGAGCAGCGTCCGGTCGTCGCGAGCCAGGCCGCCCCGGTCCGTGAGGAGCCGGCGAAGGCGGCTGTGCCGGATGCCGGCCGCGACGAGACCAAGGAAGCGCCTAAGGACAATCCGGCCGCGAAGGCGCCGGTCAGCGAACCGACGACCACGCAGGCCCTGCCGACCCCGCCTCCGGCCGAGGCGCACCCGCCGGCTTCCAAGGCGTTGGTGCCGCAGATCTCGGGGATGAACAGCCTGCAGGCTGATCTCGGCAACCTGCCGCCGGCTCTCGCGAAGCTGAAGGCGGCCGCACTGGACGGCGACGGCGCGGCGATCTTCGATCTTGCGAGCCGGGAGGCCGACGGCCGCGGCATGCCCCGCGACCTCGCGGTCGCGGCCAAGCTCTACGAGAAGCTCGCCACGGCCGGCTACGCCCCGGCTCAGTACAAGCTCGGCGGCCAGTACGAGAAGGGATCCGGCCTCGTTCGGGATCTCGACAAGGCGAAGCTGTGGTACGGCCGCGCCGCCGAGCAGGGACACGCCCGCTCGATGCACAATCTCGCGGTGCTCTACGCCGAAAATCCCGCCGCCAGCGGCAAGCCGGATTTCGCCTCCGCCGCCTCGTGGTTTCGACAGGGCGCCGAATTCGGCGTCCGCGACAGCCAGTACAATCTGGGAGTGCTGTACGCGCGGGGGCTGGGGCTGACGCAGGATCTCGTGCAGTCGTATGCGTGGTTCGCCGCGGCGGCAGCTCAGGGCGACGACGACGCCGCCAAGAAGCGGGACGACGTCGCCAACAAGCTGAGCCCGGCCGACCTCGCCAAGGCCAAGGGCCTGGCGGCGACGTTCAAGCCGCGAAAGATCGACGCGGCCGTCAACGAGCCGCCGGCCCCGAAGGCCGGTGCAAACGCCCCGATGTCCCTCCTCGGCGCGCCCGCGCCGAACACGGTGGCCTTCTCGGCGCCCGCACGGCGGACCTAGCGGCGAGCTGCCGCCCCACTAGGCCCGCGATCCGAGCTTGACCGCCGTGCCGCGATGCGGGAACGCTCCGGCCGGGCGGCGTCGGACCAGTTCCGGATCGTGCGGGTGACCCACCCTGGCCGCCGCTCGGAGGATGGATGGCGCACCGGAACCCTGTCCCGATCAGCGCCATCGTTCTGGGTGTGGCCGGCCTGATCCCGTTTCTCGGATTTGCGGCCCTGGCCGTCTCCGGCACCGATGGCGGGTTGAGCAGCATCGGATTGGCGCCGCGCACCATCCTCTCCGCCTACGGGGCGGTGATCGCCTCCTTCCTGGGCGGCATCCGCTGGGGTGCCGCAGCGGCGCGCAACGCCGGAAACGGCGACTACATCGTGGCGATCGTCCCGTCCCTGGTGGCCTGGGCCGCCATGGCGGCGCCGGCGCCCTGGGACCTGCGCATCCTCGGCGGTCTCGTGCTGGCCTGGGGGCTCATCGATCAGGATCTGCCCCGCCGCGGCCTCGCACCGCTCTGGCTGGGCCGACTGCGGCTCGTTCTGTCCGGCGTCGCCGGCGCCGCGTTGCTGGTTGCCGCCTGAGCGCCTGTTCGATCCGCGGCCCCGCCTGAGCGTTCTCGGCGGATGGGGCGCCGACGAGAAACGGCGGGCGTCCGGAACGCCCGCCGCTCTCAAGGTCTTGCTCGTGCCTCACGCACCCATGGCGGTCTTCAGGTTCTGGTCGACCTTGTCGAGGAAGCCCGTCGTGGAGAGCCACTTCTGATCGGGCCCGACCAGCAGCGCCAGGTCCTTGGTCATGAAGCCGGCCTCGACCGTGTCGACGCAGACCTTCTCCAGGGTGGCGGAGAACTTCGCCAGATCGTCGTTGCCGTCGAGCTTGGCGCGGTGGGACAGGCCGCGGGTCCAGGCGAAGATCGACGCGATCGAGTTGGTCGAGGTCTCGCGGCCCTTCTGGTGCTCGCGGTAGTGGCGGGTGACGGTGCCGTGGGCGGCCTCGGCCTCGACGGTCTGGCCATCCGGCGTCATCAGCACGGAGGTCATCAGGCCGAGCGAGCCGAAGCCCTGCGCGGCAGTGTCGGACTGGACGTCGCCGTCGTAGTTCTTGCAGGCCCAGACGTAGCCGCCCGACCATTTCAGGCACGAGGCGACCATGTCGCCGATCAGGCGGTGCTCGTAGGTGATGCCGAGCGGCTTGAACTTGGCCTCGAACTCCTCCTCGTAGACCTTCTGGAACAGGTCCTTGAACCGGCCGTCATAGGCCTTCAGGATGGTGTTCTTGGTCGACAGATAGACCGGGTACTTGCGCGCGAGGCCGTAGTTCATCGAGGCGCGGGCGAAGTCGATGATCGACTGGTCGAGGTTGTACATCGACATGGCGACACCGGCCTCGGGGAATTTGAATACCTCCTTCTCGATGACGGTGCCGTCGTCGCCCTCGAATTTGATGGTCAGGCGGCCCTTGCCGGGCACCTTGAAATCGGTGGCGCGATACTGGTCGCCGTAGGCGTGGCGGCCGATCACGAAGGGCTGGGTCCAGCCGGGCACGAGGCGCGGCACGTTCTTGCAGATGATCGGCTCGCGGAAGATCACGCCGCCGAGGATGTTGCGGATCGTGCCGTTCGGCGACCGCCACATCTCCTTGAGGCCGAATTCCTGCACCCGCTGCTCGTCGGGGGTGATGGTCGCGCACTTCACGCCGACGCCGTGGCGCTTGATCGCCTCGGCGGCGTCGACCGTGACCTTGTCGTTGGTGGCGTCGCGGTGCTCGACGCCGAGATCGTAGTACTCGAGGTCGACGTCGAGATAGGGATGGATGAGCTTGTTCTTGATCTCGGCCCAGATGATCCGGGTCATCTCGTCGCCGTCGAGCTCGGCGACGGGGTTTGCTACCTTGATCTTCGCCATGGGCCGATGCCTTCCCGCCTTGTTCCGGTGCACGGCATGCAAGGGCCGTGCGGTCGCCGCCCTGAGAGCCGTGTCGGGCGTCTCGGGCCGGAATCGCCCCGCGACATAGCGCGGGGCTTCCGGCGACGGAAGGCGCGCACTGTCATCCGGCCGGCTTCGTCACCCAACCCTCGACGGGCGCGGGCTCGTCATGCCAGACGGCCTTCATGACCAGCCGCGATTCCCAGGACGACGCCCAGAGGAAGGCCACCGAAGTCCCGCCGGGGATCGCCCCGGCCGTGATCCTGGTGGAGCCGCAGCTCGCCGAGAATATCGGGATGACCGCCCGCGCCATGGCGAATTTCGGCCTGTCGGAGCTGCGCCTCGTCAACCCGAAGAACGGGTGGCCCAAGAAGGGCGTCCGCGAGGCGGCCTCGGGCGCGACGCATGTCCTGGACGGGGTCGTGATCTTCGGCAGCGTCGCCGAGGCCATCGCGGACTGCCAGTACGTGCTGGCGACCACGGCGCGCGAGCGCGGGCAGATGAAACGGGTCTTCGCGCCCGAAGAGGCCATGGGCGAGCTCGTGGCCCGGGAGGGCCAGCGCACCGCGGTGATGTTCGGGCGCGAGCGGGTTGGGCTGACCAATGACGAGGTATCGCTCGCCGACGCAATCATCACCTTCCCGGTCTCGCCGGATTTTCCCTCGCTCAACCTCGCGCAGGCGGTGCTGCTGGTCGGCTACACGTGGCGGCAGGCGAGCGGGCGGGCGCGGCTGCCCTTCTCGGGCGAGCTGCTCTCGCCGCCGGCGACCCGCGAGGCGCTGATCGCGCTGTTCGGAAGCCTCGAGGCGGCGCTCGACGAGGCCGGCTTCTACCCGCCGGAGAAGAAGGAGATCATCGCGCGCAATATGCGCGACATGCTCCACCGCATGAGCCTGACCGAGCAGGATGTGCGGACGTTCCGCGGCGCGCTGCGGGTCCTGACCCGAAAGGGGGCCTGATCAGCCGGAGGCCGGCTCCATCTCCGGCGGCTTGCCGCCGCCGAAGCAGCGGCCGACCGCCTCCCAGAACGCCGCCTGCTCCTCGACGGTGCATTGGGCCATCCGCTCCTCGACCTTGGCGCGGCCGGCCACCGCGTCCGGAGTCGCGGCAATATCCGCCTCGCTCGGGTTTCTCGCCTCGGCCATCGGCAATCCTCCGTTGCAGAACGAAAGCGCAGCTGGACCGTGCGGTTCCGTTCCCCGGCGCAATCGGGCATGGAGACGACTTCGCGGAACAGCTGCGCGGCGTCAGGACGGGGGCGGAGGAGCGGGTGCGGCTTAGCGTGGACGATCTGGCCTGCCGCCGCTCCGGGCGCCGCATCTTCTCCAACCTGTCCTTCGCCCTCGGGCCCGGCGACGCCCTGGCGGTGACCGGGCGGAACGGCGCGGGCAAGTCGAGCCTGCTCGCGATCCTGTCGGGGCGGCTGCGGCCCGATGCCGGGCGGATCACGGTCGCCGATGTCGGGGAGGCGAGCCTGCCGGAATGCCTGCACACGGTCGGCCATCGCGACGGGCTGAAGTCGTCGCTGACGGCGGGGGAGAACCTCCTGTTCGCGCAGCGGCTCCTCGGTGCGCCGCGCCTCGGCCCGCGCGCCGCGCTGGAGCGCCTCGGTCTCGGCCATGCCCATGACCTGCCGGTGGCCTATCTCTCGGCGGGCCAGCGGCGGCGCGTTGCCCTGGCCGTGCTGCTGGTTTGCGCCCGGCCGCTCTGGCTGCTGGACGAGCCGACCGCGGCCCTGGACACCACCTCGCAGGCGGTGCTCGCCGAGCTGATGGAAGGCCATCGGGCCGGCGGCGGCCTGGTGATTGCGGCGACCCATCAATCCCTCGGCTTGGCCGGCGCGGCGGAACTGCGCATCGAGGCGACCGCTGCGGCGCCTGCGGCGGACGTGCTGGAGGAATGGGCGTGATTCGGGCCTTCCTCGCCCTCATCGCCCGCGACCTCCGCCTCGCCGGCCGCGTCGGCGGCTCGGGCGCTCTGTCGCTGGTCTTCTTCCTGATGATCGTCGCCCTGGTGCCGTTCGCCCTCGGGCCCGACCTCAACCTGCTGTCGCGGATCGGCCCGTCGATCCTGTGGCTCGCCGCGGTGCTGGCGACACTGATCGGCCTCGACCGCCTGTTCCAGGCCGACGAGGAGGACGGCTCCCTCGACCTGATGACCGCCGCGCCGGTGCCTCTCGAGCTGGTGGTGCTCGGCAAGGTGACG
The DNA here is from genome assembly GCF_023546765.1 of Methylobacterium tardum. Classification (NCBI taxonomy): domain Bacteria; kingdom Pseudomonadati; phylum Pseudomonadota; class Alphaproteobacteria; order Hyphomicrobiales; family Methylobacteriaceae; genus Methylobacterium; species Methylobacterium tardum. Next base: position 6,890,963 of record NZ_CP097484.1, read on the forward strand.
GCGCACTGGCTGACCACCGGCCTGCCGCTGGCGCTGGCCGCGCCGCTCTTCGGCCTGCTCGTGGCCCTCGACGGCACCGCCATGGGCGCGACGTCCCTGACGCTGCTGGCCGGCACGCCGGCGCTCAGCTTCATCGGCGCGGTGGGCGCGGCGCTCACCGCCTCGATTCGGCGGGGCGGCCTGATCCTCGCCGTGCTGGTGCTGCCGCTGATGATTCCGACGCTGATCTTCGGCGTCTCCGCCGCTCAGGCGGCGAGCGGCGGGACGGTGCCGTTTCTCGTGCCGCTGGCCGTGCTCGGGGCTCTGACGCTGATCGCCGCCGTGGTCGGAACGCTGGCGGCGGCGGCGGCACTGCGATGGCCGGAGTGAGGGTTTGCTTTTAACCGGTATGGTCGCTGGTCTAGCCGACCATACCCCAATGTGTGTGTTCCAGGGGAAACGGCGTTGAACGCCAATAGGGTTCAAGGTTCGTGCCGATAGTGTTCTCGGCCTCCCAGCCGTGCGGCAACCGTGCCAGCGCCGCGCGGTCGCCAGCCATCAGCGGTTCGGTCAAGAGGCACCACTGGTCGTAAACATAATTGCGTGACGGATCTGACAGGGTCGTACGCGGCACATAGTTGTGCATCACATTTCGCCACTCCGCCTGCGCCGCTGGAATTTCGCCGAGCGCGACATGCATGAGCGTTTTCCAAGGCGGATGCTCGGCAAAGGAATTATGCTGGTGTGCACGTAGATGAGCGATAGTTTTCTCCAACGTATCGAGAGAGGAAAACACCGGCAGGATCCTGGCTTCGACCTGATCGATAAAGTCGCCCGGCATGGTGGGATCATCCCATTCGAACAGCCCGGTTCGACCCCGGGGCCTGTATTTAAGTGATCGACCGATTAGCGAACACGCTCCGATTCGACTAATAAACGCATAATGTCCCGGCTCAAATCGAGTATCTACCCACCAGTCGACTGTGAAATTTCCTCTTTTTGGCCTATTGTGGATACGAATATAAGGGTTCCAGTGAGTGACCGGCAGATAGGCCATAATATTGCCGGTGGCCATGATGAGGTCGTTGTGCCTCTGGAGCAGAGGTTTGGCCAGCCTCTTGATTTGGGGGGCGGAACTCATGTTTGCGGTTTCACTTGAGTGATGATGATTCGTTCGAGGTAAGGGTAATTCCTGATCGCGGCAGCGGCGAGCTGCATGGCCCGCGCCAATGACATTTCCGCATTTCCGGTTTTGTGATCATAGACGCAGACAGTCCGTGTTGCCTTCACGTTTTCCAGAAGATCAAGTCGGACGTTGCCTGGCTTGTAAGGGTTAGACTTTCCTCCACTCGGATCGAGCAGGATTTCTGCTTTAAAATAAGGATCTTCCTGAGAATTCACGCGTCTCGCGACCTCAATATGTACCTTGGTGCCAAAATCCGTCGGGTCTCGATAATTGCCTGACGCGCAGACTGACTTCGTGACATCATTGACGATGGCTAAGGCTTCTCCATTGCGCGGGCACGCGCCGTCGAGCGCCTGCTGATTGAGTTTGCCGACCCAGGGTGTCAGGGCTTGTTGTGCGCCAGTGCCGGGATCGAATTCGTGTGCGGTCAGGCCCAAAACCGCTCCAAAGCCATCGTCCTGAGTGGATAAGACCGCCAGCAGCGACAGCGCGAGCTCGAGGTCCGCACGGGTTCAACAGCGGCGAGCGCGCCTTCGATTGCTAGCGAAACAGCCGGCAGGAAGGCGGGCTGTACGATTGGTTCGGAGACGAGGTCTATCGCAGTGAAGGTACTGCGCGACTGCACGTCGCCGGTCTGACCATCCCGGATCGTCTGCGTTTCCCCGGATGTCTCGAAGATCCGGCTCTCGCCGTCCGGCGCGATCACCGTGTGTTGTTCGTCGAAGGGCTTTCGCCCAGTGTGTATTCGGATCGACAGGACGTGCGTCCCATCCTCCAGCGTTGTGGCTTCCGTGAACGGGGGCGGATCTTGAGGAGAGGGGCCGCTGGGCCGATCCTCGTGGAGTGTGGCCCATTGGCCGCCCCCGGGAGCGGGCACCCACTCGCCGCCGTTTGGCTGTCCTGCTGGTGCGCGCGGCTGCGTCTCCCAGCCTTTGGCGTGAAGCTGCCGCTGCAGGCGGATCAGCTTTGTCTCCAGGGCGAGGCCGGCAAGAACGCTGCGCAGCACGATCGCATCGACATACGCTTGAGACGTGTCACGCATCGTCGCCTCGCCTCGCCTCGCCTCGCCTCGCCGACCTGTCGCGGCCCGGTCAGAACGGGACAAAACAAGAATATAGGAAAAATATCAAGATCTAAGACATGTGGCTCGATCAGGCCGCTGCGGGCTGTTCCGCGTTGACGCGTCGCGCCCTGCTCACTATAGAGACCGCTTCGCCGAGGGGCCGCGCTTTCGCGCGCGCTGCGTCTCGGTCATCGCCAGACAACCTGACGCGACGACCGATCTCCGGCCAAACCGGCCCGTCGGCATCGCCCGACGAAGAGAACGAGGATTCCATGGCCAACACCGCTTCGGCCAAGAAGATGACCCGCAAGATCGCCAAGCGCACGGCGATCAACCGCTCGCGCCGCTCGCGCATGCGTACCTTCGTCCGCAAGGTCGAAGAGGCCATCGCCACGGGCAACCAGCAGGATGCGCTGGCTGCCCTGCGCGCCGCCGAGCCCGAGATGATGCGCGCCGCGCAGCACGGCATCGTTCACAAGAACAATGCCTCGCGGAAGGTCTCGCGCCTCGCCGCCCGAGTGAAGGCGCTCGCCGCCTAACGCACCCACACAGTCCAGACGGTTTTAAGCCCGGCCTTCGCGCCGGGCTTTTTCGTGCGCGCTGTCCAGGCGGCGTTCGCCGGCGCGCGTGGGTCCGAACCGTTAACCCTATCCAAGAATCGATGCGATTGCAGAGTCCGGGATCGGCGTGTAGCTTAACAGAAACTGACACTCCACAAGCAAAACATAGCGATTTCGGGACTCCAGCGAATCAATCTGATTCGCCAAGACTCTAGCGACCGTGTTGAACGCCCCTGGGAACACTTGCCGACAGCGCCCCGCGCCATCCCCGCAAGTCCCAGTGTTAAAGGAACTGTAGGTAATTGTTGATAGGCTCTTCCAATCGGCAAATGGTCCCCGTGGAGGGGTTGACTCCATGAGTTGGACTCTGTCCCGCCCGTTGTTGCGGGACGCTGAGGGCGTAATTCGTGCGTACGCGCGGCCTGCGGATTTCCGTGGGCAGCGTCGGGAGAGCCAGTG
>NZ_CP097485.1 GCF_023546765.1 Methylobacterium tardum
CCATCCGTGACGGCGCTGCTCTGGCGCGCCTATGGGGAAGGGAAGGTGACGGAGGCCGAGGCCGAGGCCCTGTCCGGCCTGATCGAGGGCCGAACCCTGTCTGGAAGCAGACCCAGGGCCGGACAAAGCCCTAACCCAACAGGAACCAGCGACGGGGAGGGGACAGCCGAACCCCGGACATTGGTACAGGTCGCCAGGAGGACCGTCGGCTCGCGCCCGCGCACGGATGCCTCGATGGAGCGCCGTCGCCGCTGGGCCGCCTCGGGGCGGCTCCCACCGGGGCTCGCGGCCCGGTTTACGCTGGCCGAGCAGGCGGTCCTCAGCCTCGTGGCCGCCGAGACCGTGCGCCGGAAGGACTGCCGCCTGTCCGTGCCGAACCTCGCCGCGGTCGCGGGTGTGGCCGAGACCACGGTGCGCAACGCCATCCGTGAGGCCCGGAAGCTGGGGCTGGTGACGGTGGAGGAGCGCCAGATCACCGGCTTCCGCAACGACACCAACATCGTGCGCATCATCTCGCCCGAGTGGACGGCCTGGCTGCGGCTGGTGCGGACCCGGGACCCACTATCCAAACTTGGATCGCCCGCGCCTGCCGCCGCGGCTCAGGGGGAGGGTGCAAATCCGCGAACCGCACGCCTACTGAAGTTCTCATCCTGTCAGAATCGGGGGAAACGACACCGAAGAAAGGCTGCCGAGGGGCAGCGGGCGACCTCGACGAATCAGGTCTGGTGAGAATCCGCGCGGGTGGTAGAGGCGGCCGAGCTATGCGGTGACGGTCTGTGGGCGTTCGGCACGGCGAACGACGGTCCTACTTCCCTGTCTGCCTAGCGGAGCGCTTGCTCCGTCGCGCGATGCCAGACGTGGTGGCGGTGCCGCATTGCGGACCGGCTCGCGCCGTGCGTCCGGGCGATGCGGCCTGGGACTTAGCCAAAAGGCGGGGTGAGGCGCGTCGCTAAACCTATTAAGGCTGTAAGCATCTATTTTATTGGCCAAGAATTAAGCCTTCCTGGCCAATAGAAATTATTAAAAGGCCTGTACTAGGAAGTTACCGTGCTTGAACGCCGCGCCAAATACCGTGCGAAAACAGCCCTACCCGGAAGCGCTGCCTTCACCAGGGCGACCGGTGAGACGCCGTGCGTCGTGTTAAATTTGTCGAGCCGCGGTGCCTGCGTGGCATTCGCGCCTGATGCAGATGTTCCGCGGGTGTTTGAGCTGCGGATTGGCCCCGCTCCAGAGATGCAGACGGTCAGGGTGATTTGGCGGCGGACCAACACAGTGGGCGTGGCCTTCCTGGCGCCCAGGGCGGCGCCTGACGTGATCGCCGGGTAGCCGGGCATTCAAGGCCAAGTTCGAACTGAGCACCTCCGGCGGCGTTCGTTGTAATTGTCGGAGCGCCCATGCCCGAACCTGATCAGGACAGTCTGCGCCGTGACGCACGCTGGGCTGGTGTGGGCTTACTTCGCCTGCTCGTGCCCCTGAGCCTGAGCTCTGCGGTCTCGGCGTCTATGGTGATGCCGGTGGCGCTGAACAGGTCGGGGTGGTCGAGATCTGGCATAGCGGCGGGTGCTCCTATGCGATCCCGCCGATGTAGCTGAAATGGTTAACGCTGGCCAGCGATGTTAACGCAGCGTTAAGTACAGTCTGTGGACAGTGCGGTAAAACCCTAACGATGTATGAATGGCTCTGGTTTCCCGGATGGAGTTAGCCGATCATTAATCATCCAACACGGGGATCGACGATGAGCCAACGGCTTGAAGATATTAAGTTTATGGCCACGCTCTCCCTCGTGGTCTTCGTCGGGCAGGGCTTGATGCTGTTGCTGCACTAATCGCACTCAGCTTGGTTACAAAGTGATGGCCGTAGCCCTCGGAGGGCGCGACGTGATCGACACCTTTTTGGCTCTCCTGGTTGTCGCTGTCGTTCTCGCCGTTCACGGCGTGATCAAGCTGCTTCTGATGCCTTTTCGGCTCCTGCGTGGTCTGTTCCGATACAGGTCCAAGCCGGTCCCGCTGACGGCCCGCTAACCCGCCTCTAGCATGATGCTGCCGGGCCGCGTTGCGTATCGGCTCGGCTCACACGCTGGTGAGATCGGACCCTCCCCCGCCCTGTGATCAGATCGGGGCGGGGCCGAGGGACCGGTCTCCAGCAAGGAATACGGGCATGCTGGCCAGTCGGGAGCGTGTGCTGTCAGACGACGCGCTGGACCGGCTCGCGCGCGAACTGTTCGCCGAGGTACGGGCGCAGCCGTTCCAGAAGCCGTTGAGCAAGCCCTGCGGGGACGCGACCGGCGACCTTGGCGCCGACCTTCTGGATTGGCTCCTCGACGCCAGTGACGACGCTGGCGACGGCGACAGCGGGGATTGAGCCGAACGACGTTCTACGCCCGGCCGAAGTACCGCGTGGGAACGGGCTCTTCCCAGGTCAGCTGGATCCCGGTGGGTTGAGATTTAAGCGAGCGTCCCGCGAGCAGCGCGAGGCCGATCAATGCAGCCGATCCGGCGAAGGCCACGACCGCGCACCACCAGAACACGACATCGAGCATAGCTGGACCGGGGCTCCGATTGCCTGCCGATGCTTCGCGGTGCGTGGTAAATGGCCTGTTAATGCTGCGCTTCTGCGTGAGCCGGCTCTTCGCCTGCGCCTCGACCCCTAAGGCAACGGCCTGGGCCCGGTGGGCGACGGCATCACTCATACCTGTTAAAGCAGCGCTTCCCCCTGCTGATGTGCCCGAGGCGTTCGCGACACCACACGGCGCTGTTGCAGGTGGGCACGTGACGACAGGCGGTGTGCGGGCCAGTTCCCCATGCACCGTCCGTGAAGCCTAGGCCGGGCAGTTGCGTGAGGGTCGGCGCATGCGGGGGAGCTGGACACCGCGAGGCGCCGGCCCACGGCCTGTTATTGCACGCGGTGCGCAGCGCTATTGGCGCGGATCCAGCCAGGAGCCAGGATGTCGCCGTTCTCGGTGATGATCCAAGGCTTGGCATTTTCGACGTCGATCGCCTCAGCCGCAGCGGCCAGGGCAGCGCGAAGGGTGGGGAAGGCGCGACCCTGCGCAACATGCGCCGGGGCGTGGCCGGGCCAGACGGTCAGTTCAGCCGGCTTGTCGAGATCGCTGAGCGTCATGAAAGCGCTTCTGTTGGTGGGTGGGGGCGGCGCTATGCCGAAGGCCTGCTTTGGCCGGTAGGTAGCGGCACGCCCGGTTCGTGGTCGGGTCATGCATGGCCGCGTCTTGCTGGACGAGGGATGCGGCCTAGCCGGGTTCAGGCGGTCTTTGGGCCCGGCCGGGGCACGCGCACCTCAACCATCTGTCCGGTCAGGGGATTGAGGATCAGCATGGCTGCGTGTCTCCGGTGGATGTGCCGGTAGAACGTCCCGACATGGCGGCGGGATCGGGGCGTTCCGAGCAATTGCGTGGAAGTGGTGAACCATCCGTTCACCTTAGCGCCGCGCCGGTTAAACGGTCGGCAGCGCCGCCCTATGCGTAGGGCCCGCCGAATAGGTCACCTAGGGCCTTCCGCCGGAACAGCGTGCGCCACCGCCGCCGCTGATGCTCCGGCCGGTCGTGGATCATGTGGCATCGTTGGCAGAAGGCCGCGAGGTTGGCATCCGCGTTGTTCGAGGTGTCGTGGTCCCGATGGGCTGCGGCTAGAACGACTCGGGTCCGGCGTGCCCGCCTGAGAATATCGGCATCTGCCGCCAGCCGGATCCGGCGGCCCCAGCCATCGCGCCACCGGCCGGCGTCCGCGTCCCACCAGCGGCCGTCGCCGAGGTGGTAGACCATCCGCCCGTGCGGCCGTCCGCAGCCCTCACAGCAGCCCTTGGCCCGACCGAACCGGATCACGGCTGAGAGCTGCGCCCAATCGATCGGGTAGAAGAAGCGGTGCTCGGGCCGGATCGGCATGGTGGAACTGAGAACTCGGGACGACCCAGTCTGCAGCGGGCCAGCCAATCCGTTCTGTAGCATCCTGGCCACACCCGGGAGCCAACGTGGCGGCACGCTGAAACCAAACTGCGTCTGAAATGTTGTGCCGCTCGGTCGTGTACATCGCAATGTATTTCGACAATCTAACGCGTGTTCATAGACCGTTTACTATCCTCTACCACGTCAATAGGCGGCAGTGTGTCCGTAAAACTACAGCCATTTCGTCCACGGACCGGTAGCCTTAGCGACAGATCGAAATTTGGACCTTACGTGATGACCAAGCTCCTGGCCTCGCTGGCCGCCTTCACCGCGCTGACCGCTGCCGCCTCGGCCGCCGACCTGCCGCGCCGCGCTGCTCCGCCGCCGGTGTTCACCCCCGTCCCGGTCTTCACCTGGACCGGCGCGTACTTCGGTATCAACGCCGGCTACGCCTTCGACGCCAGCAGCCGCTCCAACGGCTCGGTGTTCGGCGTTCCCGCCCCCTACGCCGCCCTCGGCACCACCGCCACCTTCCGCGATCGCAGCCAGGACGGCTTCTCGGGCGGCGCCCAGATCGGCTACAACTGGCAGCTGACCCCGGGCTCGGGCGTGGTGTTCGGCATCGAGGCCGACGCCCAGTACCTCGACTTCGGTCGCAACCGGAACAACGCCTTCATCTCCGGCGCCGTCGCCCCGGGCTACTACGTGACCGACCCGCGCGGCCTGTCGAGCCTCGACTACTTCGGCACCGTGCGCGGCCGCCTCGGCTACGCCTTCGACCGCACCCTCGTGTACGCCACCGGCGGCTTCGCCTACGGCTCGGGCAGCGCTGACCGTTCGTTCGGCGGCTATGCCGGCAACGACAGCTTCCGCACCGGCTACGCGGTCGGCGGCGGCGTCGAGTTCGCCCTGCCCACCGAGTCGTTCCTGAACTTCTTCCGCTCCTCGGCGGTGACATTCAAGATCGAAGGTCTGTACGTGAACCTGGAGCGCGGCAACCGCAACCAGGGCGCCCTGGTCGTCAACGCCGCCAACCTGGTCCCGGCCTACTACAGCCCGATCGGTCGCCGCGACGACGAGTTCGCCGTCGTCCGCGCCGGCCTGAACTACAAGTTCGGCTCGTACTAAGATCCGGTCGAGCTGCTCCCGGGTGTCTGTCCCGGGAGTTGCGGCGGCGGGCGAGGGGTAGTTGGTCCTCCTCATCGCCTTCCGCCGCCGGAGAGCAGCCGCCCGGCTGACCTTCGCATCCCCAGCCCGATCAAACTGGCCGCGAGGTCGGCGACACCCTGGGAGCACCCGCTCCTGGGGTGTTTCTTGTTTGGGTTACTGCCTGCACCAATAGTCGCCACCCCGGCGTAGCGGCTCGCTCTCAAGGACGGGTGCTAAGCCGAGCTGCCGTGAGAGGGACACGAGATCCTTTAGCCGCCCGGTCTGGGTCTTGCGGCGCAGGTTGAGCCGGTGTGTCTCAACCGTCCGGACGCTGAGGGCGAGGCGCCGCGCGACCTCCTTGTTGCTGAAGCCCGAGCTGAGGAAGCGCAGCACCTCCGCCTCGCGTGGCGTGATACCCAGGCTGTCCGCCCCGTTGCTCACCACGGACGCGAGCCGCTCCGGCGGCACCAGACACTTGGAGCCCTCCGCGAGCGCGAGCAGCGCGGCACCGAGTTCCCGCGGCGACTTCGAGCGAGCGACAAACGCGTCGGCGCCCGCAGCCAAGAGGGCGCGCAGATCATCGGCGGTGAGTGCGTCGAAGGCCACCAGCGTGCGCAGGTTGGGCTGGCGCTCCTTCAGGCCGACGATGCGGGCGATCCCGTCCGCGAGCCGGATCTCGCCGAGGAAGATCAGGGCTACCGCAGTGCCAGTATCGGCCTCAGCCAGGTCCGTTTCGCCGATCGTGTGGAACTCTGGCATGTGCTCCAGGCTGGCGCGAACAGTCGCGCTGCGGCCCTGCGTTTCATCCAGGATCAAGACGCTCACAGCCATGCCCGTGACCTCGTACCTTTCAATTCCCAGCCTGATACAAATCGACTGGGATCTGGTGCGTACTTTCAATATTCGTTCCGCACGAATTAAATAGATATTAACTATACGTAATGCGATTTTGACGTCCGTGGCCCTGATATTTGCAGTCGATGTGTCGAATTCGGACGCACCGCGCGATCGCAATTACTAGGATCGTGTCAATATGAGCAAGTTGCCTGTCACAGCCTGGTGTTCAGATTGGCGTTGGCTATCATTGCGCGCTGGTGATCTCGACACACTGCCCGCCGCTCGCCATCTTGAGCGCATGCCTGGGCAGCACGGCCAGACCTACGACCCGCAGGAGGAGCCGGCGCCCCAGGGCGGCTGGTTCCGGCTGGAGGAAAGGCCCTATCCCGAGCGGCTGGACCGGGCGTTCCGGGTGCTAGCGGCCTGCATCGGCATAGCTGCGGCCGCGGCGGCGGTCTGGATGATCGCCTTCTATGCTCAACGGCCGCCGACAGACTTGGCTGGCTACGGCTGGGCGGCGGTCCTCGTGCTGATGCTCGCCGGCCTCGCCTACGGCTTCGCCCGCGCCGTCGGCATGATCCTGGTCGGCATCTACGGCACGATGCGCGACGGATCCGAATTCGTCGCCGACTGGCGAGCGCTCCGGCACGACCTGCCCTTGCGCCGGACCCGTGTCGTGCTGCTAGAGGCCGGCCTGCTGCTCGCCTCGCAGGCCGGCGCCCTCTGGGGCCTCGCCCTCTTCGTCCGGGAGGGGCTGGCCTACGGTCTCGCGATGTTCGTGCTGATCAACGCGATGACCTATTGGCCCTTCCTGCGCCGCTGGATCCAGGGCCGGCCGTCTCGCCCCTAGAAGTGGAAATCTGATGCTTGGTACCCGTCCCTGAACGTCCGAGAAGGGTGGTTTTGCGACGGTCTGCTTTTAGCCAAGGGAACGGAAATGCAGACGGATCGCCGCCGTGCAAATGCGGTGACGTGGGCTCAGAACAGCCTCGCGTGGGCGGCCTTCTGCGCCAACTTCCGTCCGATCTCCCAGCTGATGGCGCGGAGGCTGCCGGATAAGCGGTCGCAGGAAGCTGCAACGCACCGAGCCCGCCGGAGCGGACCGGCCTCGGACGGGGCGAGCAGACGGGTCCAGAGGTCATCGCCGCCCAAGGCACACCGGAGTGGTCCGGCATCCGACGATACGGTCTCGATTTCAGGAGCCAGCAACGCCATCACAGCGTCGCGCGCGAAGGCTGTTGTGCGGTTGAGCCCACGCGCCGAAGCCAGGACGGTGATCCCTCGTGCGTCCTCCACGTCGAGCCGCTGGTGCATCACGGTAAGATCAAGCAGATGGCTGCCAGCCGGCTCGTACTTCAGCAGAGCCTTAAGCAGGTAGACCGCCGCCAGCAGGAAGGCGTCCGATGGGTTCGGCACGGGCACATGTCCGTCACCGAGCGCAGTCATCGTCCGACCTGCGAGGATGCCGCGCGTCAGATCGGGCGCGTAGCCTGCCGGATGGCGGATCGTTGTGTGAAGATCGACGGTGAGAAAGTCCGGCCTCAGCGGCTCCAGATGCTGCTCACCCATGAAGGTCCGCCAGTACAGTGTCCGACACTCCTCGTTCAGTCTGAAGTCCAGCTCGTCCAGCACGCGCAATGCCCTGGTCCGATCGGCAGCCGTGACGAGGACATCGACGTCCGTAGACATCCGGAAGAAGTAGTCGCCGTACAAGTCGTGCGTCAGAAGCGGGCTCTTAATGAAGACGTGCGGGATTCCCCCTGCCGCAAGCGCCCGAGAGAGCTGCATAATTGTATACAGCGCTGGCGCGTTCATCGACCAGATCGCTTCTCGGTAGGCGTCGATATCGGTTCGATCGGCTGGATCGCAGAGATTGAGAAGCCGGTTGTCTTCCAGCAAGCGCCACGCCGTAGGTGCCAACGCATCGCCCCGGTGAGACTGGACGCCGCAGCCTGCATAGGCACGCATTAGCAACACGGAACGCGCAACCGCCTCCTGCACGCTGTCCGCAGCCATCATGTGGCGACTACGAGGCCGGCCTCGGTCAAGCTGTTGAGGAAGGCGACGATCGTTGTGTCAGCCACATTAGGCTCCATCGCACAATCTGCGATCACACCCACCCTGATCTCCTTGATTGTCAGGGGCCGAGCCAGGATCTTCCAGATGCAAAACCCTATCTCTTCCAACCGGTAATACCTGCCGGTGCTCAGATTGACGATCGATACACCGCCGCGGAAGCATGAATATACGGCTGTGGGCGAACGGATAAACCTAACACATGCATGCTGTCGAGAACCGCAGCGCTCATCGTTTTTGCTGCCATGTGAATGGCTCCACTCATCTTGCGAATTCGACTGCGATGACGGCATGATATGATCAATAGGTCTGCCCTAAAAAACAAAATTCTCTCTAGATATTTATGTTAACTGCGTTAGCTTCGACTGAATAAAGCAGTCCAAGGTAGCAAGCGCACATCCAGGGGGAGTTGACGCTCTGCTAATTGATGAATTAGTTCCCTATCAACGCAAATCAATGAGGGGCTGAACGTGTCTGATCCCACAAGCATCGATCTGAAGACTGATGAGCAGCGCAAGCTAGAGGGGCGTCGTTCGGCGCTGAAGGCGATGGGCGCCGTTGCGGCCTATACAGCGCCTGTGCTCTTGGCGACGTCGATCCCGACCCGAGCCGCTCGTGCATCTGGCAGCACGTCCAGCAGCGCCGGGGGCGGAGGCGGCCTACCATTCGAATTCTCTGGTCCGGCGGGCACTCCGACCCCAGTAGTAATAACTGGTCCGGTCCCTTCGCCGACCCCCATAAAAATAACTCCTTGATTAGTTGCTTCAGATCAGCGTGACCGCCGAGGACCAATCAACCAATCTCCAGGCCATTGGTTTTGACCTGGACGACGGTGTCGTGGTCCTCAACCGCACGACGGGCCGGCTTCAGGCCCTGAATGGGACGGCCGGCGCAATCTGGAAAGCTCTATACGCTGGGCTCGACGTATCCGAGGCGGCGGACTTCATAGCCGAGACTTACGCGATCGGGCATGATCGGGCACGGACCGACGTCGATCAGGTGGTCCGCTGGATCGCTGAGGTTCATCGGGCCGGCAGTCCGGACGTTGCACTGGTAGACGCGATCCCGGCAAACGACGCGCTCGAAGCGGCGGCCATCTACGATCTCGGTGACACCCGCGTCGCCGTGATCGGACCACCCTCCGAGGTAACCCGCCACATCGCGATCGTCCTATCGCCACACCGGGCGAGCGGCAGCACGGACGCGATCCCCATCGTTATCAGCGGCGGTCACGATCGCCATCCGTTCATTCTTCGTGTCGCAGACCGACTGCCACTCACCTTTGACTTGGCAGAGGAAGCGATCGGTGCAGTTTTCCAGGCCATCCTGGAACTCAGGAACCCGAACATCCGCTGGCTCGCGATCCTGCACGGCGCGAGCCTGTCGTTGCACGGCCACGGCATCGTGCTGTCGGCGACCAGCGGGAGCGGCAAGAGCACGCTGACTGCGGCGCTGGCGCGGCGCGGCTTCGCGTACCATGCCGATGATATGGTCGCCCTGGCGACGCCGGACGGGGCGATCGTACCTTGGCCTGCGCCGCATAGTCTCAAGCGAGGCTGCTGGTCGGTCCTGGCCGGGGCTTTCCCAGAGCTGTCGTGTCAGCCCATCCACACACATGCCGGACGCGACCTTCGCCTGATCGCGGCCGACCGCGCAGCGTGGGACCACCCTCTGGTCTCATCGAGCCTGATGGTGTTTCCCCGCTACGATGCGGCCGCGACTGCGGCGATCAATTCCATCACACCGATGAATGCCCTCGTCAGACTACTGGAGGATCGCTTGTTTCTCGGCCATCCGGTCACGGCCGAGGCTGTCGAGAGCTTCTTGAACTGGTTGGTTCGCATCCCGGCCTACGACATCGTCTATCCCGATACCGACGCGGCAGAACGCATCCTGCGCGATCTCCTGGCTGGCCTCGATCCGTAAGCGATCAATCCGCCGCGAACCGGAGCGGCATCGATGTCCGCTTATGGGGATCAATGAATCCGCCTTCTATGTCCAAGTCGAGTCGGAAGCGGGCGGCACTAAGCGCCAGATTTCGGCCCCTAGCGACCCCGCGGGACCAGCGCTGATCCGAGCAGGCCGCCGGCGAGCCCCGCAGCCTGTCCGGCCGGGAAGGCATAGGCCGGAAGCGTCGTCGCCGCTCGCGGAGCGCCGCCCTCGAACGAGCGGGCCGCCCGTGCCCCCGCCAGATTGGTCCGCGCCGCCTGCTGACCCGCACGCGCTCCGTAGGCCGCCAGCGCGCCGACCGGGCCGCCGATCTTCGCACCCGCGGCCGCCAGGACCACGTTCAGCACGTTGTTGGCGATCTTCGCGGCCCGCCCGCCATCCGGCATCCGCTTCCCGCGCGGGGACTCCGTCAGTGCCAGCACGTCGGCATAGCGGCGCATCATGCCCCGCTCGCCCTGGGAGAACAGGGTTTCGGCCAAGCCCTTCCCCTCCCCATTGATGAAGGACCGGATCCGGTCCGCCTCACGCCGCGGCGACAGGGCTGGCGTGGCCTCCCCGTGCTGGACGAGGCGCAGCCACGCTGCCTGGCGCAGGTTCGCCCATTCCGGGCTGTCCGCCCCGAGGTACTGCTTCAGCCCGCGCCCGTAGGCTGCCTGACCCGGCCGAGCGCCCGGGATGCCGGAGCCGAACAGGTCGCCGAGCACCCGGTTCGGGTCGTACCCGCTGCGCGCCACATCCTGGACCCAGCCCGGCACCGAGGCGCGGGCGTCCTCGGCCTGCCGGATGCCGGTGCGGAAGGTCTCCAGGCCCCGGCGCTGCTCGGCCGTCAGCACGCGGCTCGCGAGGTCTCGCCCCTCACCCCGCAGCAGGTAATCGAGCGAGCGCCCGACGTCCCGGCCTTCGAGGTATTTCCCCATGGTGGCCTGCTGCACGGCCTGCCACGCCGGGCTGTCCTCGCCCACGGTCGACTTGATCCGGTCGAGGGTTTCGAGCTGTCGCCCTGTGACGCGCCCCGAGGGTCCACCGAACAGCATCGAGGCCACCTCGTTCGGCGAAGCTTCCTGCTCGACGATGCGCTGGAGGTTGCGCCCGGCCACGTCACCCGGCCCGCGCGGGGCGAACGCCTGCCGGTAATCCCGGAACAGGCCACGCGCCCGACGCATCGCATCCGAGGGACCGGTATCCCCGAGCGGGAAGCCGCCGGATGCCGGAGCCGCGCCCGCCTCGAACGGGGCAGACTCCGGCACGGCCGACACGCGAGGGTTCGGCGCCTCGACCGGGGCGTGCCCCATCACAGCCGCTTCGTACGCGTCCGCGCCGGTATCGTGCTCGCCCCGGAACAGGCGCTGCGCCGCGTCGCCGAGGTGCGTCGGGTCGATGTCGCGCGGGTGGTAGCCCACCTCGACCAGATCGTCAGCCACCTGCTGCCGGAAGGGCGCCAGACGCTCGGCATAGGCCGCCGACTGGTCCGCAATCCGGCCGCCCACGTCGGCTGGAGCGCCACCGCGGGACAGGTCCGCGAGGCGGTAGACCGGCTGCCCGGACCGCTCCAGGCCGATCAGGTCGTGCACTTCGTCCCCGATCCGGCGGGAGATCATGCCGTCGGCACTGTCGGGGCGAAGGAACCCCTCGCTCGCGAGCTGATCGCGGAAATCCTCGATGGGCCGGCCGTTGCGCCGCCCGAGCGGCCCGAATGGGGTCATCACCCGGCCGAGATCCGCCGCCCGCGCATCGTCGCCGAGCGCAATCCCGCCGTTCCGGGCGAGGTAGTGGGTCAGCGGCTCGGATTTGCCCGTAGGAGCCCCGCCAGCGGCAGGGAGCGTGGCCGCGGCGTCAGGCGTAGCCGCCATGCCTCGGAAGCCGTCCGCCGCCTGCCCTGCGGCCTGCGCGGGCGCCTGCTGACCGAACAGCCCGGCGTCCATCGCGTCGTGCAGGTGATCGCCGAAGTGGCCGAGGATCTGGTCCATGGCCCGCCGGTCGGTGGCGTTCTGACCGGTCGAGCCGCGATAGGCCACGAGGCGCTTGCGCAGCTGGTCGACCTGCTGGAGGTTCGGCCCCTCGCCCGGCGCCAGGCCGAAGATCCCCGGCAACTGGTCGAGGTCTGAAATCGCCCGGGTGGCCGAAGGCGTCAGCACGTCGCCGATCGGCACCTCGGCGCCGAGCCGGTCGCGCACCCGCGTGCCCATGCGGTCGAGGGCACCCGGCGCGAACGTGCCCGGGATGGCTGCCACCTCGTCGTAGCCCTGCCGGTAGGCCGCCTTCGCCTGACCAGCCGCGTCACGGATCCCCTGCGAGGCCAGCCCCGCCGCATCGAGAGTGTCGGACGGCAGGCCGGACCCGCGCACGGCTTCAAGGGCCTGGTCGGCCCGCTGCTGTGCTGCGCCACCGCGGAGCATGGCGTCATCGCCGATCCGCCGCGCCGCGTCCGCGACAGCCTCGCCGGCCACCTGCGGGTTCTCGATGCGGGGGAACGAGCCTGCGATGGTCCCGGCTAGCCGGTCACGCGCCGCCGCGACAGCATCCGCCTGCCGCGCGTCGAAGGCCTGCGCCGCCGCCTGCGCCTTCTGGCCATTCGCGCCGGCTGCTGCGCCCTGTTCCACCGCCATCGCCGCGGCGTCGCCGGTCGCCTGACCACGAGACAGGGGGATGCCGAATTCGGCCGCCTGCGCCTCACGCACCGCACCGGGCGAGACACCCTTTGCCGTGAAGGTCGATTGGATGTGCCCGATGAGCTCGGGCGGCAGGGCGCTCGGGTCGAGCCCGGCATCCCGCAGAGCGGCTACCGCCTCGGGCGAGAACCCATCCGCGGTCTTGATGGCGCCGTACCCCAACCGAGACGCCAGAGGCTCCAGGGCGCGGCTCGCGGTGCTCACCACTACCGGCGCCAGCCGCTCGATGGCGGGCCCGAGCGTCCCGCCGGCCAGCGCGCCGACACCGCCAGCGATGCCAGCCTTGAGCGGATCCTTCGTGTCGATCGCCTCCGCGGCCGCGCCGTACAGACCGCCCGTGGCCGCATACTGCCCAGCCCGAGCGAGACCACTGGCGGCAGGAGCCCCGGCCAGTTCGGGAAGCAGCGGCGCCGAGGCGATCGCGCCCGCCACCGTGCCGGCGATGGTCGATTTCGGGCTTTGGCGCGCGTGGGCGTCCCGCAGGTCCGCGAACCGCTGATAGTTCTCGCCGAAGGTGCGCGAGCCGTCGCCGTAGCCGGAGACCCCCATCTTCCCGAGAACCGTCGCGGCCCCGGCCGCAGCATTGCCCGCGAGGTTCAGGCTGGCCGCCTGCCCCGCCCCAATCAGGCCGGCGATCGCGTCGTTCTCGGCCGACGGCTTGCCGATCACCTCTTCGTCCGCCTTGGCCCGCAGACCGCGACCGAGCGCCGTGTCCTCCCCGGTCTGGCTGGCGAACCGCTGCGGGGCCGAGTGGTCCCCTGCGATCCGGTCCGCGAGCGAGGCCGCCCCATCTCGCCGTCCCGCTGGAGCGGCCTGCACGACCGGCGCGCCGGCCTTGAACGCCTCGAATTCCGCTGGGTCGAACCAGCCGGTCGGCAGCTCCGATGTCGGCGGCATCGAGGCCGGTGCGGCCTGCGTCTTGAACGCCTCGAACTCAGCAGGGTCGAAGGTCTCGGCCATGGCTCAGTACCCCTCCTGCCGCATCCGCGCGAATGCGTCGGTCTTGGACATGCCGCCCCGGGTGAGGGCCTGAAACCGGGCTGCCGGAGCCACGCTCTGGGGAGAGGCGGTCGCCGGCTGCGGGGCTTGCTGCGGGGCCTGCTGCCCACCGCCGACGGTCGGGAGGCCCTGCGCACCCATCGCCCGGGTGAACTGGTCCCGCATCCCCTTCAGCGTGGTCAGGCCGGTCTCGGGCGAGGCCGCATCGAGGCGCGGCAACGTCATGCCGAGCAGGCGACGCTCGCCCTCCGTGATGGCGCCCTGCCCCTTCATGCTGATCTGCGCCTTCAGCAATTCGAGATCCTTCGCGGCCGCCTCGTAGTCCTGCCGGTCGATCTCGTTCTGGCGGCCGAACGCACCGGCGATCATGCGGCTCGGCCCGGAGGCTGAAATCGGCCCGATGCCGCCGTTCTGAGCCAGACGCTCGTAGGCACCCTGCGCCCGGTCGAGGACCGGCATGGCGTTGCTGGCCTGGAGGGCACGCTGGGAGGCACCCTTCTGCTCGGCCGCGGCGCCCTTGGCGAGCTCCTTCCGGAAGGTCTCGGCATCGACACCGGGTGGCACGTCGGAGTTATCCGTGACCGCGACCCGGGGCGGGTTGTCGCCGAAATTCGGATCCTTCCAGGACTTGGTCGCCGGGTCGAAGACGCGATCCACTTTCGAGCCGTCCGACAGGGTGAAGCTTTTCACGTCCGGGTTCTGGTTGCGGTTCATGAAGTCGGCGAGGCTGCCCACGAAGCCGCCCTTGAGCGCTTCCTGGTAGTTCTTCACCTCGGCGGTGCGGTCGTCCTTGCCCTCGTCGTCGGCGAACACCTTCGCGCCCGTGTCAGCGAAGCGCGGCACGCCGTTCGAGTCCGTGCGGATGTCCCGGCCGGCGTTCGGGTTCTGCATCTTGGCGATCGCCGCCGAGACCAAGGAGCTGTTGCTGGCGCCGCCCATAGCCTGCTCGTCCGACAGGTTGGGGAAGGCTTGCTTGATCAACGTGGCATTCGCGCCGAGCGCGCCCTGCTCCTGGCGGGCCTTCCCGGCCTTCAGGGCATATTCGGCATCCGCCAGCCGCGAGGCCTGCTGCTGCGTTCCGACCCGGCTGGCAGCCGAGAAGGCGTTGCCCAGGCCCTCACTCCAGTTCCGGCCCGAAGCGATGCCGCCGCCGAGCGCCATCAGGTAGTCGCCCAGCCCGGCATCGCCGGCCCGCTTGAGCAAGCCGCCCAGATCGAAGCCACGGTCATCGGCCGGCGAGGCCCCCACCTGCGGGCCGTTGGGCTTGCTGGCCGAGCTCGCCGGTCCTGTCAGCGCGGGCACGCCGGTCTCGACCGTACCCGCCGGCGGGGCGGCGGCGCTGGAGCCGAATTCCGGCGGCCGTGCGGGCGGCTTCGGCACGGCGCGCATTGTCGGCAGATTGGCGCTCAGCTCGTCCTCATCATCGGCCCCCGACGGCGCAGCGGGGCCGAGAGTGGTCACGGGCTTGGCGGTCGGCGGGATCCCGGCGGGCGATCGAGCGCCAACGAGCGAGGGCGGCTGTGCGGGCTGCTCGGGCTGCGGCGCCGGCATCTGCGGAGGCTGCATGCCGAGCATGCTCGGCGGCTGGCCCAGCACGGGCCCGAGGAGTGTCTGCGGCGCCTGCTGCGGCATGGGCTGCCCCGGCATACCCGCGGAGGCGGGACCGGCGCCCGGCTGCCCCTGGAGTGCCTGGAGGAGGGTGGCCAGCTGGTCCGGATCGAGACCGCCGGGGAACATCGGCGCGCCGGCGCCGAGAGGGATACCATCAGCCACGGTCGAGCCTTTCAGGATTGAGGAGCGGGAGAAAGCGGGCGGCCACGTCAGGCGCAGCCATCACAGGCGGCGACGCAGCCGAGGCCCATCAGGGCAGCGCCGACCGCTTTCACCTGCGCGTCGAACTGTTGGACCTGAGCGAGAAGAACCAGGGCGTCGCCGTTGGCTTCGAGGTGAGCCACCACGTGACTGCTGGTCTCGTAGATCGCCCGGAACGCGGCCAAGAGGTCGGCGGCGTAGCGCTCGCCAAGCTGATCACGCGGGCTGAGCTCGGGGACGGCAGGTAAGGGCAGGGCTTCCGGCAGGTCGGCCGCGCGCACGATCACCGGCCAGCGCCTTCCGAGACGGAGCGGCGGTCGCCGACGGCTCGCAGGGCGCGTTCGGCAAGGGTCCGCCGCGTCCATTCGGCCGGGTTCAGGCCCTCGCGGTCGGCCGCGGCGCGGATCTGCTCCCGGAGGCTTGATGGCATGCGGACGCGGATCGCATCGTGGAACCGCACGCCGTCGTCAAAAACAATTCCGCCGACCATAACCCGCGCTCCCGCTCGATTTCAGGAGCGAATGTAGCGCGTTTAACTGCTCGTTGCACCAGCATCTCGCCATGAATACTGGCGCATCATGTGCTTGTGGGCGCATAAAGTCTTTGCAGTGCGATCCTGTGCACTCAGTTGCGCGTTTTTTCCGTCTTCGTGCTGCGCTTTGGCTTCGCCGCTTCGGCAGCAGCGGTCAGTGAGCGCGCTGCCTCTTCGTGATCACTGGGGATCAATCCCAGCACCATCGCTGTCTGCAGCAGCGACAAGCCCGGGTTGGATGGAGCGTTGCCGTAGAGCGCGGCCCGCTGCCCCGCCACGATCCCTTCGGCAATTTTAGCCATCCGCTCCTCGACCTTCGCTTTTGCCGTCTTGTCCTCGGGATTGAGCAAGTCGGCCAACAAGCCCGCCGGTTGAGGAAAATGCTCTTCAAGGATGACCTTGAACGCGGACGCAAGACCAGCCCGAGACAGGTAGCTCGGCACTCCATCCTTATCGAAGTCGATTGTTGCGAACACAGAAACCAGAGCCCGGATGACGAGGCTCGACTTGGCCTGGTGTGTCGAGATGTTCAGAAGCCGCTCGTTCACCGGGTCGAAGAGGCTTTCCAGTCGGAACTCAGCCTCTTGAGCCAGCGACCTCCCGGAGGCTTCGGCGGCTGCTTCCAGCCTCGCCCGAAGGTCATTCGTCACGCGCATGTTCAGCGCGGCCTTCTTGCCCTCGTCGCCCTCGACCCTTCTGGACATGTGCGCCCCACTCATACGAACACATAGCGTGCATGCAGCCCTACACTGAACACCTTGACGGCGCAATCCGACTGTGAACACAATGCGTGCACATCCGGCATTGCTCTGTGCTTTGCCGTGGCTCTCACGCAGTGCGGAGGCTCAGCAATGCCTAAGGTGAACGAGATCCTGGAGCGAGCTCGTCAGGGCAAAAACGTGAAGGTGCCGCCGCTCGCGGAGGCTGTCGGCCTCTCGGTAAACGGCTTCTACGCCGCCTGTCGCCGCGGAGAGATCGAGACCATCCGCATTGGGCGCGCCGTCATGGTGCCCGGCCGGGAAGCTCTTCGGCTGTTGAGCGCGAACGAACCCGCCGCCGCCTGACCCCGCGCCCTCGGCGGGGCGATCCCCCGCTGGCCGGATCAACCCGCGCCGAGCCGGCCGGCGCTCAACACAGGATTACCGACACCATGAACGTGAAAACCCCCGCCGGTGGCACGGCGAGGGCTTTCGGAGATGTCGCTGTTGGCACGGCTGACACCTCTGATTTAGCACCTCGCACCTCTCAAATCCAGATTGAGATCTTACGGCACCGCTACAGGCTCAGCCCTGCGGTAGCCGCCGCGACTGCGGCGCTGATCTACCCGCCTCGCGAGCACTGGAGCGTCCAATGACGGCGCCCGGCAACCGCCCCCCGCCCGCCAGCTTCGACAACACCGGTCGCGCCACGAACACCATCGCCGCCGCCCTGCCCCGGCAGCGACGCCGGGTCATGCAACGCGTGGCCGCGGACGCAGAGCGCATCACGGATGCCGATCGGAAGTTCTTCGAGCGGTTCCCGCACCGGACCTATCGTTACCGCCGCGCGGGGCACCCGGAGATGGTGCAGTTGGAGGCCGTCTACGGCGCGTCGATCTTCACCGAAGTCGGCACGGTCCCCTTCATCTTGATCAAGAACCTCGCGCCGGGCGTCCGGATGCGGGCCTTCCTGCCGGGGCCAGCGGACGAGGATGGCAGCACCGCCACCGAGACGGAACTGGCCGCCCTCTGGCACGACCACTGTCGGCGCTGCCCAAGCGTAGCCGAGCGTGAAGCGCAGCTTCAGGTGGCGATACGGCTGCCCGGCGGCCCCCTGTTCGAAGGGGGTGTCTGATGGGTGTCGTGGTCCCCTTCCCGAACTTCGGAGGTGCAGCATGACGGCGCACGCTTATCCGTCAGAAACCGACCTGCGCCTCGCCCTGCGCGAGAACGGCTACGACCCCGTGCCCGTCTCCAGCCCGAGCATGAATATCGCGTCGGCCGGCAAGCGGCCGGTCATGCCGGCCTGGGAACGCAAATGCCTCAATGCGTCACCGGATGAGATCCGGCGATGGGCGGTCCGCTACCCCGACAGCACCAACACCGGCTTGCTCTGCAGCCGACTTGCGGGTGTCGATATCGATGTGCGGGAGCCGGAACTAGCAGCGGCGATCGCCGGGCGGGCGCGCGACATG
This sequence comes from Methylobacterium tardum, assembly GCF_023546765.1. NCBI lineage: Bacteria > Pseudomonadati > Pseudomonadota > Alphaproteobacteria > Hyphomicrobiales > Methylobacteriaceae > Methylobacterium > Methylobacterium tardum. The sequence goes on from NZ_CP097485.1 coordinate 18,096, forward strand.
CTCGGGCATACACCGCTAGTCAGGATTGGCCGCGAGCCAAAGCTGCTACTCGGCTACCGGCTCGCGGTTCCGCTCGACAAGATCCAAACCCCGGCCCTGCACTTCACCGACGATCCGAAGGAGAAGGATACGAAGGTGGAGGTGCTGTTGCGGGGTCAGCAGTTCGTCGCCTTTGGCAATCACCCCGAGACAGCCGCGCCCTACCGTTGGACCGACGAGTCGCCGCTGACCGTCGACTTTACCGACCTGCCAGAGACCACCGAGGATGCGCTGCATCAGTTCGTGGCCGAAGCCGAGCAGATCCTGCGAGAGGCCGGCGCGGCAACGAGGCGCGAGCGCAGGCAGGGTGAACGGGCCCGTGAGACCAAGGGCCGGAAAGTGGGCGGCTTCGGGTTGCACGAGAAGCCGGACCGCGAGACCGTCGCCGACGCCCTGCGGAGTATACCCAACGACTTCGACTATGACGGTTGGATCCGCATCGGATACGCCCTCTACCACGGGCTCGGCGAGAGCGGCCGCGACCTTTGGGAAAGCTGGTCGGCCACCTCGCCGAAGGACGATGCAGCCCACACCGCACAGAAATACTCGGCCTTCGCACAGGGGCGCAGCATCACGGTCGCCACCTTGTTCTGGCACGCCGCCGAGAATGGGTGGAAGCGATCCGGCTCCGGCCGGTCCGGCGCCCCGAAGAAGGATCGCGCCGAGCGCCGCGCCAGCGCCGACCCGGGCGCTGAGCCAAGCAACGAGGCCGACGGCCGGCCCATCGTGCGGTTCGTGGCAGGCAAGGTGCCCGAGGCGGTCGACCGCATGGAGGCGCTGCTGCTGGAGGCCGGCGTTCAGATTTACTCGCGCGCCGGCGCCCTGGTGCGGCCCGTCATCGACGAGGTACCGGCCGCCAAGGGCCGTATGACCATGGTTGCGCGCATGTCGCCGCTGGTGGCTGTCAGCCTCGCCGACATGGCCGCCCGCATCATGCGGATCCAGAGATACGATGGCCGCGCTGAGGACTGGCTGGACATCAATCCGCCGGCCGAGATGACCCTGACGCTGCTCGCCCGCGAGGGACAGTGGCGGGTGCCGCCAGTTGCCGGCATCATCACCACGCCGACGTTGCGTCCGGACGGATCCCTGCTCACCGCGGCCGGCTACGATCCCGCAACCCGGCTCTACCTCGCCCATGATCCCGGCTTCACCATGCCGGATCTGACGGAGCGGCCGGACAAGGGCGAAGCGGCCGCTGCCCTCGCATTCATCGAGGCGCTGCTGGTCGGCTTCCCGTTCGTCGGGCCGGTCGACCGCGCCGTGGCCCTGTCGGGGATCCTGACGGCCCTGGTGCGCGGCGTGCTGCCGACGGCGCCGCTCCATGCCATCCGGGCGCACAGCCCCGGCACCGGCAAGAGCTTCCTAGTCGACCTCGCCGCTGTGATCGCCACCGGCCGCCGCTGTCCGGTGATCGCCGCTGGCAAGACCGAGGAGGAGACCGAGAAGCGCCTGGGCGCCCTGCTGCGCGACGCCGTGCCCGTCGTGTCGATCGATAACGTGAACGGAGAACTTGGCGGCGACATGCTCTGCCAGCTCACGGAACGCCCGCTGGTCCGGGTCCGGATCCTCGGCAAATCGGAGGCGCCGGAGCTGGAGTGTCGGTCGACAACCTTCGCCACCGGCAACAACCTCGTGCTCACCGGCGACATGACCCGCCGCGCGGTGATCTGCTCCCTCGACGCCGAGATGGACCGTCCCGAGCTGCGGGATTTCAGCTTCAACCCGATCGAGCGCGTGATGGCCGATCGCGGAGCCTTCGTCGCCGCCGCGCTCACCGTGATCCGCGCGTACCAGGTGGCTGGCTCGCCGACAGTCTGCGGTTCGCTTGGGTCCTACGAGGACTGGTCCGCCATGGTGCGTTCGCCGCTCGTCTGGCTCGGCCACGCCGACCCGGTCGTGAGCATGGAGACCGCCCGAGAGGAAGACCCGGAGCTGTCCGCGATCCGAGAGCTGCACGAGCACTGGCGCGCGCACCTGAAGCTCTCCAGCGGCTACACCACAAACATCATCATCAGGACCGCTTGCGACCGAGAACTGGCCAACGCCTTTAGCGGACCCGGCGAGTTCAAACTGGCTGAGTTCCGCGACCTGCTGCTGCGGCAGGCCGGCGACGGCGGGGCGGTGAACAGCCGCCGCCTCGGCAAGTGGCTGTCCCGGATCAAGGGCCGCGTGGTCGACGGCCACCGGATCGAGATGAAAGCCGACGCCAGCAACGGCAACCGCTTCTCACTCTGTCGTGTCAGCGGAGCTGACGATTTTCCGGGCGGTCGGGCCGTTGACGGCTACCGGACCCACTCAGAACCGGAGTTCTGATGCGCGCGCCAGGTCAAATAGGGGTTTCAGGGCTTTTAGGGGTTTGTTTCATCCCAACGCGAGCAACTGTCAGTGAATTTTGGCCCGGGCGTAAACGCACACCCGCAAGCGCATGGGTGTGCGTACATGACAGTTTACGGGTAGCGGCTGAAACGGACCCCTCAAACCCCGCAAACCCCTATTACGCCTGCCGGGGGTGTCCATGAACCTCTTCGCGAAACTCGCCCTCGCCCGCGAGATCGCCCAGGCCGAGCAGGCGGTCCTGCGCCTCCTCGGCGGCATCGAAACCGGCGTGGCGACCGGCAGGACGGCTGAGGCCTATCGGAGCGCCATTCGCCGCCATGGGCGCACCATCCTGGACGCTGGCGGCCCTCAGGCGCTCGCGGCTGCCATGGACCGGATCAGCGACGTGCCCGGCCGCCGGGACGAGCGCAGAGCCGTGCTCACCAAGCTGTGGGCCGATCTTGAGGGGATCCGCGAATGACCGCCCCAGCACCCAACCCCCGCCTGGCCGACCTTACGGCCACCGCCCGCGCCACGCTGAGCGACATCTACAGCCGACACGAGCACGTGTTCCTGGGGTTCTCGGGCGGCAAGGACAGTCTCGCTCTCCTGCACGTGTGCGAGCCTTGGCGGGATCGCGTGACCCTGCTGTGGTCGAACACCGGCTACATGGCCGCCCACATGGCCGCGTTCGTCCGCGGGCACGGAGAGCGCTGGCGCCTCGTCGAGGTCTCGCCCGAGCGCGACATGCTCGACGATTGGTCTGAGCACGGTACGCCCGTCGACGTGGTGGCGATCGGGCATCTTGAGGGCCTGGACTGGAACTCGCCGCGCGTGAGGCCGTGGCCGTTGTGCTGTCGGCAAAACCGCATGGCGCCGCTCGTCGCCTATCTCGCGCGGTTCGAGCGGCCCTGCGTCCTCCTCAACGGCCAGAGGCAGTCCGACAAGGGCACCACCCCCGAGCGAATGGCCGAGATCATGTCGAGCAACGTCACGACCGCGATGCCGCTCTGGGCCTGGAGCACGTCAGACGTGCTGACCTACCTCGCGGCACACGCCATTCCGCTCCCGCCACACCATGGCGTGTTTCAGGGATCGATGGAGTGCGCTGTCTGTCCGGCTGACCTGAAGCCCGGCCGGTTGCGCGTCCTGGATCGGTTCGAGCCGCACGCCGCGGCCTTCGTGCGCTCTACCGCCCGCATCTCGCTCGGCTTCGTGGCCGCTAGGACGCGAGAGATCGAGGCCGTGCTGGCCGAGACTGCCCCGCCGCCCCCGGAGCTTCGCCCATGCAGGCCGATGTCGAGCGCATCACCGGCAGGCACTGACCACAGGAGGCACAGCACATGACCCGAGATGAATTCGACCTGCGTGAGGCCGCCGCCTTCGTGATCACGCCTGGCGGCATGGCGAACCGGCCGACGCTCATGGGCTGGACGGACGGTCCCGCCTCCTCCCTGCCGCTGGAGGTGCGCCGAGACATCGCCAGCGGCGTGCGCATGGCCGCGACCGCCAAGGGGGTTCAGGCCGAATTGGACACCGGCGCGCGCAGCGGGATCCGGCCGTCTGGGTCCGGGCCCGGATGGCGCTGTTGATCGAGCGGCTGGAGGCATTGGACACCCCTTCCGATGCCGTCGAGCCTTTGGGGGCCGTCGATCGCCTTCCCGAGCCCGAACAGCCGCAGCCTCGCGCGCCCGCGCATACGGGGCGCGAAATTCAGACTCCCGCGGCGGTCGATCAGCCTAAGCACCCCGGCAGCAAGCAGGAGCGGGCTCGCGAGGCCGTCCGCGCGCTACTCAGCACGGGAGTCAGCAACCGGGAGATCGCCCGCCGTGTCGGCGTCTCGCCCTCGACCGTGGCGGCCGTCCAGAAGGCGGTGGCCGAGAGCGCCCAAGTTGAACAGCTTGGTTGAAGCCGAGCCGGAGCGGGCTGGCCGCCTGGATGCGAGGGCCATTGCTCCTGTTGCTGTCAGTCGGCCGCTCGCCCCGCCCCGGTCCACGGATTTCCGGCCTGACTGTCTCGGAAAATTCCCCGCGTGACCGCCTGAGAAAATACCCGGCCGCCCTCGCGTACGCGCACGCGCGAAAGGACTGTCAAAACCCGTAGATCGCCGGTGCCCTGTCCAATCTGGACACCGGTGCGCCGACCGCCATCCTCTCGGATCGCCCCATCGGCGATCAGGCTGGCGACCTGGAGGCCGCCGACGCGCTCGCGAACTGGGAGCGCTGGGTCGCGGAGGGCAAGGCCAGCGTCCGCAACGGCGTGCTGTACCTGATCAGCCCAGAGATGACCGCCGACGAGTGGGCGGCCCGGTTCGTCACCGAGCACTGAACAGGAGGATCGCCTATTAACCATTTGGTATTGTTGAGGAAGTATGAGGCGCCATAGCTCGAGGTGGCGTCATGCGTGTTTTGCTGGTCGAAGACGATGCCACCGTCGCGCAGAGCATCGAGCTGATGCTCAAGTCCGAGAACTTCAACACCTACACCACCGACCTCGGGGAAGAAGGTGTCGATCTCGGTAAGCTCTACGATTACGACATCATCCTCCTCGATCTGAACCTGCCTGACATGTCGGGTTACGAAGTGCTGCGCTCGCTGCGCGTGGCCAAGGTGAAGACCCCGATCCTCGTGCTCTCCGGCATGAGCAGCATTGAGGACAAGGTGAAGGGCCTCGGCTTTGGGGCTGACGACTACCTGACCAAGCCGTTCCACAAGGACGAGCTGGTGGCGCGCATCTACGCCATCGTGCGGCGGTCACAGGGCCACGCTCAATCGATCATCACCATGGGCGATCTGGAGATCGACCTCGACGAGAAGATGGCTTCGGTGAGCGGCAAGCGCGTTCCGCTGACCGGCAAGGAGTACCAGATGCTGGAACTTCTCGCGCTGCGGAAGGGCACGACGCTCACCAAGGAGATGTTCCTCAACCATCTCTACGGCGGCATGGACGAGCCCGAGCTGAAGATCATCGACGTGTTCATCTGCAAGCTGCGCAAGAAGCTCGCGAATGCCAGCCAGGGCAAGAACTACATCGAGACCGTCTGGGGCCGTGGCTACGTGCTACGCGAGGACGCTCCTGAGATGCGAGCTATGGCGAGCTGAAGATCAGGTTGCACAATAAAAACCGTATAGTGCATTGATTTTCTGAGTTCGTAGCACACATTGACTGCTTCTCTAAAGCAGGTGCGCCGTGAGCGAGATCGCAGAAGTAAATATGGATCAAGCTGTTAACTTCACTCAGCTAGCAGCCGATATCGTCTCGGCGTACGTGTCGAACAATCCCGTCCGGCCTGCCGACCTCCCAGAGCTGCTAGGCAGCGTCCACGCCGCGCTCTCCGGGCTGAACCAGGGTGGCGAGAACGCCACTGCGCCTGTCGAGAAACTCACATCCGCTCAGATCCGGAAATCGATCACCCACGACGCGCTGATCAGCTTCGAGGACGGCAAGCCCTACAAGACGCTGCGCCGTCACCTGACGATCAGGGGCCTCACACCCGAAGCCTACCGTGAGAAGTGGGGCCTACCGCGCGACTACCCGATGACCGCGCAGGCCTATTCCGATCAGCGCTCCAAGCTTGCCCTGTCCCTTGGACTCGGACAGGGGCGTCGGAAGGCAGCTCCAAAGTCTGCTGCGGTTGCAGACAGCGTCTCCGAGAAGCCGAAGCGGGCCGGCCGGCCGCGGAAAGTCTGAAAGCCTCCTGGGTCGTAGCCGAAGCAGGGGCGCCCTCTGTGCTTCCCCGAACGACCGCTACGGCAGGCGGCGCCCCCGGACCATCCAGGCACCACGCGGGTCGGCGTGGGCGATCTGAGGGCGTCTCTCTACGGCAACAACACGGAGACCGCCTGCGCGATTGCCGCGACCGCGGCCGCGATAGCCGCACGGCTATTCCAGATCGATTGCAAGCGCAGCGTCGGGCTGAGGAGCAGGTGATGCCTTCCAGACCGGACAGTTATGGCGCCGTCCGCGGTTGGCCCTTCGACGGGCGGATCCCTGGGGTTCTCAACCCCGACCCGAGACGCGACCACCCAAAGGACACCGGAGGCCAGGCCGGCGGCAGCTGCTATGTAAGTGCAGGTATCCTTCAGCGTCATGCGTTTATTCCTGCCGCATCGTCACCGATCCATCGTCCGGATCGACGGCCCCGACGCGCGAGCCGAGCATGCCCGTGATCGCCAATTCGCCGATGCCGCGGTTACAGGCTTCCGCGAGCCGCTCACTGTCCTCTGTCGGCATGACGCGCAGCAGTTCGACCATAATGGCGGTCATGGCCGCATCGCGAGACATCACCGTATCCCGCAGCGGAGATCGTTGGTCACGCATAAGGGCAGAGACGACGTTCTCGGCGATGATCTTCGCTGCCTGTTCAAGATCCGGACCGGACATAGACGGCTCCTACAAAACCCGCTTCCCGAGTGCCCTTTGAAGGCATTCGCTCGTCGAATGTACCCGACCACCGTCCGCGGATCCCGGTGGCGGCTCTGGTCCATGATCCGGGTGAGATCAGCCCCACGCTCCGCGGCCGTCGTGATGTAGCCGGCCCGCAGGGGGTGCGGCCCGAACGTCGAGGCATCGAGCCCCGCGGCCGTGCGGGATGGCGATCTCGGCGCCCTGCCCTCCTAATCGGTCTTGCCCCTCCGGACCCGGACCCGCAGCCCGGCCGGATCCTCTCGCAGATCCTCGGCTGTGCTCAGCATTCAAAAGGAACCCACCCGCTCCCTTGAGGATCAAAGCCTTAGAGCGTTTTCGGAATGAGCTGAGTCGGACTGTTGGGGTTCACGCAGGGCATTTGGGCTGATTCATTGCGCGCTTCCTGTGAGGAGCACGTCATGGGCCGACCCTACAGCCAGGATCTGCGTGAGCGGGTGGTGGACGCCGCAGGCGCGACGTCGCGCCGGCAAGCGGCCAAGCGCTTCGGGGTGGGGGCTGCGACCGCGATCCGCTGGATGGCGGCGCTGGCCACGACCGGGACGGTGGCGGCCCGTCCGCAAGGTCGGGCACGCCGCTCCAAGCTCGATCCGCACGAGGCGTTCCTGCGCGCCCTGATCGCCGAGCGGGATGACGTCACCCTGGAGGAGATGCGGGTCCGCCTGCGGGAGGAGCGCGCTCTCCCAGTCGGGCTGGGCACGCTGTGGAGCTTCCTCGACGCGCGCGGCCTGACATACAAAAAGACAGCTCACGCCACGGAGCAGGACCGCCCGGACGTGAAGGCCGCCCGCGAGGCGTGGTTCCAGGACCAGCCCGACCTCGACCCCGCCCGCCTCGTGTTCCTTGACGAGACTTGGACCTCGACCAACATGGCCCGCACCCGCGGGCGTGCCCCGCGCGGCGAACGGCTTCGTTCGGGCGTGCCGCACGGTCATTGGAAGACCACAACCTTCGTGGCAGGCCTGCGCCTGTCGGGTCTCTCGGCGCCGTTCGTGCTGGACGGGCCGATCAACCGCGACGCCTTCCAGACTTACGTCGAGCGCGTGCTGGTGCCCGAACTCACTCCCGGCGACACCGTCGTGATGGACAACCTCGGCAGCCATAAAGGGCCGGCCGTGCGCGCGGCTATCGAGGCGGCCGGCGCGCGGCTGCTCTTCCTCCCGCCCTACTCGCCCGACTTCAACCCGATCGAAATGGCCTTCTCCAAGCTCAAGGCGCTGCTGCGCAAGGCCGCTGAGCGCACCGTCGAGGGATTATGGACAGCCATCGGCCAGCTCATCGACACCATCACACCTGACGAATGTGCCAACTTCTTCAGAGCCGCAGGATATGAGCCAGATTAAATCGAAAACGCTCTAGCACCCCTATCGGTGTCCATTCCGCACTCTGAACCACCCTTCAGCGCATCTGCCCCTTAGCTCGAACGCGCTATTGCCCAAGCACCCTTCCGTGCTCCTGGCCCATTGGGCGAATGTGCCGGCGACCAAGAACCCAAAGGGGAATTTGCCCTTCTGGGCATTCGGGCTGTCGGGTTAAGGGTTCGTTGACCTTTTGGGTTTCAGCTCGTTTGGGCGCTAGGGAAGGCGCGCAACAGGGAACTGGGGCAATGGCTGTCATCAGCGTGTGCAGCACCAAGGGCGGGGTCGGAAAGACCACACTGGTGATCTGCTTGGCCGATGCATACGCCCGGCAGGGCGGCAGCGTCGCAATCATCGACGCGGATCCGAACGGGCACGTGTCCTCCTGGCGCGAGCGGGCCGGTGAGGATTGCGGTGTGGACGTGATCGCGGACGTGACCGAGAAGACGGTCCTCGACCGGATCTCCGACGCCGCTTCGCGCTACAGCCTCGTGTTCGTAGATCTCGAGGGCGCTGCCTCGCAGGCGGTCACCTACGCGATCGCAGAGAGCGACCTCGTGCTGATCCCGAGCAAGGTGTCCGGCATGGACCTGCAGGAGGTCTTCCGCACGTACGAGGTCGTGCAGCGCGCGGAGAAGATGCTGCGCCGGCCGATCCCGGCCCGGGCAGTGTTTACTCAGATGTCGCCGCTCAGCAGCCGCGTCGCGCAGCACGCCCGCACGGAGGTCCAGGCCGCCAGCATCCCGGTGTTGCGGACCGAGATCATCCAGCGCGCGGCCTACCAGTCGATCCACTTCACTGGCGCCACGCCGGCCCACCCCGATGGTGACCCAAAGGCCCTGCATGAGGTCGCCGGCACGCTGGGCGAGCTCCTTGAGGTGCTGGCAATCCAGCAGCAGGCGGCCTGAGCATGATAAAGCCCGCCTTTCAGCCCGCACCGCGCCCGCGGCCCCGGATCTCGCCTGAGGATGCCCAGCAGCTCGCTGTCGCCACCAGCGACCTGGGCTTCACCCGGCCTTCGTCCGCGCCCGAGGTGCGGGCCGAGGAGCCGGTACCGCCGCCGGCGGAGACTATGCCTACTGCTGGCCCAGTTGCCCAAGAACCCAAAACCCCCATTGCCCCCGTGAAGGGGACAGCTCTCAAATTCGAGGTGCCGGATCCGGTGTGGACGGCGCTGCGGCAGGAAGCTCTAAACCGCCGGGTCACGGTAAAGTATCTGGTGCTCGAGGCCCTGGCTGCGAAGGGCTACAACGTCGATCTGGCCGCGGTACCCGAGGACGGGAGACGTCTGCGATGATCGAGATGGCCCTTGTTGCAGTCCTCGCGGCGGCCCTGAGTGCAGCTGCAGCCGGCGCGGTCAGCGGGCCGGGGTCGGAATGATCACGGCCGGCTTTCTCATCGGCCTGTCGAGCGTATCCGCCGGGATCGGGTTCGCCATCGCCACCATAGAGCGTGTGTCAACGCGGCCGGTGCGGCCGAGACGGCCAGTAACTGCCAGGGCACGGGGCCCTCACGTCGCCACTTGGGAGTAGAGCAGGGGCGGCATCTAGGGAGTGGTTCGTGCTGAAGGCGCTGCGATTTCTGCGGGCGTGGTTCCTGATGTCGATCCCGCTGGGCCTGTTCGTCGGCAGGTTCATCAAGGCGGGCAAAGGGCCGGCGTCGCGTGTTAGGGATCGGCGCTAAGCCTGCGCGAAGATCGGCTGAGCGCTCCGGCTAGCCGGGTGGCTGCAGCAGATGCCAGAGGTCCGCCCCGAACCTGATGACGAGATCGAGCGCGATCAGCGCGAACATGCCCGCCTGGAACACGCTGTCTTTTCGGTCGTCGGGGGTCAGGGGAGCCGGCTCGCCTAGCCAGCTCCTTCCCTTCTTCTTTGGCGGGGGAAACGGGCCAATCAGCCGCACGATCGTTCTCCAGCGGCGCAACACGGGTGCCGGGAAACGCCGATGGACGATTTCCGTTTCAGCAACCGTTCGGCCCTAGCTCGGCCGACATGTCCGACCTTCCGCCCGCCATCGCCTCCTGGCGCGACCAGATCGAGCGCCTGTCCGAGCACGCCTCGCCGTGCCGGTACCTCCTCCCGGCGAAGTGGAAAGCGATGCGCGAGAACGCGCTCGCCTTCCTCGACCAGCACGGTGCCGAAGCGTACCGGCTCGGCTGGACAGCGCCGCAGCTGTTCGGCGTTCACCCCCAGCACGGCTTCCTGCGCGTGGAATATGCCGGCGCCCTGATGGTCAACGACAGCCCCGCCGTTGCCGTTGAGCCCGACCGGATCGTGTTCGACCGCTTCTCGGGCTACCGGACCAAGCCCGGTCAGGTCTGGGGCGTGCCGGTCTGGGAATTTGTTGCCAGGGGCGGCTGATGCATCGGCGAGGGGAGCGGACGCCGTGTCCACGTGTTGGCCCCCTATGCGCACCGCCCTCATCATCCTGATCGTGCTGGTCCGGTTCGGCCCCGACCTCGTCTATGCGGCTAACGCATCACTCCCGCGGCCGGACCCCTCGCGCCGAACGGCCGCGCCGAAGTGGATCGGAAACCCGCCCGCGGTCGTGGTGATACGCCCGCCAGCGCCCTGAGGCGCAGGCTTCGTCAGTCGACGATGCGCCACTTCACTCTCGCACGCACCTGAAGCCTGCTGTTGGCGCCTATAGCGATTATTGTGCCCGGGCTTCCACCCGACGCACCTGTGTAGCTGTCCACGCCCCACCCCGCGCCGCGGGGATCCCGCGCGCGTTCAGCGCCGCCGCGATCTGCCGAAGTGACACTGCCCCTGCCGCTCGTACATCAGCCAGGATCGGCGCAAGGTCGGCGGCGCGGGCCGCGCTCCTGCGTGCCCGCGCGTCCGCCGCCCGGGCTGCGCCGAGGGCCCGGTTTCGCAGGTTGCCCGGGTTGCCGAGCTGCACGCCTCGAGCCTTGGCAGCTGCCAGCGCGGCCTTGGTGCGGGCGCTGATCATCTTACGCTCGGCCTGAGCGACCACTGCCATGATGCCGACCACCAGCTCGTTCGCCTCGGGCATGTCGGCCGCCACGAACCGCACGCCGGCCTTCTGCAGGTTGAGCAGGAAGGCAGCGTCACGTGACAGGCGATCGAGCTTGGCGATCACCAGCGTCGCCCCGTGGATCCGGCACAGTGCCAGGGCATCGGCGAGGCGAGGGCGCGTGTCGCGCGCCCCGCTCTCGACCTCTACGAGCTCGGCTACATGTCGCCATGCGCCGCCGGCGAGGAAGTCGGCCACGGCCTGGCGCTGCGCCTCAAGGCCGAGGCCTGAGCGCCCCTGCCGTGCCGTGGAGACGCGCAGATAGGAAACGAAGGCGCCGGCGCTCACTGGCGCCTCTCCTGAGCCTCGGCGGCGTCCTGCATAGCCTTGGCCCAATGCGGGCACGTGTGGGTCCGCAGATCCTTCAGGTGCCGGCGCTCGTGCACGTGCTCGCACATGCGCACGAACTCCTCGGCCCAGGCTCCGGTATCGGCGAGCCCCTGCTCGTCCGTCCCGAAATCCGTCAGGCCGCAGCGCGGGCAGACGGCCGTGCTCATGCGCTTCCCGCTCCCTGCGGCTCGTGTGACCGATGCACGAACGGTGGTTCGTGCTGACGTCACAGGCTTGGCTGGCGCAAGGTGGTTAACGGATCGTTAACCGGATCGTGGTGCTTTATGGCGTCGCTACGGCTTCATCGGGGGTGAAGCCGAACGGCAGGCGGGCCGAGCCTATACCCCCTGGCTCGGCCCGCGCCTTCAATCGCGAGGCTTCATCGACCCCTACGGCATCGAGCATATCCGCCGCGTGCGCGTCTGCGAGTAGGCGAACCCGCAGCTGCTCGGGCTATCACTCCGAGGCTTTCAGGTCGCTTACGGCGCAGCTATCACGTCTACTGCATGCTGCGCCCATGCATATGGCTCTAGATAGCCATGATAGACAGCTATCTCTAACTGTAAGATCCTGACGCACTCGTCAGATAGATCTGGAATAATGTCGAACCCTTCTTTATCGACCGCCGATTTTATCGCCACAAGCGGCCTATGATCCTCGTAAGTGACGAGAACCTCTTGCTCCGCATACGGATCAAGCGGGTCGATACAATAATGAGCCGGCATCATAAGGCCTCTACTCAGATTACGCAGTAGGTGATGCTCCTAAATGGCTGCTGTAACATCCCGATGAAGATTGCTGATCCGTGTGGCCGCGGCGCGGCAGCCGAGCATCCGTCCGCCTGCTAGGGCGGATGGGTCGCCGGATGCCGCCCATGCCTACTCGCCCGATCTTTGTTCGTGTTGCCCTCGCCGTGGTGCTGATGGCCGCCTTAGTGGTGCTGGCGGATGGCGTGGCTCGTCATGAGCTCCGGCAGGCCATCGGCAGCACGACCGTCGCCTCTGCCGCGATAGCGGAACAGCCGGCCGACGCCTCCGATGAATAGCCGGGCGTCGCTCGCCATTGGCGTGGCACTCCTCATGGCCGTCGCCAGGCCTGATCCGCAAGGCGATCCACGAGGCGCGACAGCTGCGCGACGCGGAGGCGTCTGGCCGCAGCATGAGCACTGCACGACACCAGCACTGCCATTCCTGCTTCAAGATCAGTATTGCTCCGCAGAGACAGGTGTGGCATCCCGGTATTAGTGTGCGGGCGGGCGTATCTCTGCCGCCCAGGATTGACCTCAATGCAGCCCGAAGTTTTGGCCGACCCGCATGGACGCGGGCCGGCTCTCGATCGTCGTGCCGTGGCCCTCGCCAACGTGCGATGGTTTCGTGCCATGGCGTGGCGCGCTCTGCGCGATGGCCGTGCGCAAGGAGAGCTGCGCGCGGCCAATGCCCGAGCCGCAGCCCGCATCGTACTACGACAGGCGAGGCGGGATGCTTTGGTCAACCGCCTTGTGGCCAACGCTTTGGTGGTTGGCGGGTAGCGCCGCCGCATCCGCGTCGCCAGCTTCAGCCGCCTTGTGGTCGCTGCGGATGCCGGCTTGGGCGCTGTTGCCCGCCGGGCGCTCTATCACCCGGTCAAAGGCCGCCAGCATGACGGGTCGCGCGCAGTTAACATCTCACGTCGGTAAGGCTACTTCCGGCGCCTCAAGAACTGCCAACCCTTTCGCCGGCCAAAAAACCGGTTTGCAGGCCGGTGATCGAAATCCAGCATCGGAGAATGACGCTGAGGCAGGGCAGCAACGACGGTAATCAGGGCGGCTGATCCAATCAGTGCCACGAAGGCTGAAAGCCAGAACAAATGCTCCAACACAGCCCCTCTCAGACATGCATTCTTTAATTGATATTACGTACAAAATCTCCACAAAGCGAATGTCATTGATGCCGTTTGTATAGTTACAACCGATATACACATGGGGAAATTCGCCTTGCCAGCGGCTGCGTAGCACATCGGCAAGCCACCTTGCTCGGCTCCTGGCCCTGCGCCAGCCGTGCATTAAGCGCCCGGCGGATCACGCCAGGGTCGGCGAGGAATGAGGCGCGTGGTCTGATAGCGAGCTCGGGTGCCGCCCTCGGATAGCACCGGCGTGCCGGATGCGGCCGAGCGCAGCCCAGCAAAGTCATCCTGCTGGGTGTCCGATCTCACCAGCGTGTGAGCCGAAAGGGTAGTGCAGGACCTCCGGACGAGGCCGGGCGAGCAGCGAAGATCTGGCTGCCTGACTCTGTGTATGGATCCGTTTGGCCAGCCTCGTGCTTCTCCAAAGCATGGCCGTGTTCCACCTTCAATGTGTGGTCCACCGAGGGTGCGTGAGCGGCATCGCTCTCGATACCCAGCAGATCGCTGCCCGTACAGAGGCGGAGGCGATCAGCGAGGCCGAGGCTCGGTTCGCGCGCCTCTTAGGTCCTCGATCAGGGCTGGCCGTTCTGAAGGACGATGCTGGCCACACCATCTGGACCTCACGATCTCCTGTGCAGTCGCCCGCCCCCGGCGAAGCATGATCGCACCTACCGGCCTACATCCGCTCCGGTTGCGCGAGCATGATGGCGGCGCGGACGGCGGCTCGCCGAAGCTCCACGCTGGCCCAGGGCTGCCCGATCAGTGTGTTTGCGAATGGGTGCGAGGCTACAGCCGCAGCTGGGTCGATCCGGTAGCCCTCGCCGAACGAAACCGGGCCAGAGGTCGGGTCGGCCATGTAGGCGTCCACCACGGCCGCCACGTCATCGTCGACGATGTCGAGGGTATCGAACAGGTCGAGGGTCATGGGCCGGTTTGCCATGCGAGGGCCATAGCCACTTCACGATGGCTGCGATCTGAACGAGGTTAACCGAACTGGTGCAGCCCGATCACGTCCCTGTGAGCCGCGACAAGCAACTGTATGTGCTCAGTGCCACCACGCCCTCACCTCGATGGGTGGACCAGAGCGCGCTACCGGGCGCCATGGACATAGAGATCCCCAGCTTCGGCGACCTGCGCCGGACTATGATCAAGACCGCCATCATCATGGGCTTCCCCGTTCAGGGATGAGCGGTAGTAGGCCAGTCTCAGCAATCAGGCGAATGCGCAGCTCCTGGTGAGACCGCTCGCTTGTTTCCGGCGACAGCCTAGGGATCGCATCCGTTGCAGCTGCCGGGTGGGCCCACGCTTTGTGCTCAAGCGATGCGCGACGAAGCAATATGCTGGATCGGAAAGCAAATTTCCGGATCAAACGAACAAAACGCAGGCGCACACGCTTCCGTGGGTCATTTTATAAGCTCTATTGCAGATTATATATGCAGAAACATACAGAAATATCTTGTCTAAATCCGTGTTTTTCTAGCAACGATACATATCAACGTGTGTCACGCGGAAATATTCCGGTTGCTTATTGTCTATCCTCAGATCCAATAGCCTTCAGCCGGCGCCGTAAGCCGTTGGCACGCAAGCCCGGCGATAGATGCGGGCAGAAACAAAGACAAAGCGGCGAGATCCGAACAATCGGGCGCTGCCGCACCGCTGGTCTCGAAGCTTTGGGGTTATCGATGAGGTTCTTGAAAAGCTCTCTGCTTGGATCCGCCGCTGCGTTTGCTGCAGTTGGAGGTGCCCACGCCGCCGATCTTCCGGTCAAGAAGGCGGTTCCGATCGAGTACGTCCGTGTCTGCGGCGCGTATGGCGCCGGCTTCTTCTACATTCCCGGTACCGACACCTGCCTGCGCGTCTCGGGCCGCGCTCGGTTCGAAGGCGGCTTCCAGCCCAGCTACACCCGCCAATCCGGTACGAATGCCGGCGATACGTCGGGCTACCAGGGCCGGATGCGCATCAACCTCGATGCCCGCACCCAGACCGCCTACGGCACCCTGCGCGCCTTCGTCCGCCTCGATGCCGGCGCCCGCACCGGCTACTCCGGCGTCGGCACCTCCGGCACGCAGCAGCGCATCGGCCAGGCCTTCCCGGGCATCGGCACCGATCAGTTCGGCCGTGATCAGCAGTTCGTGAACGTCGACAAGGCGTTCATACAGTTCGCCGGCCTGACCGCCGGTCGCGCCTCCTCGTTCTTCGACTTCTACGCCCACGACTTCGAGTTCGCTGGCGCCACTCTTGGCTCGGACGTGTTCTCGACCAACCTGCTCGCCTACACGGCGACGATCGGCAACGGCCTCTCGGCGACGCTCTCGATCGAGGATCCGGTCTTCCGCCGCACCCCGATCTTCTCGCCGCTCGCCGTGTCGCCGATGCTCAACACCGGCAGCACGCAGAACTTCGGCGTGACCAACCAGCCGACTCCGGTCTTCATCGGCTACACCGGCGGCGTCCCGACCCGCTACAGCTTCATCGACGTCATTGAGCGTTCGCGCATGCCCGACTTCGTCGGCGTCGCCCGCCTCGACCAAGCTTGGGGTTCGGCCCAGCTCTCCGCTGCCGTGCACGAGCTGAACGTCGGCAACGTTGCCAACGGCGCCGGCACCGGCACCGGCTCGAACGTCAGCATCCCGCACACCAACAACTCGTATGGCTGGGCGGTTCAGGGCGGCCTGAAGATCAACGCGCCGTTCATTGCCCCGGGCGATGCCCTCTACCTGCAGGGCGCCTACGGTTCTGGCGCTCAGATGTACACCGGCTATTGCGCGTACACCGGCTGCTACACGCAGGCTACGACGACGATCCAGGGCCAGAAGTTCACACAGTACTTCTCGGATGCGACGGTCAACCCGTTCACCGGCCAGCTTGAGCAGTCGACAAGCTTCACGGCGACGGCGTCGTACCTGCATTACTGGACGCCGGAATGGCGCTCGGCCTTCTTCGGCTCCTACGGCGAGCAGAGCTTCTCCCAGAGCGCGCGCCTCGCTCAGGGCGCAATCTTCAACCTTGTGAACCCGAATGGCACCAACACCTTCGGCGGCAATGCGGTTGGTACGCCGGGCACCCGGTTCTTCCAGCTGAGCCAAGCTCTCCGCGACACCTATCAGTTCGTGGCGGGCGGCAGCATCATCTGGTCGCCGGTCAAGGATCTCGATATCGGCGTCGAGGCCTTCTACACGCAGATCGGCCTGAAGAGCGGCCGGGCGATTGATCAGGACAAGAGCCCGACCGCCTACGCCAACGTTGCTGGCATCAACAACGGCACCTTCAACCCTGCCACTGCAACCAAGGACTCAATCTCGCAGGTGCGCTTCCGCGTCCAGCGCGACTTCTAGTTTCCCAGATCGGGATCGGGTGTTCTCCAAAGCTCCGATCTTGATGTCCCCGTGCAACGGGACCCCACTCGCCCGGCCGAAAGGCCGGGCTTTTTTGTACTCTCCAGCGCGCCTGGACCTGCGCCGCAGATCGAAAATCACGGACGACGGGATTGAGGCGGTCACCGCTGCCTTACCCGAGGGGTGAGGACGTCGAGGCATTCACCTTGCAGGTCCGGCCACCGAGCGGACGTAGCAAGGCGATCAAGATGCACCTGCAGGTCAAGAAGCTGCTGGCCGACAAGGCAACCATGCTTGGCTCGCGCCTCACGATGGTGAGGACCGCCGACATCATGGGCTTTCCGGTCCAGGGATGAGCGCAGAAACGCCTGAAGCCCAGCGGGAGTGGGCGACGATCCCATACATGATGAGGCGGCTCGACGGGTTCGCTCGCGGGCTCGGCCTCGGCGAGGCGACTGCGCGCCGGATCGTGGAACAGGTCGTCGCCGATATGCCGCTGCACACAGACGACGAGCGTGTAGAGTGGGCCCGAAATTGGCTGCTCGCGGCGGCTTCGGCGGAGTAGACGCCGCGCGTCGCTAAGTGGTCCATGACCTAGGCGGGCTGATCCTCAGGAGGCCGGCGGCCGGATCACCACCACCGCAGGCGGGCTGACAATCCACTTCGGCACGGTCGTCTGGCGTGATGGGTCCAGGTGCGTGAGCGTGTCGCTTGCCGCGTACACGAGGTCGGGGCCGAAGCGAACGCCCGGCAAACCTATGAAATAGACCATGCCGGTACGCTGCAGTACCTCACCGTCATGGCCACCAAACGCCTGACGCTCGCGGATCTACGCAAGGCTGGCACGATCACCAGCTCCGAGATCGTCGCAGCGGTCGATGCATACGTCCACAATCCTGCCGCAGGACCGTATCGCTTTGCCAGCGGTCACAGCCTCGACATAGCGGCAGCTGTCGCCATGTCGGAGGAATTCGCCAGGATGGTGGCGCGGCCAGGGCCGAAGGAGAAGGTGTTCCGAACCGCGGTAACTACTGCCGCCATGTCCGCTCGCCTGAGCCCACCCCATTTATGACAGTCCTGGATCCGGGAACGTGCGAAGTGCAGGTCGAGGGCACATGGCGTCTCGTCAGCCTCGGACGAGGCCGTGAGCTGCTATGCGGAGGCCGTAAAGCGCTGCCCAGCTTGCCGCGGACGGGTGTCGATCAACGGTGCCTACAGCGGTCCCAGCTTCGGCAAGACGATGAGGCACTGGAGGGCACACAGCGGCTGCCCGCTCAAGCCGGAGACGTTCTCAGGCACGATGTCGCTGCATCCCCAGGCGCTCACCTGAAATCCGGCTCTGCCCCGCCGCCCGATCCAACCTCCGGCCAATAGGGTTCGGTGCTGTTCTTCGCCGCGGTAGACGGAGCAGGGGTACCGCCATAGCTCCCGGGCATGGCCAAAAAGATCCCCCGCGTCGGCGACCTGCACCGCAAGTCCGAGGTGTCGGACGATGAGATCGCGGCGGCCGCTGCCGCCTACATGGAGGGGCAGGACTAGCCCGTCCCACGATGGGGCATTTTCATCATCTCAATTCTGATGCAGAAGCGGCGAACGCGAGAGCATCTTTGGAACGAAATGCACCCGACGCGCACTGGGTGTACCGGCAGCGGCCGACGCTTCGGGCGCAGCTGCAAAACGGTGTCCCGGGGGCGCCATAGCTCCAGGGACGGAATTTGATGCGTTGGCAAGTGATCAAGCGCTTCAGCGCAGGTCTGATCGCAGTAGGTATGACACCAGCCTATGCCGACGTGAAAGTCGAGGATGCTAAGATCACGGGCGGTTACCTGTGGGTTCTCGGGTACGCCGACGAGCCAAACAGTGAAATCACTCTCGACGGCAAATTTCCTCAGCGTACTGACGCCCGAGGCTATTTCGAATTTCGAGTGGTCTATCACCCAGCCACATGCATCGCGACGCTTCGGACACCCAAACAGTCGCACGACCTAGTGGTGAGCGGCTGCGGCCAGCTAGGGCCACAGGCTCCGGGGCTTGCAGGTCCGGCAGGGCCGCCCGGACCACGCGGCGAAGCAGGAGCGAGGGGTGAAGCAGGCCCAAAAGGTGAGGTTGGTGCGATGGGCCCGCCCGGTCCTTATGGAATGACCGGTCCCGTCGGTGCACAGGGCGAGCCTGGACCAGCAGGTCCCCAGGGGCCAGCCGGTATGGCCGGAGCAGTTGGCCCAGCCGGGCCGCCCGGACCACGAGGGCCCCAAGGGCCTCCTGGTCCGATAGGAAAGGTGGGGCCGCCCAGCACCTCACCCGCGGCGAAATCTCCGTCAGCGACAAGTTCGGTGAACAAGCGAGCAACGTCGCGTTCGCGCTCCGAGCCGGAGGCTCCCCTCGCGGTTCCCGATGAGCCTGAGCCTGGGGCAGGAGCCGCGGTTGAGGATCGCTACTGAACAAACGGCGCAAGGCTGGCGCACACCCTGGCTCTCAGAGATTTCGAAGCCGCCTACTCTGACCGTGACGCCATGTACGCAATGGTCGCCGCCGGCGCCGCTCTGCTGCTGCCGAGCGCTCAACAGATGATGAGATGAGCGACAATCCCGAGACCCTACACGAGCGCGCCGCGATCCAGCACATGATGCGGCGGTTGGACGGCTTCGCGCGCGGGCTAGGCCTGGACGAGGCGGCCACGCGGCAGGTTGTCGAGAGCGTTGTCTTCGACATGCCGGATCAGAACACCGGCGAGCGCTTGGTCGAGGCGCGGGCCCGCATGATCCTCGCGACGGTGTAGCGCCATGAGTGATACGGCGGATCCCGACCACGAAATCGTCGTCGCCCGACTGATGCGGCAGCTCTATGGGTTCGCGCAGTGCCTCGGCGTCGACGAGTTCGACGTCCGCCTGATCGCGGAGCGAGTGATCGCCGATATGCCACTGATGCCGGATCACGACCGCTTGGCCCGTGCCCGCAATTGGCTGCTGGTCGCGTCGGCATAGGCGCCCTGAGAGCTTCAAGATTGATGGGACCTCACACGATCACCGGTTGGATCTCGTTTGCGGCCGTTATGACGGGCGGCTTCGTGACTGGTGCGACTGGGATGAAGTTGGGCTCCGACCTTCATAAAGGCCGACGCGGTGATCGGCGGGACATCCTTGCGGCGTACACCTTCGGAACGCTCACCATGCTCGCTGCTATGCTGTTCGTGTTCGCTGAGGGGCAGCCCTGAGGCTGAGATCCCCTGAGCGCCTTGCCGCAGCGCACCAGCGCATGATCATTGCATCGGCGTAGCCATGCTCGCCGATTTCGATCCGATGATTGAGGCGGTCGAGGCGTTGATCGCGCTGGGCTACACAGTCATGCCCGATGAAGATTTCGAACGGTGGCGGGTGGACGGCGGCGAGTGGATCACGCTCGGCGATCTGCTGACACTCGCCCGGCGCCGCGGCTTGATGGACGGGCCGGGGCGGCTGCAGTAGGGCGCGACCATGGCAGATGAAGAACGCGACCCTCCCGGCGAAGCCACCGTCGCCGGTCTGACGCGCCGCCTGCACGGCTATGCGCAGGGGCTGGGCCTTGATGACCGCGCGGTCCGCCGGATCGTGGAGGCTGTCATCGCCGCCATGCCGGATGCCGAAGACGTCGACCAGTTGGCGGTTGCCCGGAACTGGATGCTTCAAGCGGCGCGCTGACGATGTCTTCCGAACTGAATGCGCCGTCTCGGCCAGCCCGGGCGGTTTGCGGCACGACGCCCATCAAATGCGCTGCCGGTGCTGCGGGAACTCGGCTACGTCGAGGGGCGGGCCACCCAGGGTCGGACTAGACGGTACGCGCGGCACTTGAACCTGGCCGGCCGCGAGTTGCTGGCAGCGGACAGTGTCTGACCGAGGGCAGTTGATCGCAGATCAACAAGTTGAACAACTTAAGTACATTACCCGTTGTTTACTTTGCAACTGGAGTTAGTGTTGGTGTTTTTAATCGGATTATAAAAGAAATGATTACCTGCTGGGGATACGATGACACCGCATCAGATCAGGCTTTTCATCCAGCGCTTTGTGCCGAGAAAAATTATGATTTATGGCCTACATCGTAGATCCCACGGTGTTTGGCCAAATTTTCTAGAGCAGCGGACCTTTAGCGAGAAGATTGCAAGCCGCATTTTGCATCCGCAGAAGATCTACGGCCCTCTAACTGACAAGTTTTTTGTCCGTGAGTATGTGAGACAAAGGATAGGTAGTGAATACCTCACAAGATTATACGATGTAGTTTCCCGCGAGGATGACATTGATTTTGACAATCTTCCCAGTAGTTTTGCAATGAAAGCTACTCACGGGTCAGGTTGGGTAAAATTGATCACCGACAAGACGTTGACAGACTCCTCGGAGATTGTCGACGCTGCTGCCTCATGGCTGAAAATGAAATACTCTAAAATAAACCTAGAGAGACATTATGATTACATTCCGCCAATGATTGTATTTGAAGAGCTTCTCACCCTACGAGGTGAATTAGCCGACGATTTTAAAATTCATTGCTTTGAGAAAGGCGGTAATCGGCGCCAGATCGTACAGGTGCACACAGGCCGATTTACAGACCATCGCGTTAACCTATTCGACCGCGACTGGAGTCCTATCGATGTCAATCATTGGCACAGTAGAAAAGATCCAAGCAGTATACATAAGCCGGATAACTTGGATGAATTGCTCCGAGTCGCCGCAGAGCTATCGCGCGGCTTCAATTATGTAAGGGTAGATCTATACAATATCGATGGCCGAATTGTCTTTGGGGAGCTGACATTCACCCCAGGTGCAGCCAAGGACAAATTTAATCCGCCGGAAATGGATAGCGTCTGGGGAACGTACTTTGACTCAGATGAAATTTACTATCGGAAGAAATGAAAAATAGAGTGGATGCGCAGGTAGCTCGCAGCGGAGGGCATTCAGTCGGTAATGGCAGTCCGTCTAGGCCGTGATTGGACGGACCGCCACTCCCCATCGTTCCAGTTCCGTTCTAGTTGCTCGCAGAGGCGGTGCGGAGCGGCAGAATGGCAAGGCGAGAAGTCTTCGTGCAGGCCGAGGAGGTCGCCGCCGGCGTGCGGGAACGATCGGGTGACGAGCCGCTAGAGAGTGCTCGCCATCGCCCGATGGCCGCAGCGTCGGCTTAGCCGTGCCCTCCGAACCGAAGACGCCGGTCCGTGGCCGTCACCTCGAAGCCCTGCGCGCCTGCGCCGCTAACCCGGCGGGCTGCGCCAGGATGGCTATCCCGCCTGTGAGCAAGCTTAACCGTTCGTTAACCATGCTCGTTAATTGACTGTAAAGGATTTCACGTCGGCCGAACGGATATGCTGGATACGGTGGTTTGGGCCGCGATCTTTGTGGCGATCTCCTGCGGCATCCTGCTGATCTGCATCGATCTGCTGGAGGAGTGGGAGCATCCGGTTGTGGGCACCAGAGATGCGCCACATGAGAGCCCGACCGTTCAGCTGAAGCGATTGGCTCAGCAACTTGAACGGACGCAGCCGAGGCGCAGTCACGTAGGCTGACGTGGGATGGCGAGGATCTGCTGCCACGCAAGCTAAGCCCCCGTCGCCCGATCTGATCACGGGCTGACGGGGTTCGGTGCCGTTCCTCACGGCCCGGCGGATGAGGGTGGATCCGCTCGCGCCCTGATCAACTACATCACTGCTGCGGCATGCGCCTGATCGCGTCGACGTTCTCAGGCGAGAGGTCCGCTTCGAGGCTCCCGTGATGGTGGACCTCGGCTCGCTTGGCTTCGCTGTGGTGCGCTTTCACGGAAGGGGCTTTCTGATCCACCGAACCGGTCGTCATCGGCACGTTGCGGTTCGGCCAGTCCTCCACCTTCAGCGCCTTGGCAGGCTTCTGGTCGCCACAGCCATCGCAGACCGAGACCAACCACGACTGCCAGAGACCGTTGGTCTTCTCCTCAGCCGACTTCGCTTGCTCACGGTGAGCGGACGCCAACGCGACTGTGTCGAGGTCCGACTGCTTTTTAGGTTCGGTCGCAGTGCGGAGCTCATCCAGTTGCACGTCGCGCCTCTCCGGCGAGCTGACGGGCGTGGACGGTGTCGGGAGAGAACCTGTAGTGCTGGGCTCACCTCTGCATCCGGTACACACCCGAGTGGTGATCGCGTCGTCTGCGGCCTGACGAGGTGTCAGGCGCTCAATAGGCTTGACCGAGGTTGGGCTGGCATTGCGGCTCGGTGGCTTCGTCTGCCCGACCACGGTGGTGTTGGGCGCCTTCTCGGCTGAAAGCGGTCCGCCTCCGGTCCCCGTCTGGTCTGCCTGGGCGAACACAGCACCCAGTGGCAACGAACTCAGGATTGAGGCGGCGACCAGAGTGCGCAATGTTGTCATGGTTTCCTCCATGGCAACACAATCGGCTAAATCGAGCCGAGTTCACCCCGTGTCGGCTACAGTAGCACGACGTAGTGGAGCGCAAGCTGGCCGGCCCCTACCGCCGTCCGGGTCACGGCCTCAGCTTCCGGCAACCTCTTCCGCGCCAGATGGCGAAAGCTGATTAAGCCTCTGCTGCCCGGCAAGCTGTTCAGTGCCGTCGCAATCTTTGCTTGATCCAGCTATCTGCATGTGGGTCGGCGTAGTGCAAAAGCGCAGTCGCTCGGATTGCATCAGCGTCGCACGGTTCATTGGTGTGCAGAGAGCGATAGCCCCAGAAAAGGTATAGGCTCCCGGGCTTGAGGGAGAGGCGGACCACGCGCTTACTGCCTCGGTGGTAGGCCCAGTTGAACAGCGCCTGGGACAGACGATTGTCGACCAGCACCTTGTCGATAAGATTGCCGAGGTAGGTTCTGCGAATATCACGCGTATTGGGATGGATGGCCAGTCGACCAGGATTGCCGTGATCCGGTACCGTAATAGGGATGAGCGCCGTCAGGATGTAGGAGTCGAAGTGGAAGCGCATCGAGTGTTTCTTGGCGCTCCCTCCTGAAAGGCACCGCAGGATCTGATAGAAACCCACGTCCGGCGCAGGCTGACCGATGGCACTCTCGTAGATATTCCGGCACAGCGCGACGAAGTCCGGATCGGCCGGCAGACTGGCTAAGAACGTATCGCCCAGATCCTGAGTGCCGGCAAAGCCGATGTACTCGCCTCCATTCGCAGTAACGGCATCGAAAACGAACGCCTGCGCCATGCGCAGATCGTCGGGTCCAACATAATCTTCAACGACTGCGTAGCCTTTCGAGGTGATCTCAAGCGCAAGCGCTTTGGACATGGTTCCAGTCAGGTTTCTAAATCTGTAACCCACGGAAGCCACCTTCAGTACGAGACAGATGCCCGGAATTTAGAATTATTACGAACTCCAACAAGATTTCAATTTGAGATGATGCTGGGATTAAAGTCAATGTCGAAACGTGAGGCAAAAACTTATCCAGATTATGCAAGAAGTGCTCAAATTATGCTCTCGGCAGAGCGTAGCTATTGGAGCTGCGAAGGGCGATCTACAGCGGTAGGGCTTGTGTGATGCTTCCGCTTTCGCCCGATCAAGGGTGTTGATCCGAGAGCGCTGCGCCATTCTAGCGCACTCTTCACTCAGATAGCCCTTCGCCTTCAGGTGCTCAGTGGTACGAGCGGACCGCTCCGATGCCTACCCCTTCCGCTCTCGGAACCGGATCCCGGCCCCGCCGCCGTTCTCGGGGTTGAGCTCCATGCCGGCGGCGCGTCTGCTCTTCGTCAACCCTGATCAAGGCACAGGCAATGAGGCGCCGGCTAGGAGCTGGACCAGTTCCGCTTGCCGCGCAGTGCCCGTTTTCGACATCACAGCCTTAAGCTGCGATCGCACGGTCGCTGGCGATGTACCAAACTCGACCGACAGGCCAGCGATTGTGCTACCGCCTGCAATCCCACGAGCCACACGCGCCTCAGCGGCCGTCAGATCAAACAGCCCCTCAAGAACCGATAGGCCTGGCACGTGCTTAGCCGTCAAAGGCGTGAACACAGCGATAGCCTCGGCCGCCGCAAACAAGTCAGCGGCCGCACGCCGGATTGGCAGCAGATGAAGAACGGTCGCCGGCTGATCACCACGAGATGGCAGAGGGATGGATCGACTTGAGGCGTTTGCCTCGGTCGACAATTCGATAAGGGCGCGAACCAGTAGCCGATCTGCCGCCGGATCCGCCAAAACGAGGCGAGGCCCGTCATGGATCATCTCGCGCAGGAGGCGTTCGCAACTCTGGTTCATGGCCAGGGCGCGCCCTTTGCGCCCTAGAACCGCGACTGGGAGGCCAACAGTCTCCAGCGCCTGCGCTGCTGCTCGTACCGTCTGCATACGCAGACGGGCTGACATCGTGGCCGCACGAGCGAGATGCGGTCTCACGCTGTCAAGCCGGGCTACGGCATCCGGCGGAATAGGTCCTCGCTCGATGACCCGTTCGATATCAAAAATCAGCTGATCACCCGTAGGAACGTTGATGACGCTGGCGGCCCCCATTCCGAACCCACGAGGGATCAGGAATTCGCGGAAGACCGGCTCGCGGGCGAATTCCTCTGGTGTGAAAACGTCGAGATCCGTGACGAACCCGGCGTGCCGTTTTGCGAGCAAGCGCCTCGTGCGATCAGTTCGGGCAAACCAGCCCTCCTCGATGTAGGCGAGGATGCTGTCTGCGAAGTTCGGTGTGGTGACGAACCGAGAGCTATCCAAATCAGCGGTGAACAGCACCGCCGCATCTGCGCCGCCGTAGCTCGCGAGGTCGGTTAAAACTGCCGACCAAAGCTCCGGCAGGACGGCGGCTTCGTAGATCCGGTCTACGAGATCGTCCCGCGGATCAGACATGACTGCCGGCGTCACGCTGCGTCACGACTGATCCCTCCGGCGCAGCTTCACGCCTGGCTCGCCGCCGTTGGTGAACTCGACGCCTGCGGCTTCGAGTACCTGCTGCACGGCCGTCAGCGTGGACGCCTTGGGGTCGGAGGACCCACGCTCAATGTTGTTGAGGCCCGTGGTCGAGATGCCAGCGCGCTTGGCCACCTCCGCTTGCGTCAAGCCGAGCATCGCTCTGGCGCCACGGATTTGCTCAGGCTTCAACATGGCACAATCATAGCTGGAGGCGAGAAAATATCAACTGCGGTGTTGACATCCTCAACTTGTGTGGCAATCTCAAGCCTAGTTGATGCAATATCAACTCAGGTTGAGGCCTCCCCGCAAATGCCCCACCGCACTGTCTCCTGGAACCGCATCTCCCGCTCCCTGCACGACAGCCGCCCGGCCATCCCCGCCGGCATGCTCGGCGCCCGCGCCCTGGTGCAGCTCGGCGCTCGCACGCGCCCCCTCGTCGTCGCCGGCCGCTACGACCGCGCCGCCATCATGGCCGCCGCCTGCAAGGCCGCCTCTGGCATTCAGGAGCGGTGCGGCGTCTCCCGCGCCGAGGCGATGTCCTCCGCCCTCAAGGCCACGTGGCAGGTCGCCAAGGCCGCCCACCGCGCCGCTGCGCACTGAACCCCTAGCGGTCTGACCCGCCCCACCACGGGGCGCCCCTTCCACCTCCGACCCACCGCCACGAGCCCTCACCGGAGCCCGAACGATGACGCACGCCCGCATTCCCGATTTCTCGCAGCCCGCGCCAGTCCGCGCCCCGCACCTGACCTCGACGGCGCGCCGCCGCCTCCCGGTCGACGGCCGGTTCCTCAATCTCCCGAACGAGCCGCTGCCCGGCGAGCTCGCCGCCTGGGAGATCGCCGAGCCGGTCCGCCCCAAGACCCCGCACGCCCGCGCCTTCCGCTTCCTCGATGTCGCCGGCGAGCTGCTAGCGGCCGTGGCCATCATCGGCGGCGGCATCGTTCTGACCGGCTTCGCCTCCCTGCTCTGACCTGCCCCGCAACCTGCCGCGGGCCCGGGCTCGCGGACCTCATCCGGAGATCCACGACATGACCCTGCGCACCTCCCTGCGGCGCCTCATCGGCCGCGACCCCGTCCGGCCCACCCTGCGCGAGCGCGCCACGGAGACCGCCGCTCGCCTCGCTGCATCCAAGGCGCCGGCCGCCAAACCTGCATCGCCCAGCGCCACAGCGCAGGTGCTGCATCCGGCTGGCGAGCCGGATCCTGCCCTCGCGGTTGCGACCGTGTTCCGGGCGAGCTGGGATGCCCTCAGCAAGGTGCTGGACGCCGAGGCGCCGGACGACCTGGTGGGCGAACTCGAGGACGCGCAGGGCGCCGCCTACGATCGCCTGCGGGCCGTGCGGCCGAGCACACCCGAGGGTTACCGCGCCCTCGCCGAGTGCTGGGGCACGGTGCTGAAAGGGCACCGCGGCGCAGAGCCGGGCATGACGGCCGCCGATCACGCCGCGGACGCCCTGATCGCCGCGGCCGGCGCATGCGCGCCCGTCCAGCCGGTCGACTGGTACGACCCGCCGCCCGGCTTCATGGCCTCGCCGGCTCTGGAGCCGTCCAACTTCGTCCCGGTCTCGGACGGCATCGCGCGCGAGCTCGCCCGCCTCCGCGGGGCCGCTTGGGCCGAGTTTCATCGTCGCGTCAGCCCGGGGACCGAGGCCGAGGACATCAGGCGCATTCGCCGGGAACTGCACCTCGACAAACTGTCCCCCGAGCTGCCTCACTCAAACATCGTTGATCAGGTCGACTTCGCTTCCGCAGACATCCGCGAGCTGCAAGCCCTCCATGGGCGGATGCGCGAGCTGTCGAGCGTCGCCTACGCAATGAGCGTCATGGAGTGCTGTGCGGACAACGCGGCCGGCCGGCTGCTGCACTGGCTTGCGGACGAGCTGACCACCGTCGAGAGCAAGGCCGCCGACGAGTTGCAGAGCCGTCAGCCGACGGACTTCTGGGACCGGAGGACCCGCCTCGCGGCCGTGGCCGAGCGCATCATCGACAACGGCGACAACGCCGAGACCGCTGGCTTCATTCAAGAACTCACGGCCTGGGCCGCCGAGCAGGCGCGGCGCTGAACTGATCCCGCCTGCCTTCGCAGCCGTGCGTCCCGCCCCGGCCGAGCCCTGCCGGGCCTTTCCCTTCATCGCGACCCGAGACCTGACACCATGGGCGACGTGCTCACCTTCACCCCGCGTCCGAAACCGATCGCCCCCGAGGCCCTGGAGCCATTGGCTGGCTCTGCGCTCCGCGCCAGCCTGGAGGAGGCGGCCCAGATCGCCCTCGACGCCGCAGACCGCATCATTGCCGTCTTGGATCGCATGGACGGCGATGCCGGAGCTGGGGAGCGCAAATGCGAAACGATTTCGCTTCTCGAAAACGGTTTCCGTTTTGCCGAGCCGGATCTCAGCATCCACGCCCGCCCGGTTAGCACGTGGGGCGAGCAATCAGGACGGGCGTGGAGGTCGGCGGAACGCCGACGCGGTAGAGCTAGGCCGACTTGCCATTCCGTCCAGCAGTCGCTCCCCACGAACGCCGCTCGCGCATTCCGGTGCGGGGACGCTCAAGACCCCGAGGAGGAACTGCCCGAGACCGTGCTGCCGGAGGTGCCGGCCATCCTGACCACCGAGGCCGAGATCCTGCCCTGGCGCGGCCGCGGCAACGTCATCGCGGCGGCCGGGGCTTTCCTCGCCGACTTGCTGGAGCGCGCCTGATGCCGACCACGCTCCCGACCCTGGCGCAGCAGATCCGGCGCCTGTCTCGGCCCGACTTCGCCCGGCTGCTGATCCTGCTGGCGCGGGTGCGCCTCCTCGACCTTCGGCTGCACGTCGTCGTGTCGCTGGGCTACGGTCTCGCTGACGCCGGCCCGCTGCGCCTGATGCGAAGGTGGCTGACACTGCACGAGGCGATCAGCGCCTTGCTCGGCATCCCCGAGCCGCCCCACGTCGCTATCGTGCGCGTGACGCTGAAGGCGCCTCAGAGCCCTACCCACCAAGCAGCGCCTGAAACCCACGGGCTGTAGGGTTTGCCCGCCTGCCATGTGCGCTTGAGTTCATCGGAGAACTGCCGCGACGCTCGTGCGCGCTCAGCATCATAATCGCGATGCGGGTCAAAACCCGATCGCAGCATGGCATCGGATCGCGGCGGGAAGGACGCATTCATTTCGGCCGAGATATCGGCGCCAGCATCCTCGTGATCGCTGCCCCAATCGATCAGCCGCCTCCCAGGCTGCCCGTAGGCCCTGTTCTTCTGGAGCAGCGGCTGACTAAGCCGCTCGCGCAACACATCTCGCAAGCGATCCAGTAGCCCCATGGCGGACCTCAACGTTGACTTAACCGTGCCGCCCGGCCGACATGCCATGTCCGGCTGGCGCGCGCTCTGTGCGAGTCGCCGGGAGCATCAGGAGACCACGCCGCCGCAAGTCGACCCCTGAAAAGCCAACGGCCCCCCAGTCGCCAAACTGGAGGGCCGTCGAAATCGAAAAGGCCTGTGAGGCCCCAATGCACCCCTCACAAGCCATGAGACGCCCCCGGGCGTCAAGCGGGAACGCCAATTCCCGCGACGATGAGGCTTTGCCTTGTGGACCGGACGCCCCTGCGGCGGCCCGGAACGACCTGTTGCGGCCCTTTCACGGGGCCGAGAACCATGTTTGCCGACGAGTTGAGGTGCGCCATCGAGGCGGCCGACCGAATCACCCTG